>JAZOAS010000043.1:0-13727 GCA_045595605.1 Eubacteriales bacterium
GGGAACTGCAATTTCCGCAGCGTTTGACGGCGTCGCCGCACGGACATCCGCTACGAAATCAGATATCGTAACATCAGGCTCGTGGCCTACTGCAGAGATAACAGGGATTTCAGAGGCGTATATCGCTCTCGCAACGGACTCGTCATTGAAACCCCAAAGGTCTTCGATAGAGCCACCGCCGCGACCCGTAATAATCAAATCTGCAAGGTTATGCCGGTTTACATATTCAATCATTGACGCGATGTCTGCCGGAGCATCAGGTCCCTGAACAAGAACAGGACATACAAGCACCTCTGCCATCGGAAAACGCGCCTTTAAAATTCTTAAAATATCGCGGACAGCCGCGCCTGTCGGAGAGGTTATTACCGCTATCTTATGCGGAAATCTTGGCAAAGCTTTTTTATGACCTTCGTCAAAAAGACCTTCTGCCATAAGCTTCTTTTTAAGCTGTTCAAAAGCGACATACAAAGCGCCGACACCGTCAGGAATCATATCGGTTATATAGAGCTGATACTGACCGTCACGCGGAAAGACGCTGACCCTTCCTTTTGCTATGACCTTCATTCCGCTTTCAGGACGGAAATTGAGCTTTGTCGCATCGAACTTGAACATTACCGCACGAAGAACGGAGTTCTCGTCCTTGAGTGTCATGTAGTGATGCCCTGAAGAATGAAACTTGTAGTTTGAAATCTCGCCCCTAACATAAACCCCGCTGAGGTTCGGGTTTGCATCAAACATCGATTTCAGGTAATCATTAAGCTCGCTTATTGTGCAAATACGCGCCATAACTTACGCCTGTCCTTCTCTGACTATACTTCCCAAGATTCCGTTGATAAACGAAACTGTTTCTGCAGAATCGTACTTTTTTGCTATCTCAACCGCTTCGTTTATTGCAATCTTCTCAGAAACCTCATCGAGATACTTTGATTCGTAAACCGCAACGCGCATTATTGCCATTGCAATTCTTGAAATTCTGTTAAGATTCCAACCGACGGAGTACTTTTTTATAAGCTCGTCAATCTCTTCACGCTTTTCTGCTACACCGTTTACAACCTCTATTATGTAAGGATGCTGCGATGTTCCGACCTGTGAATAAATTTCCGTATCGTCGGAAACGCTTGTTGCAAAATCATCACTCAAAAAATAGCTCAGAGATTCGCTTCCAATCTCGTTATTGAAGCCAAAATCATATACGATATGAACGGCTACTTCACGCGCAGCTTTTCTGCTCATATGTCTTCCTCCATAAATCTAAATGCATAAAAAATCAGCTAATTATATAATATATTAATTCTTGTTTATTGTCAATTTAAAAAAGAACACTTATTGCCTCTCTTATATTCTTTGCAAACAAAACCTCAAGCCCGTCAGGAACAGTTATATCCCGCGAATTCTGCGCCGGCATTATGCAACGGGTAAAACCGAGTCTCCTTATTTCGTTAAGACGCTGCTGAGCCGCAGAAACAGACCTTATTTCACCGGTAAGCCCTATCTCGCCAAACGCCGCAAGCTCCGGTGGCAGAGGCTTGTCCTTTGTTGCAGAAGCAATTGAAAGAATTGTCGGCAAATCCGCCGAGGTTTCTTCAATTTTTAAACCGCCTACAACATTTATGTAAGCATCGTAATTCCCCATTTTAAACCCTGCTCTTTTTTCCAATACTGCAAGCAGGAGCGTTGCTCTGTTATAATCTATACCTGAACTCATTCTGCGGGGATTTCCGTATGCAGTAGCAGTCACGAGTGCCTGAACTTCGGCTAAAATCGGACGCGAACCCTCCATAACGCAAGCAACACAAGTTCCCGGAACATCACACGGTCTTCCGTCAAGGAGTGCTGCAGACGGGTTCTTGACTTCAAAAAGGCCCTTATCGCGCATTTCAAAAACGCCGATTTCGTTTGTTGAGCCGTATCTGTTCTTCGCCGCGCGAAGGATTCGATAGGACATATTCTTGTCGCCCTCAAAATACAGAACACAGTCAACCATATGTTCAAGTACCTTCGGACCTGCAATGTAACCGTCTTTATTTACATGCCCAACCACAAAAACAGTTATATTCTTCCCCTTTGCAATCTCCATACACGACATTGTACATTCGCGGACCTGAGCAATGCTTCCGGGAGTTGAGGGCAAGTCACTCTTGTAAACAGTCTGAATTGAGTCGATTATCATAATTTGAGGCTTAACCTGCTCCGTTACAGAAATGATATCGTCCATATCCGTTCCTGCATACACATAGAGAGACTCCGGATTTACGCCAAGTCGCTCTGCACGAAGCTTTAGCTGGCGCTGTGATTCTTCACCGGAGATGTAAAGCACTTTTGATTTACAGCATAATTCACGGCAAATCTGGAGTAGAATCGTCGATTTTCCTATTCCCGGTTCGCCGCCCACAAGAACGAGCGAGCCCGAGACCGCACCACCGCCAAGAACACGGTTTAATTCCCCCATACCGGTGTCAAATCTTATCTCATCGTTAACCGCTATTTCCGTAATAGGCGAAAGCTCCCCTCTTTTCACGGACGCAGTATGCTGTGATGAAGAGGATTTCTTCACCTGAACACTCAATTCCTCCAGCGTGTTCCAAGCTCCGCAAGCGGGACATTTACCGTTCCATTTCGGTGTTTCGTTTCCGCAGTCCTTGCAGATAAAAACTGTTTTTGTTTTCATAAATTATCACTTCACTTCTGTATCTTTGTATCTCAAAAAGCCTGCCGCAATACATGTCGCAAGCTTTGTTCTGTAAGTATCTTTTTTCAGAAGATAAGCTTCCTCATAATTTGACAGAAAGCCACATTCAATGAGAATTGCAGGACAGTTTACATTATTGAGAATATAAATTGTCTTTTCGCTTTTCTTTTCCTTCCTGTTGTTTCCGTTATCTATCCCCTCTTTTAAAGAATTCTGAACCGTTTTTGCAAGCGCTTCACTGTTAAGATTTCTCTCAGAAAAGAAGACCTGAGCACCCTTATACTTTTCTTCGGGAAAAGAGTTTTGGTGTATGCTTATAAGGGTCGCTTCCTGTATTTCATTAATTCGCTCAACGCGTTTTTTTATATCTGAGACCTTTCTTTTTCTTACGGTTTCTCCACCCTCGCCAGATAGCGAATTGTCAGTTCTCCGCGTCATATCGGTGTTTATTCCGCAGAGATTCAGAATCACTTCGAGTTTTTCCGACACCGCAAGGTTTATCTCCTTTTCGAGGATACCGTCAACCCCGACAGCTCCGCCGTCTTCTCCGCCGTGCCCGGGGTCAATGATTACAGTCGGGCAATCAATCTCAATTATGGCAAACTGAGCCCGCTTATCACTCTCAAGACAAAACAAAAGCGTAACCGAAGATATAAACAGAACACATATTACCAAACTAAAAATTTTTTCATATTTCAAAAATATCACCCCAATAATCTTATGGCGTGATATTTATAAGTATTCTATTCCTTATCCGCTTTGTAAATCAAAATCTGTTTGAGCGAAATCTCAAATAATCCAAGAATATATGCAACTCCCGAGACTACGGGAATTATAAACGGAAAAACGAGATTCAAAATAGGTCTTTCGTTTGCAAACACATATAAATCACCTATCGGGAGATTTATAAAACGGTTTATAACAGTTATCCCGTCAACGCCTAAAAGCTCGAAGAACGAAACTCTCCCGCTTTCAGAAAGAAAAGCAAGAAACGCGACTATAAGCAGAGGCAAAGCGGCCAAAAGGCCCGCGATAAAGCCTCTGAATTTATTGTCGTAAAGTTTTGAAAGTCTTACCTTGTTTGCATCAGACTCTCCTCTGCGCCACGCAAGTGTATAAATAAGCAAAACATAGATGACAAAAGAAAAGAGAAAACGAAGAAGACCAAAACCATTTGGTGAGAAAAACGCGATTATATTCGTCACAAAAATCGAAATGAGAATGGCAATGAACTGGTTTACAAGGATGCTCCCCGAAAATTTGAGCAAGGACACTATTTCGTTTTTCTTCATAATTCTCACCTACTTATATTTCGGAAGCGCAGAAAGCTCCGAATACATCTTCGTATAGCTCTCATAGCGGGAGGGTTGTATTGCTCCCTTTGCAAGCGCTTCAAGAACTCCGCAGCCTTCTTCTTTTATATGCGCACAGCCTGTGAAGCGACAGTCTCCGGAAAACTCCGCGAATTCAGGAAAGAGCGTTTCAAGGTTCTCTGCATTTATCTCAGACTGTGCACAGATGTCAAACGCCGAAAATCCCGGTGTATCTGAAATCCAGGTATTTTCATCTGCCTTCAAAATCTCAACAAGTCTGGTTGTGTGTCTTCCCCTGCCGAGCTTCTGATTAATTTCGCCCGTTTCAAGATACGCCTCGGGAATAAGCGCATTTATGAGGGTAGATTTTCCTACTCCTGAATTCCCCGTGAGTGCTGTGAGTTTCCCCTGAAGATGCGCCCTGAAGTCATCGACACCGTCACCGCTTATTGCACTTAGCCGAAAGACTTTTGTTCCTGTCTTATTGTAGATTTCATAAAGGTCGTCACCGATATCCTCGTCGCATTTGTTTATAACAATGCAAACCTCTATATTCTTATGGGTCGCCATTGCAGTTATTCTGTCTATGAAGTATGTATCTGTGCAAGGAGGCGCTTTTGACGCGATAATCGCAATCATATCGATATTCGCAACCGGCGGACGAATCATAAGATTTTTCCGTTCGTGAATCTCCATTACATATCCCGTATTGTCAGGATTCACGGCGATATCGACAAAGTCACCGATATACGGAGTTATGCCAAGTTTGCGGAGCTTTCCTCGCGCACGGCAGGTAATGAGCCCCTCCTCCGTATCGACATAATAGAAGCCACCTATTCCTTTAAGAATTCTACCAAAGCTTGTTTTTTCCATGTTATTTGAAATCTATCGGTATTTCCTGACGAATCACATTATCGATGTAGATACATACCGTTGAAGGTCCGTTTCCTGTTAATGTGACATTGACAGAACCGTCTGTCCCCTTATGAGATTTTTCGTACTGTGTTTTTCCGTTGACCGTGATTTTTACAGTAAAGGTGTCCGGTGAATCAGGAAGCCTGATTTCACGGGTAATCTTAACGCTGTTATCTGTCGCAGGAGCCTGCGCCGGCTTATCCTGCGCCGGCTTGTCAGATGTGGCAGGGGTCTCTTTTTCAGGTGCAGGGGTGTTTTCCACCGCCTTCGGACCGAGACTTACCGTAAAGCCGATGCTTGTTCCCTCAGGTCTCTTTTCACCGTCAGCTACATCCTGTCTTATGACAAGACCTTTCTTTACAGTATCGCTGTTTTCGTGACCGATACTGCCTTTTGAGAGCTTTGCCGCTTCAAGTGCAGAAATCGCCGCGTCCTCTGTCATTCCAGTAATCTTCGGAACAGAGCTCTCTATAACCTCTTTACCGAGGCTTACGAAAACAGTTACCAAATCGCCTTCTATAAGCTCTGTCTGCGCTGCAGGCTCTGTTTTTATAACATGACCTTCTTCTATTTCCTCTGAGTTTTCCTGCTCAATCTTGCAGACGAGACCCTCGCGCTCTAGAACGATTTTTGCCTGTTCTTCTGTCATATTCAAAAGCTCGGGAAGGATAATTTCGCCCTCTCTCTTTCCACGGCTCAATGTAACATAAATCTTACCGGAGGAGTTTGACATCTCAGCCTCGGGGCGCTGTTTGATAATTTCCCCTTCTTCATACTCATCGCTGTATTCGCGGGCATCCTCGTTTATCTCAAGGACTTCGAAATCTTTATATTCCTTCATTGCCTCTTCAATGGTCATACCGACGATATCCGGAGTTTCGACAATTTTTGCGTCTCTTCCGTTCCACCAACCGAAGATAGTTCCGAGAAGCGTAACCACACCGATAAGGAAAATACCGCAGGCAACAGCCGCCGCAATCATCGGCATTTTGTCTTTTGACTTGTCCTCTTCCTCGCCGACAAAATCTTCTTCAAGCTCTGCTTCATCCTTGAGCTTTATCGGTCTTGTTTTTGACATATCCTCTTCTTCTCTTGAAATCGGAGGTTCGTATGCGACATGCATTTCCGGGTTCTTGCGGAACATTTCAAGGTCTTCAATCATCTCATCCGTTGAAGCGTATCGCTTCGGAAGAGACGGAGCCATTGCTTTCATGGTAATTTTCTCAAGGGCTTCCGGAATTTCCGGATTAATCTCACGCGGGCTCAACGGAAGTGAGTTTATGTGCTGAATAGCAATTGCAACAGGAGTATCTCCTTCATATGGAAGCCTTCCCGTAAGCATTTCGTAAAGCACGACGCCGGTTGAGTATATATCAGCACGGCAATCAATTTTGCTGCCTTTTGCCTGCTCAGGAGCTATGTAATGAACAGAGCCGAAAGCTTCACGCGTAACAGTCTTCTGTGATGACTCAAGACGCGCTATTCCAAAGTCCGTAACCCTGACTGTACTGTCACGGAGAATCATTATGTTATGCGGTTTGATATCCCTGTGGATTATGCCCTTTGAATGTGCATGAGAAAGAGCTCTCAGAATCTGTACCGTGAAATGTATCGCTTCCTTCTGTGTGAGCTTTCCGCGGCGCTTCATATACTGCTTGAGCGAGATTCCGTCTATGAGCTCCATAACGATATACTCTACCGAATTTGAGCGCGACACATCATAAACCGAAACGATGTTCGGATGAGAAACCATTGCAATAGCATGGCTTTCTGCATGGAATCTGTTTCTGAATTCCTCGTCTTTTGCAAACTCATCCTTCAATATTTTTATAGCAACATATCGATTAAGACGGTGGCAGAGAGCTTTGTAAACAACAGCCATACCGCCTGTTCCGATTACCTCAAGAATTTCATATCTGTTATCCAGGAGCTTACCTATGTATTTATCAGTCATTCTTTTCTCCCCCTAAGTTAAAATGCAAGCAATACAACCGTTATATTATCAAAGCCGCCACGGTTGTTAGCTATGTCAATAAGTCTTGTACAACAATCCTCTTTCTCACCGTACATTACCTCATAGAGCATTTCCTGCTCTGTGACAAGGTTAGACAGCCCGTCAGAACAAAGAAGAATGAAATCTCCCCGCTTGATGTCCGGAAAGAAAACATCACCTTCAACCGAAACATCCGTTCCGACAGCACGGGTAATAAGGTTCTTTCCCGGATGTGCTTGCGCCTGCTCCTCCGTAATCTCACCCATCCTGACCATATCCGCAACAAGCGAGTGGTCGTTAGTTATTTTGACAATGCCTTCAGAATTAATCTTATATGCTCTGCTATCTCCGACATTTATAACCGCGACCTTCGACGATGTTGCGACTACCGCAACCAGCGTCGTCCCCATTCCCGTAAGCGCGCAGTCAGACATCGCCTTGTCGTGAACGGCGGTATTGGCATCCTCCAAAGCATTTTCAAGCAGTGTGCAAATCTGCTCATGCGAAAAGTTCTTGCAGTTGGTTTCCCTTATATGCTCCGTGAACTTTTCGAGCGCAAGCTGACTTGCGATATTTCCTGCTGCGGCGCCTCCCATACCGTCACACACAACGGCGAATGCGAGTTTTTTTGCATCCGACACGCTGTAAACATAGGAATCCTGATTGTCTTTTCGCGCCATTCCTATATCAGATTTTCCCCAAGCAAACATGTTTTCTCCATAAACTGTCACATGACAGCACCGCCATTTTTACGGCTGACGGTAAACCTAATTTTACTCTGAAATATACTTTTGCCGAAGCTGTCCGCACGCGGCATCAATGTCAGCACCGAGACTTCGGCGCACTGTAACCGCAATACCCTTCTTCTCAAGGTGGGACATAAAGCTTTTTATCGTCTCAGGCGAGCTCGGCATTAGCTCACCTTCGCTTATCTTATTAAGCGGAATCAAGTTTACATGACACGGAAATCCGGAAAGAAGTTCCGAGAGCTCCTTTGCCTGAGTGGCAGTATCCGTTTTTCCCGCTATCATGGTGTATTCAAAAGAAATACGGCGATGAGTTTTTTCAAAATACCTTTTACACTCATCAATAAGTCTCTTCACACCATACGCACGGTTTACCGGCATAATGGCGTTTCTCGCCTCATCCGTCGGCGCATGAAGCGAGACAGATAGTGTGAGCGGAAGGTCCTCATCGGAAAGCTTTTCTATCTTTTCGCATAGGCCGCAGGTTGATAGCGAAATGTGGCGCATTCCGATATTGAGCCCTCGCTCATCGTTTACGAGGTTTAAAAACTTAATGACATTATCATAATTGTCAAGTGGCTCGCCCGTACCCATAAGCACGATATTCGATATCTTCTCGCCCGTATCATTGATTATCGCAAAAAGCTCCGCAAGCATCTCCGACGGCAGAAGATTTCTGACAAGACCGTTTTTTGTCGATGCGCAGAAAACGCACCCCATACGACATCCGACCTGAGTTGAAATGCAAACCGTATTGCCGTGGTTATACTTCATAAAAACAGCTTCAACACAGTTTCCGTCGCTGAATTTAAAAAGATATTTTCGCGTACCGTCTGTTTTTGAAACCTGCGCCCGAACAATCTCGGCGACATTAAGCGTACATTCCTCTGCAAACGTCTCACGGAGAGTTTTGGGAATATTTTTCATTTCATCAAAGGAATTTATCCCGCGATGAAGCCACGAAAAAATCTGCCCGACTCTGAACTTCGGCTCGCCTTTTGAAAGTATGTATTCCGAAAGCTCTTCAAATGTCATTGAACGAATATCAATCATTTTTCCTCCGCAGTTTACAAATATAGAATCCGTCTGTTCCGCTGATATGCGGAAGAAGCGTTACCCCGCATTTTTCCTCTTTGCACGGAATCGGAAGTTCGAGTTTTTCCTCTGAAAATTCGCTGTTTTCAGATAAAAAACTTTCCGTTACCAGGCTATTTTCTTCAGAAAGAATCGTGCAGGTTGAATATACAAGACTTCCTCCGGGTTTTAAATACCTTGAAAGATTCTTTAAAATCTTACTTTGAAGCGCAGGTAACTCTGCCGCTTCCTCAAGCGACTTATATCGTATGTCAGGTTTCTTTCTTATGATGCCAAATCCCGAACACGGAACATCGGCAAGAATGTAGTCAAAAGCGTTTTCAAATTCCGGGTGAAATTCAGAGGCGTCAGAAAGCTCGGTATTGATTATCTCAATGCCAAGTCGCTCAGCACCGCTTTTTATGAGCCCGAGCTTATGCTCGTGTATATCGCAGGAAATAAGCTCACCCGAATTTTCCATAAGCTCTGCAAGCATAAAAGACTTTCCCCCCGGAGCTGCACACGCATCAAGAACGCGAGAACCGGGTTTCGGAGAAAGGACGCTTGCCGCGAGCTGGCTTGCTTCGTCCTGAATATGGAAAAGGCCTTTTTTGAAAGCTTCGCTTTTTTCAATATTTCCGAGAAATTCCACCTCAACGGACTCTTTAAGCTTCCCTGCCGAGAATGAAAGGTATTCATCCTCACCTGAAATTAAATCTTCACGCGTGGTTTTAAGCGTATTTACTCTTGCAAAAACCTTGCTCTTCCTATTGTTTTCAGAAAGAATCTTTTCTGTTTCCGCCTCGCCAAACTGTGAAATAAGCCGTCTTACAAGCTCAATCGGATGGCTGTATTTTATTGATAAAACTTCCTCTGCACTTCCCGTTACTTCAGGAAGATGTTCTTTTGAAGTTGAGATTTTCCTCGTTATCGCATTTACAAACCCTGCGGCACGCGGGTTATTTCGCTTTGCGCGGTTTACCGCATCGTTAACCGCCGCAGAGTCAGGAATCCTGTCAAGGAAAACAATCTGATATATCGCCATCTGCAAAATATCAATTATTCCCGGGGAAATCTTATTGAATTTTACCGACGAAAACTTTGAGATATAGAAATTAATAAGCAAAGAATTCTCCAAAACACCGTTTACAAGCTCGCTTGCAAACGCAGCGTCACGAGGCGAGAGCTCATTTGCCCTTATTTCATTTCTAAGATACCCGTCAGACCACGCGCTTCTCTTTCGAAAAGCCGTGATTGCAGATACCGCTATATCTCTTGCATCCTTCTTTCTCAATCTCGTCTCCTGCCTCCGCCAAATATCAAAATAAGCCTGAGTAACTGTGCAAGCGAAACTGCAAGCGCCGCAACATAAGTCATCGCCGCCGCAGACAAAACCTTTTTTGCTGATGTTTTTTCGTTATCTGAAAGAATCCCCGCCGAGGTGAGCGTTGCAAGCGCACGGCGCGATGCATTGAACTCAACAGGAAGTGTTATAAGCTGAAAAACTGTCGCAAGTGCGAAGAAAAGGATTCCAATATCAACTATCGGCTGCCACGAGAAAACAAAGCCGAGAAGAATCATCGGCATTGATAAGCTCGAGCCTATCCGGCAGACCGGAATTATCGCGTTGCGAAGCTTTATCGGACCGTACCCTTCGGCATACTGCATGGCATGTCCGCATTCGTGAGCCGCAACTCCCGCCGCGGCAACTGAGCGAGAGTCATAAACCGAATCGGAAAGTCTTATAACCTTCGCTTTGGGGTCAAAATGGTCGGTAAGGCTTCCGCTTACTCTCTCAATCCGTATATCCGTTATGCCGAAAGCTGAAAGCATCCTTCCTGCTACCTCAGCGCCTGTAAGTCCGCGCGAAACCGCAATAACTGAATATTTCCCGAAGGTGCTTTTAACTCGTGACTGGGCGATTAAAGCAAAGATAACCGCAGGGAGAACAAGAACCAAATATGTTATATCAATTCCGTAAAAATAACCGAAACCCATATCAAAACCTCTTTAATTAAAATAAGATCCGTCTATACTGTCATGACCTCTGAAGTAGTCTGCCGGCGCCATACGCTTTCCACTTTCGACCTGAAAAAGCGTAATAACAATGCTTCCTTCTCCACAGGCAACCTCAAGGCCGTTTTTTACAAGCCCGAGAACCTTGCCTGCCGCATCTTCAGCGTTCCCTTTTTCTGCAGAATAAATCTTAATTCTGCCGATAGCGCTGTCTGTGAAAGCTATCGGCCAGGAAAAGCTTCCGCGAATAAGATTCAGAATTTCAGAAGAGGACTTCTTCCAATCTATTTTCGCATTCTCTTTCAAAATCGGGGGTGCGTATGTCGCAAGCGACTCCTCCTGCGGAATTGGGGTTATGTCGCTGATTTTATTCACTGTTTCAAGAAGAAGGTCAGCACCTACAACCGAGAGCTTGTCAAACATACTCTCAGAGGTATCGTCTTCTTCAATTTTTACCTCTGATTTGAGAAGTATATCACCGGTATCCATTCCCTCATCCATAAGCATTGTAGAAACGCCCGTGACTTCATCGCCGTTTAAAACTGCGTGCTGAATCGGCGCGCTGCCTCGGTATTTCGGAAGAAGCGAGCCGTGAAGATTTATGCAACCGTATTTTGGAAAATCCAGAATGTATTTCGGAAGAATCTTTCCGTATGCTACAACTACTATCATTTCGGGCGCTAACTCATTTAAAAGCTCTGAAAGCTCACCGTTCTTGAGCGATGTCGGCTGATATACGGGGATATTCTGTGTAATGGCAAACTCCTTTACAGGAGTCATAAGAACTTTCATTCCTCTGCCTTTCGGTTTATCCTCACGAGTTACAACTCCACAGATTTCGTGGCCACCCTCTATTAACTTTTCAAGCGGAAGGACTGCAAAATCCGGAGTCCCCATATATAAAATCTTCATACTTAAGCCTCTTCGTAATATTCTATAACTTTGTCCTTAAACAGAGTTCCGTCAAGGTGGTCAATCTCGTGGCAGAACGCCCTTGCAAGAAGGCCCTCTCCCGAGACCGTAAACTCTTTTCCGAATCTGTCCTTTGCTTTTACTGTAACCTTCATCGGACGGCTAACAGTACCGTAAACGCCCGGAACGCTGAGGCAACCCTCAGGGCCGGTCTGCTCACCTGATGATTCGATGATTTCAGGATTTACTATTTCGTAATACTCCTCATCAACGCTGACAACAGCAACCCTTTTAAGTATTCCGACCTGCGGAGCTGCAAGACCTGCACCGTCAGCAAGAATAAGAGTTTCTTTCATATCGTCAAGAAGCGTATGAAGTCTCTCGTTAAATTCAGTTACCTCCCTACACTTCTTGCGAAGTACGGAATCTCCCTCTTTTACAATGTTTCGTAATGCCATAACAATTATCTCCTAAAAATCTGTTGAATTTATATCCGGTATGATGCTTATTTTCTTGTTTTTCTTATCTTTCAGAAAATCGCGCATCAGCCTTGAAATCAATTCTCTTACCCTTTTATTGTTTTCCGCACACAAAAGAAGCTTATATCTGAACTTTCCGTTCACCTTTACGACTCCAAGCGGGGTCGGGCCCAGAACTTTACCGAAAACATCGCTATAATCGTTTGAAAGCGCGTACTTTAGCTTTTCTGCCATATTACGGGCGGCAGTAAAGCTTTCCGTTTCGCTCTCTGCAACAAACACAAGCGAAAAGACATCCGAAAACGGAGGCAAGGAACGAATTTCGCGTAGCTTCAGCTCGTTTTTGAAAAATTCGTCATAGTCCTGAAGCGCCGAGGTTTCGATTATAAAATTCTTCGGTGAATATGTCTGTATTACAGCTCTTCCCTCTTTTTCTCCTCTTCCGGCACGCCCTACAACCTGAGTTATGAGCGAAAAGGCGTTTTCGGATGCGCGGTAGCTCTCATTAAAAATCGCCTGATCCGCTGAAAGAACACCGACGAGGGTGACATTTTCAAAATCTAAACCCTTTGTTATCATCTGGGTTCCGAGCAAAATCGGTATCTTCTCATCGCGGAATTTATTTAAAAGTTTTTCATGAGACGCTTTGCCTGAGGTGGTGTCAGTATCCATCCGGACGGTCTCAACGCCCGGAAAAAGACGGTTAAGCTCCTCCTCAACCCGCTGAGTTCCAAACCCTACAACACGAAGCTTCGCTCCGCATTTCGAACATTCATACTCTGCGCGCTCAGAGTATCCGCAATGATGACACATAAGACGCGAATTTTTCGAATGATAAACAAGCGGAACACTGCAATTCGGGCACCCGGGAACTTCGCCACATTCGTCACAGACGAGATACTTTCCCGCTCCGCGACGGTTGAGAAACAGTATGCTCTGTTCACCGTTTTCTATATTCTTTGAAAGCTCTTCATAAAGCTCTCTTCCGATTATTCCGTCATTTCCTGACTTCAGGGATTTTCGAAGGTCTGAGACAACAACTCTCGGAAGCGGTTTTTCATTGAATCGCTCAGGAAGCGTCTGTAAATTATACTTCCCGCTTCTCGCGTAATACATACTCTCGACAGACGGTGTTGCCGAACCGAGCACGAGCAAAGCAGAATCGCTGACGCAACGGAATTTTGCCGCCTCGCGCGCGTGGTATCTCGGATTCGAGGATGATTTGTATGTATCTTCCTGCTCTTCGTCAAGAATGATTATTCCAATGTCAGAAAGAGGAGAGAATATCGCAGAACGCGTTCCGACAACGACATCGACCTCGCCGTTCCTGATACGCTTCCACTCGTCATATCTCTCGCCGACAGACAGTGCACTATGCATTACTGCCGTTCTTTCGCCAAAATATGTATAAACCTGACCGAGAAGCTGTGGCGTAAGCGCGATTTCAGGAACAAGAAGAATTGCCCTCTTCCCGCTTTTCAGGACCTCTTCAATCAGTTTGAAATAGACAAGAGTTTTTCCGCTTCCCGTTACTCCGTAAAGGAGCGTACAGGACGCACCCTTTCCTATTTTTTCCGAAATGTTACGGAA
>JAZOAS010000044.1:0-3547 GCA_045595605.1 Eubacteriales bacterium
GTGAGGTTGAATCCGAAAAGGGTGTCGCGACGGAATACGCCTTTTATATAGAGGGCTGGGCGCCGAAGCGGGAAGAAAAAACTCTTTCAGAGCTTTTTGAGAAAAACGGCGTGGCTTATGAGTTTGCAGAGCCGGCAGAAGGAGAAGAACCCCCGACGCTCACCTACAACTCAAAGCTTATCTCCCCGTTCAATGTAATTACGAATATGTACAGCGCGCCGGCGTATTCGGGAATTGACCCGAACCCGACAATGGCTCCGTTCTTTGCGCTGTTCTTCGGAATAATGCTGTCTGATGCGGGATACGGACTTCTTCTCATGCTCGCGGGCATTTTCGCGCTTGCGAAAATGAAGCCGCGTGGCGGATTCAAAAGCTTTATGGAGCTTGCGGTAATATGCGGTGCTTCAACGGTTTTGTGGGGCGTGCTCTTCGGAGGCTTTTTCGGAGATGCAATTTCGTCGGTTTATCTGCTGTTTACGGGAAACACTTTCCCATACGATACGGCGTTGTGGTTTAACCCGACAAATGACCCGATGACGATGCTTATATTCTCGTTGATTCTCGGCGGAATCCAGATAGTCACGGGTATGGCAGTAAAGGCATACATGATGATACGCGACGGAGAAGTTCTTGCCGCGATATTTGATATCGGACTATGGTGGGTAGTGTTCGGCGGCGCGATAACCTGCATTTTCAACGCGCAGGTAGGTCTGTATGTGCTTGCAGCAGGCGCAATCGGTCTTATACTGACGCAGGGACGCTCGAAGAAAAACATCATAATGAAATTCTTCAGCGGACTTCTGAGTCTGTATGACATAACGGGATATTTTTCTGATATTCTGTCCTATTCCCGTTTGCTTGCGCTTTCACTGTCAACGGCAGTTGTAGGTAATGTTATAAATACCATGGGCGTCATAACGGGTCCGATATGCTTTTTCCTGGTATTCATAATAGGCCATGTATTCAATATAGCAATAAATCTCGTAGGCTCGTTTGTCCACTCGGCACGACTTCAGTATGTCGAGTATTTCGGCAAGTTCTACGAGAGTGGCGGAAGGCTTTTTGCTCCGCTTACAATAAAATCAAAAAACACAAACATCATCAAGGAGGAAAATTAAAATGGAATTCGGATTGGCTATTGCGCTTCTTGGCGCAGCACTTGCAACATTTCTCCCGGGCATGGGCTCGGCAAAGGGCGTAGGTCTTGTAGGTAAGGCAGCTTCAGGCGTTGTAGCAGAAGACCCTTCAAAGTTTGGTCAGACGCTTCTTCTCCAGGCACTTCCCGCAACACAGGGTATTTACGGTCTTCTCATCGCGTTTCTCGTTCTTCTCAAGGTAGGTATGGTCGGCGGTGACGGTGCTGTTGAAGTTTCACTTCTCACAGGTCTTTACATCTTCCTTGCTTGCCTTCCGATTGCTGTTGTAGGCTATTTCTCAGCAATTCATCAGGGTGGCGCAGCTGCAGCAGGTATAGGCATTGTTGCAAAGCGTCCTGAGGAAGTTTCAAAGGCTATGATTTACGCAGCTATGGTTGAAACATATGCAGTTCTTGCTCTTCTCGTTTCATTCCTTATGCTCAACGGTGTAAGTTTATAAGGTGGTTTTCACAATATGAACGGTATTGAAAATATTATAAAAAGAATATCAGACGATGCCGAGCGCGAAGCAGCAAAGCTTATTGATGATGCAGAGCTTGAAGCAAAAGCAATAGAAGACGGATATAAGCAGAGGGCAGAAGCTATGACAGATGCAGAAAAAGCTTCTTCCTCTGAAAAAGCAGAAGAGGAATTCTCTCGCATTGTCGCAGGTCACCGTCTTTCGGAGAGACAGAAGACTCTTGCGAAAAAGCAGGAGCTTATAGCATACGCGTTTGACGAGGCTTTAAAAAAGCTTCTTGGTCTCTCTGACGGCGAAAAGGCGGAGATGCTTGCCCGCCTTGCTCTTCGTGCTGCAAACGGTGGTGAGGGTGAAATTATTCTTTCTTCCTCTGACCGCGAAAAGCTTTCGGCAGATGTTATGAAAAAGGTATCCGAAAACCCGAAAATCACACTCTCTGACAGTGTTGCAGATATTGACGGCGGGTTGATTTTCAAAAGAGGAACAACTGAAATAAACTGCACCTTCCGTGCACTTGTCGATGAAATGCGTGATACTTGCGCTCGCGAAGTAGCAGATATTTTGTTTGGCTGAGGTTTTTTATGAAAATAAAAGATACAGATTACTTATATGCGACGATGAACATCCGCGCAAATGAGAAAAAGCTTCTTACCGCGCAGGTTATCGAGCGCATGGCAGAGGCGCGTTCGCCTGAAGAGGCGTCAAAGCTTCTTGCTGATTTGGGATACGGTTCATCAGCGCTTCTTACCTTTGACGATGTGGAAAGTGCAATCGAGACCGCGTTGCTTGATACCGTCACAACGGTTTCTGAGGCTTGCGGAAACGATTACATCAAAGAAGTCTTTTTACTCAAATACGACTTCCACAACATAAAAGCAATTATAAAGGCTGACTTTATAAAGCAGGATGCCTCGCACCTTCTCTCAAAGGTTTCAACCGTTCCGGGAGATGTGCTCACTTCATCGGTTAAGAGCGGAGATTTTTCAAACCTCCCCGAGAAAATGGCTTTGGCGTATAAAGACGGTGTCGAGCTTCTTTCGCATACCCGAAACGCCGAGCTTTTGGACTTTATGCTTGATAGGGCTTGCTTTGAGATGATGACGGAAGCGGCAGAGAATTCGGGAAGCGAGTTTTTGAAAGGGTATGTAAAGCTTCTTGTCGATATCTCAAATCTTCGTCTTGCTGTCCGCCTTACGAGGCGTGGCAAGGCAGACGAGATTTCAGACAGACTTCTTCCTTTCGGGGGAATCGGAAAAGAAAAGTTTCTTGAGAAGAACCTGGCAGAAAGTCTTTCCTCAACTCCACTTGCAAAAGCTGCAGAGCTTGGCGCGCAGACAGCAGAAGGTAAGGCAAACTTCTCATCCTTTGAGCGCGAGCTTGATATCGCGGTTATAGAATATATGCAGGAAGCGAAGTATGTGTCATACGATGAGCGACCGGTCGTTGCTTATCTTGCGGCGCGAGAGGCAGATTTCTGCACCGTCCGCATAATTATGTCAGGAAAAATAATGGGACTTTCGCCCGATGAGATACGAAGCAGATTGAGGGTGGTATGAGTATGCAGGAAAAATACAGACTGGCAGTACTCGGTGATTTCGCAAGCGTTTTAGGGTATCGCACGCTCGGCTTTGAGGTTCGCGCGGCAGATACGCGCGAGGATGGCGAGAGGGAGCTTTCCTCTCTTGTCAAAGAGGGTTTTGCGGTAATTTATGTAACTGAGCAGCTTGCCGTGCATATTTCGGATGAAATCGAGAAATACAAGGATGCGCCGCTTCCGGCAATAATCCTCATCCCGGGAAGAGACGGCTCTCTCGGAATCGGAATGAATAATGTCCACAGCGCAGTTGAGCGCGCAGTAGGCGCAGATATTCTTGGTTAAAGCAGCATTGCTTATAAGAAGGGAATTGATTAACAGATGACAAGCGGAAGA
>JAZOAS010000045.1:0-20577 GCA_045595605.1 Eubacteriales bacterium
AAACAAATCCTTTGCAGAGCTTGTTTTGGACAAGGTAAAATATTTAAACCGTGAGGATGATATGGGTCTCCCCGGACTTCGTAAGGCAAAGCTTTCTTACTATCCGGCGATGCTCATTGAAAAATACAGTGCGATATGGAAAAGATAATAAGAAAAGCAAATAATGCGGACATAGAAGCGCTCAAAGCTTTGTGGATTGAGTGTTTTCCGAAGGATATTGAATATTCGGAATTTTTCTTTAAAAACATATTCAGAAAAGACTGTGCGGTTGTTTTTGAGGAAGAGGGAGAGCTTCTCGGTATGATACACTCTTTCCCGAGAACGCTTATGACACCGCTTGGCGAAATCTCCGCAAAGTATATTTACGGTGTCGGCACGACGAAGGAAGCGCGAGGTCGCGGTATTGCAGGGCGCCTTCTTGCAAGTGAGGAGTGCGATTGCGATGTGCTTTTGCTCATTCCGCAGAATGAAAGCCTTTTTGCTTTTTATGAAAAATACGGATTTTCGTATCTTGCACATGTTTCAAAAAAAGAGGTTATTCCAAAAGGCAAGACAGAAATAAAAAAAGCTACGGAAGACGACATTGAATATTTAAATGAAGTTTATGAGCGCAAGCTTCAAGGATCACTTTTTGCAAAAAGAGACACTGCCACATGGCGACTTCTCCTTTCAGAGTATGGCTTCTTCGGCGGCGGGTTTGCCGTATTTCGCGGCGGATACTGTGCATACTATGAGGAGAACGGAAAACTTCATATAGCTGAGTTTTTCTCTTCCATCGCAACAAAAGAAGAGGTTGCGGGGGCGTTTGGAAAAAGCGCAACCGTGATAACAAAGGGAAAAGAAAAGCCGCTTGCAGTCTTAAAACCTGTAAGCGAAAACGGAAAAGAAATACTCGATAAATTTGAAAATCGATATATAAATCTTATGCACAACTGAGATTTGGGAGGAAATTATGGTATATTTACTTCTTGAAAACGGATTTGAAATGTGCGAGGCTCTTGCGCCTGTTGATATCCTTCGTCGAGGTGGCGTAAATGTTGAGACCGTCGGCGTTTCAGGGAAAACGGTAAAATCATCTCACGGTGTTGAGATTACGGCTGATGTTCTTTTTGCGGAATGCGACTTTTCCGATATGGAGATGCTCATCATCCCGGGCGGACAGCCGGGAGTGGATAACCTCTGGGAGAATGAAAAGGTTCGCGAATTTGTCCTTGAGGTATCAAAAAGAAAGATAAAGATTTCGGCAATCTGCGCCGCTCCCATTATTCTTTCCCGACTCGGTATTCTTGACGGGAAGAAGTGCACCTGCTATCCGTCATGCTCCGACGAGCTTCCGGAAGAAGGATTTATGAAGGACACAGGCGTCATCCGCGACGGCGAGATTACGACCGGCCGCGCGGCGGGAGATGCTTTTGATTTTGCTTTTGAACTTCTCTCTCTTCTTCGCGGAAAAGAGGTTGCAGAATCTGTCGCATCGGCGGTGTGCTATGACAAAAAGTGAACTGAGAAGTATTGCAAAAGAGAAGAATAAAAAGCTTTCGGAATTTGAAAGGGAAGCGATAGACAAGAAGATTTTTAAAAATTTCTTGTCGCTTGATATTTTGAGCAAAAGAGTTTTTGTCTATGTTTCCTTTGGGGACGAGATTGAAACGAGAGATATAATAGAACATTTTTTTAAAAACGGTTGCGAGGTTTGTGTTCCGCTGTGCCGTGAAAACGGAGTGATGGAAGCAAAGAGAATATCGGCGCTTTCTGAGCTCTCTCCGGGCAAGTACGGGATTTTGGAACCGACCTCTGCGGCGGAGAGTGTTTCGCCTTCCGAAATTTCGCTTGCGATTATTCCGGGGCTTTCTTTCGGACACGACTTTTCGCGGCTCGGTCGTGGAGCAGGGTATTATGACAGATTTTTAGAAAAAGTAAAAGGCGCTACTAAAGTTGCGCTTTGCCGCGAGATAAATCTTTATGAAACCGTACCGTGCGAGGAGCACGATGAAAAAGTCGATATAATAATTACCGAAGAAAGAATCATAAAGGAGAGGTAAAAATGAAAAAACGAAGGAAAAAGAATCCTATGGCATATATTTACATAGCCTTTATTCTCGGAATATCCATGCTCCTTTCAGCGTGGATAATAACCTCTGTAAATGAAGTCCTCGCCCTTGCCCGCCCTGATTATGAGGCGATAATCAAGATTCCGGAGGATGCAAGCCGCGGCGATGTAGCAAAGATACTCAAAGAGAATAACATCATAGAGCATAAAGGCCTTTTCAAGACCTTTGCAGCTCTCACGAAGCGCGGAGCAGAGTTTCCGGCAGGCGAGTATAAGATAAACGCGAATATGGACTATCGCGCAATGCTTCGTCGTCTTACAAGCAAGAAGGCGATTTTAAATACCGTAAGGGTAACAATTCCTGAAGGATATGAAGTCAGCCAGATTGCAAAGCTTCTTGAGGAAAAGGGCGTTTGCGATGCGAAGGCATTTAATGATGCCGTTGCAAATTCTGACTTTGACTATGCCTTCCTTGACGGTATCGCACTCGGAAAGACAAACCGTCTTGAAGGGTATCTCTTCCCGGATACCTACGAGTTTTATAAAAACGATACCGCAGAAAGGGTTATAAAGCGCTTTCTTGACAACTTTGAAGTAAGGTTTACATCGGAAATGCAGGAGAGAGCAAGAGAACTCGGCTTTACGACACACGAGCTCATTACGCTTGCCTCAATCGTCGAGCGTGAAGCAACTGCAAAGGATAGAGAGAATATTTCCTCGGTATTCCATAACAGGCTTAAAAACAAGACTTATCCGTATCTCGAATCGTGCGCAACCGTTCAGTATATTCTCGGCGAGCGCAAGAAGGTAATAACAATTGCCGATACAAAGATTGACAATAAGTATAACACATACAAATACAAAGGACTTCCGCCGGGACCGATTGCAAACCCGGGACTTGACGCGATAAACGCGACCCTTTATCCGAATACAACAGATTATCTTTTCTTTGCATTACAGGAGGACGGTACTCACAAGTTTTCAAAGACTTATGAAGAGCATTTGAAAACTCCGAAGATAAATCCGTGATGATGAATATGAAAAAACCTGAAATTCTTTCCCCGGCAGGGGATATGGAAAAATTAAGAGCGTCGGTTCTCTACGGCGCAGATGCGGTATATCTCGCGGGTGAGATGTTCGGAATGAGAACGGCATCGCAGAACTTCTCTAAAGAGGAGATGTACGAGGCGGTAAAGTTTGCTCACGGGAACAATGTCCGTGTGTATGTCACCTGCAATACGCTTATGCGAAACGGAGATATGAAGGCGCTTCCTGCATATCTTGAGATGCTCGGGGATGCGGATGTCGACGGTATAATCGTTGCAGACCTCGGTGCTATGCGCGCGGCGCAGAAGTATGCGCCAAAAGCCGAGATACATATAAGTACCCAGGCAAGCGTCTTAAACTACGACGCGGCAAACGCGTGGTATGAGCTTGGCGCAAACCGCATATGCCTCGCAAGAGAAACGAGTATGGACGAAATCTGCGAGATTATGGAAAAGAAAAATAAGGACCTTGAGATAGAAGCCTTTGTCCACGGCGCTATGTGCATGGCGTATTCGGGAAGATGTATGATTTCCGACTATCTTGCAGGGCGTTCATCAAACCGAGGAAACTGCGCTCAGCCGTGTCGCTGGACATACCACCTCGTTGAGGAGAAACGCCCGGGTGAATATTTCCCGGTTGTTGAGGATGAGCACGGCACGCATATCTTTAACTCAAAGGATATGAATATGGTGTCCTATATTCCGGAGCTTATCGCGGCGGGAATTGACAGCTTCAAGATTGAAGGAAGAGTTAAGTCTTCATACTACACAGCGGCGGTAACTAATGCTTACCGCCTCGCGGTTGATTCGTATATCAAAGACCCCGATAACTGGAAGCGCGACGGCTTCTGGCTTACAGAAGTTAACAAGGTAAGCCACAGACACTACTGCACGGGCTTCTATTTCGGCGAGGAGAGAATACAGAATACCGAAACCTCTGAATATCTCAGAACCTGGGATGTTGTCGCATCGGTTGTGGAATGTGACGATGAGGGAAATGCCGTAATCGAGCAGAAGAATAAATTTGTTATAAACAGAGAGTATGAGCTTATGCAGCCAAAAGCTGAGCCGCAGAAGGTCATCTTTGAAAAAATGACGACCGAGGACGGCGAGGAGATAGAGGCGGCAGGTCAGGCTAAAATCCGCGTTCGCGTAAAGCTTCCGTCAAAGGCGCCTGTCGGCGCGTTCATAAGGCAGGAAGGGAGCCGTTTCAATGCTTCGTAAGCTTGTTCATACGGCAGACGAGAAGGATTGCGGAAAGCCGATAGCCGAAATTCTCAAAAGGAGATTCGGCGTATCTGAAATGCAGCTTCGGAGAATCCGCAGAACGGAGAACGGTCTTCTCTTGAATGGCGAGAGCGTATATACTATCGACACCGTAAAGGCGGGCGATGAGATTGAGGTGATTCTCGAGCCTGAGGAGCGGGAATCGTCAGGAGTTGTCCCGACAAAGGGAGAGCTTGACATTCTCTATGAAAATGAGGATGTTCTCATTCTCAATAAACCTGCAACGCTTGCAGTGCACCCGTCTCACGGGCACTTTGACACATC
The DNA here is from genome assembly GCA_045595605.1 of Eubacteriales bacterium. GTDB lineage: Bacteria > Bacillota > Clostridia > Oscillospirales > JAAYXM01 > SIG480. The sequence continues at coordinate 4,648 of JAZOAS010000045.1, forward strand.
TCTTGGAAATATCGTTATGTGGTATTATGTAAGCCGGGGAGAGAAGTTTGTTTTCCGCCCGATAAACCGACTTGACAGGGGTGTGTCAGGGGTCATGGCGGTTGCGAAGAACGCTTATACCCATACCTTTGCCGCGCGCCTTCTGCATAGTGGTAGCTTCTATCGCGAGTATCTCGCGGTGTGCGAGGGTGTTTTTGAGAACAAATCGGGAGAAATCTCGGCGCCTATCGGCAGGCGCGACGGCTCTGTAATTGAGCGCGAGATAAGACCTGACGGTGACTCGGCGGAAACTCGTTATGAGGTTATTGAGGAGCAAAACGGGAAAAGTCTGGTAAAGGTGATTCCGCTTACAGGGCGAACACATCAGATAAGAGTTCACATGGCGCACCTCGGACATCCGCTCGTCGGAGATTTTCTTTACGGGAGGGAAGATGCGCGCCTTCCGGGCAGATGTGCGCTTCATTCCCACAGGCTTCATATGGAGCTTCCGTTTGGCGGCGGCGAGATAGATATTTCCTGTCCCTTGCCGAAAGAACTTTGTGATATTTTTTATGTTTGAAGAAACAAGTTGCAAAAGTGACTTGTTTCTTTTGTTTTTGCAAGAATTTACTACGATTCTACTGTCGGGAGAGAGAAAACAGCGCTTCTATTTTCAGGAAAACAAGAAGATAGACGCAAAGGGAATGAGTAGGTTGAGTGAAAAGAGAGGTGAGAATATAATATAGGAGAAAAGGAGGTTACTATGGAAACTTTCAAGATAGTAGCAGATTCATCAAGTGATATAATAGAGCTTTCAAAGGCAAGCTTCAGCGCAGTTCCGCTCAAGATAATAACGGCGGGGAAGGAGTTTGTTGATGACGAGAGCCTCGATGTCGGGGAGATGGTAGAGTATCTTTCGTCGTATAAGGGAAGGTCGTCAAGCTCGTGCCCGAACCCGCAGGACTGGATTTCAGCATTCGGCGAGAGTGAGAATGTCTTTTGCATCACGATAACAAGCTCGCTTTCAGGCTGTCACAACGCGGCTCTTATCGCAAAAAAGATTTACGAGGAGAATAACCCCGGGCGACGCGTTTTCGTCCTTGATTCACTCTCGACCGGTCCTGAAATGGGCCTCGTAATAGAGCTTGCAGAGAAGCTTTATCTCGAGGGGAAGAGCTTTGAGAATATATGCGCCTCTTGCGAAGAGTATTCAAAGGGAACAAAGCTTTTCTTCCTTCTGAAGTCAATGAAAAACCTCGCGAACAACGGAAGAGTCAGCCACCTCGTTGCAAAGGCGGCGGGACTTTTGGGAATCCGTGCACTCGGTCAGGCAAGCGACAAGGGCGAGCTTGAGATGCTTGATAAGTGTCGCGGGCGCGAGAACACATTAAAGACGGTATTTTCAAGAATGAAGGAAAAAGGTTATTCCGGCGGAAAGGTAAGGCTTTCTCATTGCATGAATGAAGAGGATGCGGGCCTTCTTGAAAGTTATATACTGTCTGAGTTTCCCGGTGCCGATATTTCGATATATCCTACCCGCGCGCTTTGCAGCTTCTATGCTGAAAACGGCGGGTTGCTCGTGGGATTTGAAACAAAGATATAAAAACAAAACTAATTATATTGCAATATAATCAGTTTTGTTATATAATGAGCGTATGAATTTTTGGAGGTGCTTTGATGAAAACTAGAAAAATAGTAATGGCATCGATGCTCGCCGCTTTTGTATGCGTTGCGACAATGCTCATAAAAATACCTTCGCCTCTCAAGGGATATCTCAATCTCGGAGACGCGGCGGTTCTGCTTTCGGGCTGGGTGCTTTCGCCGTGGTATGGTTTTTTTGCTGCTGCTATCGGCTCGGCGCTTGCGGATGTCTTCTCGGGGTATGTTCTTTATGCACCGGCTACTTTTATAATAAAAGGACTTATGGCTCTTGTTGCGTGCTATATGTTTAAGATGCTGTCGAAAAATAAGGGGGATCTCTCTTCCCGTATCATAAGCGGAGTGCTTGCTGAGATTCTCATGATTTTGGGGTACCTCGCGTTTGAGAGCGTTCTTTACGGGTTTGTTCCGTCGCTTGCCAATGTTCCGGGAAATGCCGTACAGGGCGTTGCCGGAATAGTTATCGGAGCTTTTATAGTAAAGTTTTTTGAACGAAGTAATTTTTTGATGAAATAGCTTAACTAATCTGCTTTTTCTGCATCTTCTGCCAGTTTACATATCCGTATATATCGTTCCAGAGAAAGGCGACAAAGCAGAAAATCATCGGTATATACGCAGTGTTCTCAATGCTTGCAAGAATCCAAAGGATAATCAAAACGATATCGTTTGCGGCATAGCCGAGCGCGTAGTACGGGCTTCTGAGATATGTGAGATATGACGCGAAAAAGCTTGTCGTAATAGAAACGGTGCTGAAAAAGAGATTTGCGGTATCAAGCGCTTTTAAAATAAAATAAAAGGCAAAAGTAACAGCTAAGGAGAGAAAAACCGCTCCGAACAGCTGTTTTTTTGTAATTTTCTTGATTTTTACTTCGCGTGAGTTTGCATATGGGTTTTTATACCACTCAATCGCCGCCATTATCCCCATTGGTGCGGTCATAAAGAGATAGGTTATCATCTCTCCGTAATAGGAAAAGAAGAAGGAGATTATACCGTAGAAAACCGAGAAAACGACAGTCAGCACCTGACCTATGACATATCCCTTTGCTACAAAAATAAGAGCCGTAACCCCGACAAGCGATGCGATAAGGGAGAGAATGTCCTTGTTTGGCGTGAGCAGAAAAGAAAGACAGACTGTAACCGAAGACGCAAACCAGAGGAATAATTCGAATTTTGTAAGAGATTTAAAAAGTTTAACCATTAAAATAACCTCCAAAAAGTTAAAAAGCATTCACGATACATATCTTCAAAGACCTAACGATATGCATGGTGAATGCTTTTTGCATTCTCTACCCGGTGGCAGATAATAATATTTATGAAAAATCGACAAGACCTTAAACGAGACCTTGTCGATTTGGTCGGGTTGACAGGATTCGAACCTGCGGCCTCTGCGTCCCGAACGCAGCGCTCTACCAAGCTGAGCCACAACCCGAAGCGAACTATTTAATTATACGGATAATGACGCCTTTTGTCAAGCCTTTTTTTGAAAATTTATTTTTATATGAGAAGTTTTTTACATACAAAATTTACAACTTATATAAAGTTTTAAAGCGAACAAAATACTAATGAAGTTAAATCAAGGAGGTGAATTTGTAATGGCAATCGTACCGAATGCACAGGAGGCTCTTGATAAGTTCAAGATGGAAGCTGCTTCAGAAGTAGGCGTAAACCTCAAGCAGGGCTACAACGGTGATCTTACTTCTCGTCAGGCAGGCTCTATCGGAGGTCAGATGGTCAAGAAGATGATCATGTCCTATGAGCAGAATTTAAGCAAGTAGTTAAACTCGCTTAAAGAGGAATAAAAAGACTGTTGCATTTTGATTTTTTATAAATCAATTTGCAACAGTCTTGCTTTTAAACTTTGTCGTTCTTTCTTCGCCTTGTGTAGCCGAGGTACATAACAAGAGCGGAGAGTCCCCAGAAGTAAGCGTTCATATAGGGGACTACAAAAATATTTTCGAAGAACGAATGTGACAGAACTCCGAGCTGACCCGAGACGATACCCGCAGAGAGAATGGACATCTTGTTTCGCTTTGTCTTGAAGATACTGCGACATGACCAGAGGAGATTCCGAAGAAGTAACCAGACATACGAGACAAGGCCGATAAGCCCCATTTCCGTAAGCGTCTTCAAGTAGTAGTTATCCATATAGTAATAGAGAAGGTCGTCAATCTCCTTGTTCTGCATGGCAATTGCGCCGCCGTAGCGACCGAGCCCGAAACCGAAAAGACGGTTCTGACGCCAGAGCGAAAGGCCGATGTGCCAGCGCTCACCGCGACCGCCGGTTGAGTTTGCCTTTGCAAAGTCGGCGGTGAAGAGGAAGGTGATTCGGTTTGAGATTTCGGGGACGCAGAAGATAACAGCGAGAATCGCAACTCCTGCGATGAGGAGAAGCTTGCGGTCAACAAGAAGTGAGAATACGACAACCGCAATCGTTAAGCCGAACCACGCGCCACGGGAGAAGGTAAAGAGCGTTGCAAGGCAGAGAAGGCCGGTTGCAACCCACAAAAGACACTTGACCCAGAGCTTTTTTGAGTAGTAAGCGCACGATGCAATCATCGGAGCTGTCATAACGAGAAATGCGCCCATAACATTGGGACTTCCGAAAATTGAGTAAACGCGCGTTCTGACGCCGGCTTCCGCCTGAGCAACCCACTGTGCCGGCATCGGAGCTTTTGTAATGTACTGATAAATTCCGTGGAGCGCGATGACGATTGAAAGCGCACTCAAGGTAAAGTAGAGCGTGCGGAAGTCGCCGTCGTCTTCAACGAGTCTTGTGAGAACGAAGAACCAGAACATAAACTGGCATACTGCGCGGTAGCCGGCAATTGCAGGTCCCATTTTCGGGGAAACAACCGCAAGAAGAAGGATACCGACACACATAAAGAAGAGAAGCGGCATATCCACGGGTGTAATGCGCGGCTTGATAAGCGTTTTTGATGACATTATCCTATAAGCGATGAAGAAGATACAGAAAATCATGAACGCTTCATCCCATACAGAAGAGAGGAAGCCGATTTTTATAACATCTCGGACAATTACATCAACCGGGAGATAGAGAGCGAAAATCGCAATAAGAAAACGCTTCATACCGAGCTTTTTAAATAGGTCAAAGACGATACTTCCCTTTGAGAGAAAACGGAAAAACTTAAAAATAAGGCTCGTTTCCGCAGCGGGGAGAAGCGCATCTCCGAAAGATTTAAGCGCAGTATTGAGCTTTAAAAGGCGCGCATAAAGCTTTGAGTAAACGCTTTTCGGTGAGCGCGAAAAGAAAGCTACAAATAGCCGTCGGGTAACGGAGGAGCGGTAGTTTTTCGCGATAAATCGCTTGAGCTTACCGAGAACGCTTCCTTCAAAAGCCAGCGAAAAAGCTGAGAGAAGACGCGCGATAAAGCAATTACGAATAATATTATCCATCGAATTCCACCGTTTCGATAATAGCATTTACTTCAACTGTCTGTGTTTTGAAGATAAAACCGCGACCGAGTCTTATCTCCTGAGTGCCGATTTTGAGAATCGGGTCGTTCTTGTTCTGTTTTGCGCGGACGGTGATTATAAGGTCAGACTTCTGCGGGTCTTCCGCGGTGATGACCTTGCCGTCAGCAGTTGTGACAGCTGCGAGATACGGAAGGCTTTCAACGGAGACAACTTCAGCATCTGCTATGTAGTCGCTGCCTGCGATAAGGCGTGTTCCCGGAGCGAGCTTCATAACCTCGGCGTCGAGATAGTCCATAGCGCCGCGGACACGCATAGTGACATACATATCAGACTTAGGTGCGATGACATCGGTTGCGGCGGGCGCAGCAAACTTATAGACAAGCGCGACGAGGACGAGGATGACACAGACGAGAATGACAAGGTCAATGATGTTGATTAAGCCAAAAAGCTTACCCTTTTCGTTTATGAGTTTCATGTTTTAAATTCCTTTCATAAATGTTTATTGCTTGACCGATTACCTGTTATATTATATAATAAGTGTAAAAATATAACAATACTTTTTTAAAAATTTACAAAGTAGGAGAAGCTATGAAAATAGTTCATATTATCGGCGGCGGAGATGTCGGTGGTGCAAAAACCCATGTGCTTTCGCTTGTTTCGAAGCTTTCGGAAAACAACGAGGTTGTTCTCGTGTCTCTCCGTGAGGGTGAGTTTAGTGACGATGCAAGGAAACTTGGCATAAATACGGTCGTAATAAAAAACAAAAACCCGCTTAAAGACTTTTCTGATCTTAAAAAGCTTATCAACGGCGGGGGCTTTGAGATTGTACATTGCCACGGCTCTAAGGCGAATGTTATGGTGTCGGCAATCCGCGCATTTATAAAAGCGCCGGTCATTACAACCGTGCACAGTGATTACAGACTCGACTATCTCGGCAGTATATTGAAAAGACTTACCTTCGGTGTTTTAAATACCGTTGCGCTTCGTTTTCTCGACGGGTATATCGGTGTTACGAATGCTTTTTCTGACCTTCTCATAGGTCGCGGTTTTGACCCGTACAAGCTCTTTACGCTCAATAACGGTATAGAGTTTACGCCTCTCGCTCCGAGTGAGGACCGCGAAAGCTACCTCAAAAAACTCGGAATAGACGATGAAAATGCTATTCTCTGTGGCATTGCGGCAAGGTTTCACCCTGTAAAGGATATCCCGACCGCACTTCGCGCTCTTTCTAAGATTAAAGAAGTCTGCCCGCACCTCTACCTTGTTCTCGGAGGTGACGGTGAGGAGGCGGAAAACCTCAAAGCTTTTGCAAAGGAGCTTGGCATAGAAAACCGAGTTGTCTTTGCAGGCTGGATTGACGATATGGACTCTTTCCTTAACGCTGTTGATATAAGTGTGATTTCGTCTGTCAGCGAGGGATTCCCGTACAGTATCCTCGAATCTATCCGTGCAAGGTGCACTATGGTATCGACAAAGGTCGGTGCAATGCCGGAGATTATAGACGACGGAGAAAACGGTATCCTCTTTGATGTAGGGGATTCAGAATCGCTTGCGGAGCATATAAAATACCTTTATGATAACCGCAGTGTGGCGTATGACATGGCAGAGAAGCTTCTCAAAAAAGCGCGAGAGAAGTATTCGTTTGAAGCTATGATATCAACCCAGCTTTCTATTTATGACAGAGTTTTAAAACGCAGAAATGAGAAAAAGGCGAGCCGTGTTCTCCTTTGTGGCTCTTACGGCAGAGGAAACGCGGGTGATGATGCGATACTCAAAGCTGTCATTGATGAGATATACGATGCAAACGAAGCTGCAGAAATTTGCGTAATGTCGAAAAATCCCAAGCAAACAAGGCTTGCTTACAGAGTACGCTCTATATACACCTTCAATGTGTTTAAGATTCTTTGTGAGATGAGAAAGTCGGCTCTATATATAAACGGTGGCGGAAGCCTTATTCAGGATTCCACTTCAAGCCGTTCACTCTACTTCTATCTGTTTACGCTATGGGCGGCAGAACTTTGCGGTTGCAAGGTTATGATGTACGGCTGCGGAATAGGCCCTGTCAGAAAGCGCGGAAACCGTCGCCTTGCATCAAAGGTGATAAACAAAAGCGTTGACTGCATAACCCTTCGTGACCCTGATTCGTTTGAAGAGCTTCAGAAGATGAATGTCAAGCGTCCGACAATGTTCCTCGCGGCAGACCCGACGCTCAGAATATCTCCCATATCAGAAAACGAGATTTCAAAAATCTTTGAAGAGGAAGGGCTTTCGCTTTCAGAAAGCTATCTCTGCCTTGCTATGAGAAACTGGAAAGGTATCGATGAGAAAATACCGCATATCGTTTCTGCGGCGAAGTATGCTTCGGAAAAGTACGGTCTCTCCGTCGCCCTTATCCCGATGGAGCGAAGCCGAGACCTTCCGCTTGCGGAGAGAATAAAGGAAGAAATCGGAGATTCTGCGACGGTAATTCGCGGTAAGCACGATGTTCATACCGTAATCGGAATACTCTCGAAAATGCGCGTGATAATGGCTATGCGCTTACATGCTCTTGTGTTTGGTGCGGGGCAGGGCGTTGCAACAATCGGAATCGCGTATGACGACAAGGTTTCAGGCTTTATGAACTATATCGGCAGAGAGATGTGCGTTCTGTACAACGCCTGCAATGCGGATATACTGAAGAGCTTTATTGATACAACAATGAGCGATAGTGAGTATCGGAGCAATATGGAAAATGCGTGTCGGATGATGCGCGAAAATGAAAAGGAAAATACCCGCCGTCTCCGCGAGATTTTCGGAAAAGAGGTAGAAGGAGAATGAATAAGATAGTATGCCTTGCAACAAGCTGTTACCATCCGTTTCCGACGAGAAAACAGCATGTTATGAACAGGATTTCGTCAGAGGAAATTCTGTATTTTGACCCACCAGTTACATACCTCGCTCCGCTTAAAGACAAAACAGCGTGGAAGAGACTTTCGATGTATAAGAAAGCGGGAGAGCGCGTCCGCGATAATATCACGGTTTATGCAACTCCGCCCGTACTTCCGTTTTTCAATAAGTACAGATTCATAAACAAGATAAATCAGAAGCGCCTTGCGAGATTCGTCCGTAAAAAGATGAAGCTTCACGGCTTTGAAGACCCGATTCTCTGGTGCTACTCTCCGACTTCTGCCGATGCTGCACCGTACATTCCGCACAAGGGTCTTGTTTATGACTGCGTTGACCGCCACAGCGCGTACAAGGGATTTATTGACGAGACTACGGTAAATACGCTCGAGCGCGACCTCGCAAGCGCCGCTGATACTGTTTTTGCAACAGCGGCAGGGCTTTATGAGACGCTCTCGCAGTATAACGAAAAGACGTATCTTCTTCCCAACGGCGTAAACTTTGAGCACTTCTACCGCGCGGCGACAGAGGAGTTTGAAGTACCCGAGGAAATGAAAGATTTGAAACACCCCATAATCGGTTTTGTCGGAATGCTTCAGGAATGTATCGACTACGAGAAAATCGAGCATATCGCAAAGGAGAAGCCTGACTGGAACATCGTTCTTATCGGAAGACCGCTTCCGGGCGTAAACCTTGATTATCTTGAGAAGTATAAGAATATCCACTTCCTCGGTATGAAGAAGTACGACGAGCTTCCGGCGTATGTAAAGCAGTTTGATGTTTGTCTCAATGTCTTCCGTTCGGGTGACCTTTCAAAGGATGTAAGTCCGCTTAAATTTTACGAATACCTCGCAACGGGAAAACCTGTAATAAGCTCACCCGAGCCTGTTCAGGTGCTTGAATTTGCAGATTCGGTTTATATCGCAAAAGAGAAAGAGGACTACATCGCGCTCATAGAAGAGGCGATGAACGAGCCTGATAGCTCAAAAACAGAAAAGAGAATAGAGTATGCAAGAGCTTGCTCGTGGGACTCCCGGGTCCGAGAGATGGAAAGAACGCTTGCATCAAACGGAGTAGAATAAAAGATAAAAAAGCTGAAGGCTTAAGCCTTCATCTTTTTCTTGTCTTTTTTATTCCTTCAAGTATTATCTTTTTTGCGGCTATTGCATCCGCCTTTGAAAGCGGGGGGATGCCGTCAAGCCGGTAGGGGATGCCTAAGCTTTTGTACTTGGTTATACCCATTGTATGATACGGGAGAACATCAAGCGCTTTGAGAGATTTTAGCTTTCCTATGAATTCACCGAGCGCAAAAAGATCATTTTCGTCATCTGTAATGCCTTTAATTATGACGCACCTTATCCAGACAGGAATGTTTTTCTCGGAGAGAAGCTTTGCAAAGGAAAACACGCTTTCGTTTGTGGCTCCGGTGAGTTTTTTATGAGCATCAGGACGAATGTGTTTGATATCAAGCATTGCAAGGTCTGTAAAGTCAAGTAGCTTAACATACTTATCTGCTTGGTTTTCTGTAAAAGTTATGCCCGAAGTATCAAGGCAGGTGTGGATACCGCGCATCTTCGCCTCGCAAAAAAGCTCTGTCAGAAAATCAAGCTGCAGGAGAGGCTCACCACCGGTGACGGTGATGCCACCGTCCTTATAAAAGTCTCTGTTTTTTTCGTATTCGTCAATGAGCTCTTTCGTGGTTCTCTTCATCCCGACATTTGTTTCCCATGTGTCGGGGTTGTGGCAGTATTTGCACCTTAAAGGACAGCCCTGCATAAATACGACGAAGCGGACGCCGGGGCCGTCAAGAGTGCCGAAACTCTCAGTTGAATGGATATAGCCGTAAGTCATGAAAATCAGAACTTCTCGTGGAAGGTTCGTGAGATTACTTCATCCTGCTGTTCTTTTGTAAGGTTGATGAAGTTTACAGCATATCCGCTGACGCGGATAGTGAGCTGAGGGTATTTTTCAGGATGCTTCTGCGCATCAAGGAGAGTTTCTTTTGTAAATACATTGACATTGAGGTGGTGGCCACCCTTTTTGACATAATTATCGAGAAGGGTGACAAGGTTATCTATCTGAGTTTTGTTTGCAGACATTTTATCTCATCCTTTCGAATTAGTTTTCGTCATCAAGACCTTCAAACAAGGTCGGAGAAAAGCATGCGCCGCCTTCACATTCAAGGTCAACATCAATATCGCCGACGAAAATCTCGTCATCCTTTCCGAGCGCGCCGGGGATGATTGAGAAGGTGTTTGAAATGCCGTCCCTTGCATCGCGGAAGGGAAGCTTTGATACTGACGCGAGAGAAGCGACTGCACCGTGGGTATCGCGACGGTGCATCGGGTTAGCACCCGGTGCAAACGCCTCACCCTGCTTTCTGCCGTCAGGTGTTGCGCCAGTATTCTTTCCGTAAACGACATTAGAGGTAATGGTGAGAATTGATGTCGTCGGGATACTGTCGCGGTAGGTGTGGTTTTTTCTGATATGGTCCATAAAGCGGTGAACAATATCGTATGCGATAGAGTCAACGCGGTCGTCGTCGTTACCGTACTTCGGGAAGTCGCCCTCGACTTCATAGTCAACCGCAATACCTGCTTCATTTCGTATCGCGCGGACCTTTGCATACTTGATTGCAGAGAGAGAGTCGGCAACTACCGAAAGACCTGCAATACCGGTTGCGAACCAGCGGGTGACCTTCTTATCGTGGAGCGCCATCTGGATTTTTTCGTAGCAGTATTTATCGTGCATATAGTGGATAATGTTGAGCGTGTTGACATAAACGCCCGCAAGCCATTTCATCATCTCGTCGTACTTTGACATAACCTCGTCGTAGTCGAGGTACTCGCTTGTAATCGGGCGGTACTCAGGTGCAACCTGCTTGCCCGAAATTTCATCAACGCCACCGTTGATAGCATAAAGCAGGCACTTTGCAAGGTTTGCGCGAGCGCCGAAGAACTGCATCTCCTTACCGACGCGCATTGACGATACACAGCAGGCGATAGCGTAGTCGTCGCCGTGGGTGACGCGCATGAGGTCGTCGTTTTCGTACTGGACAGACGAGGTCTCAATAGAAATCTTCGCGCAGTAGCGTTTGAAGTTTTCGGGAAGTCTCGGTGACCAGAGAACCGTGAGGTTCGGCTCGGGGGCAGGACCGAGGTTTGTAAGCGTATGGAGATAGCGGTAGGACATCTTGGTAACAAGGTGTCTTCCGTCGATTGCGATACCGCCGATAGACTCGGTAACCCACTGCGGGTCGCCTGAGAAAAGAGCGTTGTATTCTGGAGTTCTCGCAAACTTTACAAGGCGGAGCTTCATTATGAAATGGTCAACCATTTCCTGAATCTCGCGCTCGGTGTATTTTCCGTTTCTGATGTCGCGCTCAGCGTAAATATCAAGGAAGGTTGAAGTTCTGCCGAGAGACATAGCCGCGCCGTTCTGCTCCTTGACGGCGGCGAGATAGCCAAAGTAGAGCCACTGAATAGCTTCCTTTGTGTCGCGGGCAGGCTTTGATATGTCAAAACCGTATATTTCTGCCATTTTCTTGAGGTCCTCGAGTGCGCGAATCTGCTCTGAAAGCTCTTCGCGGTCGCGGATGACATATGAGTACATGGCAGAGCGGGTTGTAACCTTCTGCTCCTGCTTGTCTTCGATGAGCCTGTCAACACCGTAAAGCGCTACGCGACGGTAATCGCCGATGATTCTGCCTCTGCCGTAAGCATCGGGAAGCCCTGTTATGATATGGCTTGAACGGCAGGCACGCATCTCGGGAGTATAGGCATCGAAAACACCCGCGTTGTGGGTTTTTCTGTGAAGCGTAAAAAATTCCTTTACCGACGGGTCAAGCTCATAGCCGTTATCGCGACATGCCTTTTCGGCCATACGGATACCGCCGTAGGGCATAAGAGCGCGTTTAAGAGGTTTATCGGTCTGGAAACCGACGATTCTCTCTTTTGATTTGTCGAGATACCCCGGGCCGTGAGAAACGATAGTGGAGATAATCTTCGTATCCATATCAAGGACACCGCCCGCCTCGCGCTCAGCCTTTAAAAGTTCAAGAGCCTTTTCCCAGAGCGAGATTGTATCCTCTGTCGGGGACTCGAGAAAAGCCTCATCGCCGTCATACGGTGTATAGTTATGGCGGATAAAGCTTCTTACATCTATTTCTTTTTGCCAGGTGCCGGCGTCAAAGCCTTCCCAGGCAGAGGGAATGTTTGTCATATATATATTCTCCTTTTATGCTGTGTATAATATTATATAATTATATTCTTCGCATATCAAGTGGAAAGTATTATATTTTGGTTAAGAATTTTGCGGCAGTCTTGAGAAGAAGGCGCTTTGTACCAACCGAGTCAAACGCAATCTCAAGAAGGACATCGCTTCCGACAGGGGTTGCTGAAGTGACAAGCCCTTCTTTAAACGCCTTGTGGCTGACGCGGTCGCCGACCGAGAACGACATAGCCGGCGCAGGAGCTTCCTTTGCGGCGCTTGCGATTGAGGAAGAAAATGCGCTTTGTGAGGGAGCTCTCCTCTTTGGCTTTTCGCTTTCCGAGAAGAAGGAAGTCGAGCTTTTTTCTTCTCTTGCAAATTCGCGGGAAAAGTAGTCGGAAGAGAAGCCTGTGTCAATTGACGGGGAAGCCTTCTTTTCGCAAATATCAGCAGGAATTTCGGAGACGAAGCGTGAAACTCTGCCGTATTTGGTCTGACCGTACATAGTGCGAAGCTTTGCGTGCGTCATATAGAGAAGACGCTTTGCGCGCGTTACGGCAACATAGAAGAGACGACGCTCTTCTTCAATTTCGTTTGCATCGATTGACCGTATGCTCGGGAAAAGCCCTTCCTCAAGTCCGCAAACGAAGACAACAGGGAACTCAAGACCCTTTGCACTGTGGATAGTCATAAGTGTTACGCAGTCATCGTCCGCGTTATATTTATCAAGGTCTGTGTAAAGCGAGATTTCCTCGAGAAAACCTGAAAGCGTTGCGCCTTCCTGTTTTTCAAATTCGGAAATGGAGGATTTAAGCTCCATAATATTCTCAAGCCTTCCGCGCGATTCGACATCGTTTTTGGCAATAAGCTCAGCGGAGTATCCGCTTTTTTCAAGGAGAAGGTCATAAAGCTCGCTCATCGGTATTTCCTTTGAAAGTCCTGCAAGCTCATCAATAAACCCAGTAAACGCTTCAAGTGCGTTTGCGGCGGCGGAAGAAAACTCAGGATACGACCTTGCCCGGCGAGCTATGTCAAACGGGTATGTACTGTCTCGTGCAGCGAGACTTTCGAGAACTGAAACCGTCTTGTCTCCGATTTTTCTTGAAGGGACATTTATGATTCGCTTTAAGCGGAGAGTGTCCGTCGGGTTTGCGATAATGCAGAGGTAGGCGAGAATGTCCTTGATTTCAGCTCTGTCAAAGAAGCGCATACCGCCAAAGATGCGATAGGGGATACCGCTTCTCTGCAAGGTTCGTTCAAGCTGCATTGACTGCGCATTGGTTCGGTAGAGGATTGTACAGTCTGAAAAGGTCTTGCCCTCGGATTTGAGAGAAAAAATCTGCTCTGCGATATATTCCGACTCATCGCGCTCGTCCGACGCGTTGTAAATAATCGGCAACTCGCCGTCGCCTTCTGCGGTCCAGAGGTTCTTGCCTTTTCTGCCGGAGTTGTTTTTGATAACAGTATTTGCTATGTCGAGAATCTTTGTTGTCGAGCGATAGTTCTGCTCAAGGCGGATTGTTTCAGCGCCCGGGAACTGCTCTTCAAAGCTTAAAATGTTTTCGATTGTTGCACCGCGGAAGCTGTAAATGCTCTGGTCGTCGTCACCGACAACGCAGATGTTTCCACTGCCACCGGCAAGCATAGCTGTGAGGAGATACTGCGCGTGGTTTGTGTCCTGATACTCGTCAACGAGAACATATCTGAATTTTCTGTGGTAATATGAAAGAATATCAGGGTTTTCAGAGAGGAGATTTACCGCGAGCATTATGATGTCGTCAAAATCAAGTGCATTGGCGCCTTTGAGACGCGCCTGGTATTTTTTGTAGATCTCTGCAATCTTTTCTTCCCTGAAATTGCCCTGCGCGTTTTCGGCAAACTTCTCAGGGGAGAGCATGGAGTCTTTCGCACGGCTGATTACATTCTGAATAGCCTTTGGCGGAAACGCCTTTGTGTCGATGCCAAGCTCGCCCATTACATCCTTTATGACGCGCTCAGAGTCCTGAGCGTCGTAAATTGTGAAGGATGAGGAATAGCCGAGACGGTCAATGTCGCGACGGAGAATTCTAACGCAGGCGGAATGAAAGGTCTGCGCCCATATATCCTCGGCACTTTCGCCGACAACCTTAAGAAGACGCTCTTTGAGCTCGTTTGCCGCCTTGTTTGTAAAGGTAATTGCAAGAATAGACCATGGAGGAACATCTGAGCCTTTGCAGATTGCCTCTGCACACTCTTTCGGGATGTCTTCGTTTCCGTCAAGGTATGCTTTTAAAATTTCGAAGTCCGAGTCGCCTATATTCTGCGGAATAAAGCTCGACTCATAAGCGTTACCGAAACGGATTATATTTGCGACGCGGTTGATGATAACGGTTGTTTTACCGCTACCCGCGCCCGCAAGCAAAAGAAGGGGGCCTTCTGTTTTGAAGACCGCCTTTTTCTGCATATCATTTAAAAATCCAAATTCACGCTCAATATATGCGCGACGAAGAGCGAGAAAATCTTCTTTTGAATAGTTAGAAAGCATATTTTACACTCCAAGAAAAGCTGCACCAATGATTCCGGCATCGTTGCCGAGCTCTGCGATGAGAAGCTCAGGCTGTTTGCCGTAGGTGGAATAACATTCTTTTTCGATTATCTTACGAAGGGGGGCAAGAAGGTTTTTTCCCTCTTTTGAAATTCCTCCGCCGAAGATTATTACATCGGGGAAGAGAAGGTTTATAATATCAAGAACGCCTATCGAGAGGTATCTTATATAGTCCGAAACGACTTTTTTTCCGGTTTCGTCGCCTGCGCGCATTGCATCAAACGCAGTTTTTCCGTTTACATTGTCAAGCGTTTTTGCAAACTTCCAGAGAAGGCTCTCGGGATTATTCTCCATAGCCTCTCGGGTCTGGTTTTTGAGCGCTGTGGCAGAGGCATAAAGCTCGAAGCATCCGCGGCGACCGCAGTTACACGGGATTCCGTCGGGAAAGAGGGAGATGTGACCGAGCTCGCCTGCACTTCCGTTACAGCCGGAAAAAATCTTTTTGTTGAATATGAGCCCTGAGCCGACACCTGTGCCGAGAGTAATCATAACAGCGTTGTCGTAGTCCTTTGCACAGCCTGCACGGACCTCGCCAAGCGCCGCGGCATTGGCATCATTTCCAAGGTAGCAGGGAATAGATGTTTTCTCTGTTATGAAGTCTGCAAGGCGCGTGTTTACAAACGGGATGTTGTTGCAGATAACAACAAGCCCCTCTTTTTCATCAACATGCCCCGGAACACCGATGCCTATTGATGTTACATTTTTTGCGTTTTCGTTTGCAAGGAGAAGATTTATGACCTTGAGGATTTCCTCCATAAGGCCCATTTCACCCTTATCGCAAACGGTGGGGGTGCTTGTTTTGAAGACGATTTTTCCGTCATCCGAAACGAGACCGCCGGCTATGTTTGTACCGCCGAGATCAATACCGATTTTCAAGTTACTACCTCCAATTATTCAGGGAAACTGTTCATAAGTCTTGCTGAGAGCTCTTCTGCCGCGTTGTAGCCCATTTTCTTGTGACGGTTGTTCATAGCGGCAACTTCGATTATAACGGCAAGGTTTCTACCCGGCTTTACCGGAACGGTAAGACACGGGATGTCTATGCCGAGAATGTCCATATAGTTTGTTTCGGCTCCGAAACGGTCGTACTGCTTTCCGTCCTTCCAGATTTCGAGGTTGATTACAAGGTCGATTTTTTCAGTGAGCTTGACAGAACCCATACCGAAGATTCTGCGGACATC
>JAZOAS010000046.1:0-2266 GCA_045595605.1 Eubacteriales bacterium
TCCCGGGTGGACACGGCTCGGTACGAGGTAGTCACGAGCGCCCTCGGGAGTTGACTTTGTAAGAATCGGGGTTTCAATCTCGAAGAAGCCGTTTTCGTCGTAGTAGTCGCGCGCAAGCTTTGTGATGCGGTGACGGAGAGCGATAAATCTCTGCATATCCGGACGGCGAAGGTCGAGGTATCTGTACTTTAGGCGGAGAACATCGTTTACATCGCTGTCCTCAACAATTTCAAACGGAGGAGTCTGAGCCTTTGAGAGAATTCTCATATCCTCGGCGAGGATTTCGACAGCACCCGTCGGGATTCTGTCTGTAATTGCGCCCTCGCCACGGCTTCTTACCTTACCCTTGATTGAAAGGACATACTCACCGCGGACGGTAAACGCCTTCTTGAAAAGGTCAGCATTGATAGCTTCGTCGAATGTACACTGAACGATACCTGAGCGGTCGCGAAGGTCGATAAAGATAAGACCGCCGAGGTTTCTTACTCTCTGAACCCAACCGCAGACGGTAGCGTCAGACCCGATATGCTCAGCTCTGAAGGTTCCGCAATATGCGGTTCTTTTCATACCCGTAATATTTTCCATAAATCTATCTCTCCTTACATGAGCTTTGAAATCGAATCTGCCGAAAGGTCAGCTTCGCAAGTTTCTCCGCTTTCCATATTTTTAACAGTAATTTTTCCTGACTCAAGCTCGCTTCCGCCGATAACGGCAGAGAACTTTGCACCGCACTTGCCGGCATATTTCATCTGGGCTTTGAGCGAACGACCTGTTGTGTCGCGCTCAGCGGAAACCCCGAGCGCGCGAAGCTCATAGACAAGCTTCTGAGCTACCATCTCAGCTTCTGCATCCGCGTGAGCGATGAAGATATCGGGAACGAGTCTTTCGTTTATGAGCTTTCCCTCAGCTTCAAGGGTCAGCATAAGCCTTTCAATTCCGCAACCGAAGCCAAGACCCGGTGTGGATACACCGCCGAGAGATTCAACAAGCCCGTTATATCTTCCGCCGCCACAGACAGTACCCTGTGCGCCGATACCGTTTGAAACAAACTCAAAAACGGTGTTTGTGTAATAGTCAAGACCGCGGACGAGCATCGGGTCAAGCGTGAACGCGATTCCCATATCATTTAAGCACTTCTGAAGCTTTTCAAAATGCGCTCTGCAATCGTCGCAGAGATAATCTGAAATCTTCGGAGCGTCTTTTGCAATCGCCTTGCAGATATCGCTCTTGCAGTCTAAAATTCGCATGGGGTTGCGCTCCAAGCGGTCGTTACAGGTTTCGCAAAGCTCCGACTTTCTTGTTTCAAAGTATGCCTTAAGCTCCTTGTGGTAATCTTTTCTGCACTCACGGCAGCCGCAGGAGTTTAAGTGAAGCTCTACACCCGAAATGCCGAGCTCGCGGAGCATAGTCGCCGCAAGCGAGATAACCTCGGCATCCGCCGTTGCGTCGCTTGCGCCGAAGCACTCGATGCCGAACTGGTGATGCTCGCGGAGTCGGCCCGCCTGAGGCTTTTCATAGCGGAAGTTCGGAGCTATATAGTAAACCTTCAAAGGAAGCGTTCCCGTATGGAGGGAATGCTCGATAAAGCTTCTTACAACGCTTGCCGTACCCTCGGGGCGGAGAGCAATATGACGGTCGCCCTTATCGTAGAAGTCGTACATCTCCTTCTGGACGACATCGGTAGTCTCACCGACGCCACGGTCGAAGAGCGCGACATCCTCAAAAGTCGGAAATCTTATCTCGCGGAAACCGAAACGGTGAGCGAGGTCGCGAAGCTTTCCTTCAAGTATCTGCCAAGCGCGGGACTCTTCGGGAAGAACATCCTTCGTGCCACGCGGTGCTGTAATTTTTTCCATAATTCACACGCCTTTATACCTTATTAAAATAAATAATATCCTAACAAAAAATTTTATCGTATTTATGTCAAATTGTCAAGGCTTTGCGACATTTGGAAAAAGTTTTACATTTAATTATTTTCTCCGCGGATATATAATTAAAATACGAACAGAAAGGGTGTGTGTTATGGAGATTATAGAAATTTCTCCCTCCTGCGTCTGCGCAAGGGTTTGGGGAGTTGTTCCGAAGGGGAAAGGTGAGCTTTTCTCCGTCGCGGAGGAAATTTTTGAAAAATGCGGGCGGAAGCTCTCGGGAAATCCCGAAATCGAGGCGTACTCAAACGGAGTATTTTCGCTTGTGTTTGTGTCCGAAAAGATAAAAAGAAATACTTTTGTATGCTGATTTACATATTTTTTCCTTTTGCATTATA
>JAZOAS010000047.1:0-15782 GCA_045595605.1 Eubacteriales bacterium
GAAGGCGACGCAGTAACAGTTGACGGTGGCGTTGTAACAGCTGTAAAGGCTGGCACAGCAACAGTCAAGGTTGCACTCGTTGCAAACCCGGCAATCTTCAAGACAGTAACAGTAACAGTTACTGAAGGAACTGGCGGTGGAAATGAGCTCCCGGATGAAGAAGAAGGGGGCGATGATCCGATCCCGGTAGCAGGTGTAGAGCTTGATCAGGAAGCACTTACTGTTGAGATTTACAAGACAGCACAGCTTACAGCAACAGTTTCACCTGAACTTGCAAACAATAAGACAGTTGTATGGTCATCTGACAACGAAGATGTTGCAACAGTTGATCAGAACGGTCTCATCACAGCTGTTGACACAGGTAAGGCAAACATCACTGTAACAACAGAAGATGGCGAGTTCACAGACACTTGTGCAGTGACAGTCAAACTTCCTGAGTTGACATTTGCAACATCTATGGGTGCAGGTCTCCAGCTTGAATCAGAGATTTATATCTATGTCCGCTTCGGTTTCGAGAACATGAAGGGATTGACAATGAATCAGCTCAAGGATCGTGTAGGTATCCTTGTTTGGGATGCAGACACAACATTGTCGGATGAAGAATTGACTTACGAAAACTGCAGTAATGTCATTTCTAATAAGGATGTAGAAGAGGATGAAGATGATGTTGTTATCGTATTTGATGCAACCAGATTCGAATCTAATACAGGAGGAATCCCGGCGAAGGAAATGGGCGATTACATCCACTTCCGTCCGTATCTTGACAACGGAGACGGCACATACACATACGGAAGACTTGTAAAGAGCTATGCTCCGACAAAGTATTTGAAGAGCCGTATCAGCAAGGCTGAAGGGGATTTGGCTGTTTGTGTAGCACTCGCAAATTATGGTGCAGCAGCACAGAAATACTTCGGATACAACACAGATGCATTAATTACAGAAGTATTGAAGGCAGAAGGTGTTTTCACTGATGCAATGATGGTATCTCCGTGGAAGGAAAGCATGGTTAGATCTGATTGGAGTGTTACTGCAAAAGAGGGTGCACTCATCAGAAACAACCCGCCGATAACAGGTCGTGGAGCTATGTTGGGATTGGAAGGAAAGATCTTGACACAGTTCACAATAACAGTAACAGGCATAGATGTAGAGAGCATCAAGATGCTTTACTGGACAGAAGAACAGTACAATTCAGTAGATGTTCTTACAGAAGACAATGTATCAAGCGTAGAGGAAATGATTCCTGACAAGACAACTGCAAATAAGTGGAGTTACGAGATTGGAAAGCCTGCAAAGGAAATGTTCAAGACTCACTACACATGTGCAGTAGTCACAGATACATCTGGCAACAAGTACTACGGTGGTGTTGTTCCGTATAGCCCTGAACGCTATGGATACACAAAGAGAAATGGAACAACCGACCTTGATGAACTTGCAAGACGCATTGTCGTCTACGGCGATGCTGCAAGAGCATATTTTGGTTAATATTAAGGAGGTGAAAATATAATGAAGTACGAAGCACCGAAGTTTGAGGTTCTTGAGATTGCAGCTGATGTTATCACAACATCAGGCAACTACCTCCCTGAAGAAGAGGTCTAATCAAACCTAAAGGGACAGGGCAGACGATTTTTCGTCTGCCCTGTTTCTTTGTATAGAGAAAACGACTGGCAATTTTGCCAGTCGTTTTTGTAAAAAGGCCATATGTTGACAATAAATATGCAATGTGCTAAAATTTAAACTGGTCATATGACTGTGCTAGCACAATATGGAGAATGTTTATATGTAATTGTGATTGCGATAATATAGGGAGGGGATATTGTGTCTGAAATTGTATTTATAACTCCTAACTTTGGCGGGTTTGTACGCGAGGAACCTGTAGGGACTCTTTTGCTGACAAGTATATTAAGAAATTCAGGATTTCATGCCGACATTTTACAGTTTCATCATTTTGGAGATGTGAGCCAATTCGATTTATTTATTAGCACAGCTATAGAAAAAATAATGGATAAGAAGCCGCGAGTTATTTCTTTCTATACTCGCTGTGATACATATCATATTTCTTTGAAAATCGCAGAAAAGGTCAAAGAGCATATCCCCAATGCTTATGTTGTATTTGCTGGTCCACAGGCTGATCTTTCGGCGATAGATACAATTCGCGAGATTCCTTATGTTGACTATATATGTTGCGGAGAAGGAGAACTGACTGTTGTGCCTTTTTTCGCGTCGCTCATTGAAGGGAATCCTAATCATGCAATCAAAGGGTTGGTGTACCGTGAAGGTGATAGGATAATTAAAAATCCGCGCCCGGATTTGATCGAAAATTTAGATTCACTACCCGCGATTGACTATTCTTTGTTGAATTACAGTAACGAAGGTCTTACTACAAGAGCAAAGACACTGTTTCCTGTAGATGTTGGCAGGGGGTGTCCGTTCGCCTGTACCTTTTGCAGTACAAAAACTTTTTGGGCAAGAAAGTACCGATTGAAGAGCGCAGAAAAAATAATATCAGAGATCAAACACATCCACGAAACTTATGGAGTTACTAGTTTTAATTTCGAACACGATATGTTCACGATGAACAGAGAAAAAGTAATCAAGATATGTAAAATGCTAAAACAACTTGACTTTCCAATTACTTGGAGATGCAGTGCAAGAGTGGATTGTATTGATGATGAACTTATCGATATTATGAGTGATGCTGGAATGAACATTCTTTTCGTGGGTATTGAATCAGGATCGCCCAGAATGCAGAAGTTGATCAATAAGAACCTGAAGTTGGATGATGTGCCGAGAAAGCTACGTTACATTGCAAACAAAGGCGTAAAAGTAACGGCGTCATTTATTTTTGGTTTTCCAGATGAAACTGAACAAGATTTTGCTCAAACGATGCAACTGGCAACTGAGCTATGCACGATAAATGGTGTGTATGTTCTTTCCAATCTTTGTACATTTTTTCCAGGAACAGAACTTACCGATAGATACTATGACCAGTTGGAAGAAGCCTCAACATATGCAACTATAACGGGAAGCGTTGCTGTGTTGGAGTGTCAAGAACTTATTCAAAAGCATCCAACGATTTTTCCACATTTTCGAGAATTCAAGACAGAACTCAGAGAAAAGATTAAGTACTATCCTCAGATGCTGAACAACTGGCAGTCACTACATCCAATTTATGGATATATCCAAGAAAAATACTATAAGGATTGTATTTGCAATATTTTGTATGATTTTTCAGATTTGAACAAGTCGTTGCTGGAAGCAGGTGTTGGTGGACTTGAATTAATGCAAAACGATCATTTGCTTGATAAATTTGCCGATGATGAACATTACGAAAAAATCAAGGAAGTTGCAAAGTTTTTGGTATGGAAAAACACGGCGCGGGCCGGAGATGTAGAAGTGTTTGGTATCGATGCTGCTGCGGTATTAAAAGGAACATCAATTGTAGAGTTGAGGAAAACAATTACAGCAGTGTACTGCCAGCTCAATCAAAATGGGCAGACAACATTTCGAGTTGTGAGCATATCCGAGAAGTGATCTGCAAAATTGAATTTGTATGCGGACGAGTATTCTTATGTTTTTGGTTAACTTCATAATGCAATGTGTGTTATTTTCACAATGGGAAAGAATCGACAAAAAACCCTCGCTGTAGGACTGTTCCACAGCGGGGTTTTTTTAATGTTGCTCGCATAAGGTGGTTCTGTTTGTATGGCTTATGTTTAGATATGGCAAACTAAAAACTTCCCCTTGACTTTAGCAAGATAAAGTGGTATCATATGAAAGTGAATATAAAATACAAGGGGTGTTTATAATGGCAGAAATTCGATCAGAGTCTCTTGACAGACTCTTTAATGTTATTTTAAAACTTGAAAGCGTTGATGAATGCTATAAATTTTTTGAGGATATCTGTACCATAAAGGAAGTTCAGGATATGGGCCAGCGCTTTGATGTTGCCTGCCTTCTCGATTCGGGAAAGAACTATCAGGATATCTCAAAAGAGGTCAATGTTTCTACTGCGACGATAAGCCGCGTCAGCCGTTGCCTTAACTACGGAAGCGGCGGATACAAAACTGCACTCTCGAAGTTGTCTGCGGAGGAAAAAAGATGAGCGAGATACTTGGTGTTTTGAAAAACGACGAGAGGGTAGTTTTTGCCCTCCGCAAGCTGTATGAAAAATACGGCTACTCAAAATACAAAATGGGAAAGTTTGAGGAATACGACCTTTATGTCAGAAACAAGGACTTCCTCATTTCCGACAGCGTAATTACATTCACCGACACAAACGGCAGAATAAAGGCTTTAAAGCCGGACGTTACGCTCTCGATAATCAAAAACTGCAAGGATGAAAAATCTGTCGTTGAGAAGCTCTATTATAACGAGAATGTTTACAGAGTAACGAAAGAGGCAGAGGGCTTTCGCGAGATTATGCAGACGGGTCTTGAGTGCATCGGAGATATCGACGATTACGCCGTTTTCGAGGTTCTCTCTCTTGCCATGAAGAGCCTTCTCGAAATCTCGGACGAGTGCGTTCTCGACATTTCTCACATAGGAATTCTCACTGACATTATCGATACAATGTCGCTTTCAGATGAAGAACGCCGCGAGGTTATAAAGTGCATCGGCGAGAAGAACATCCACGGTATTTCCGCTATCTGCGGAGACAGCACCGGCGCAGAGGCGCTGAAGGCGCTTGTTTCTCTCTACGGCGACCCTGACGAGATTCTCCAAAAGCTCTCTGAAATTTCTGTAAATAAAGAATATATCGGCGAGCTTGAGTCGGTTGTTGAAGCTTTTCGCGCTGCAAATCTTCTCGGTAAGCTTCATATAGATTTCTCGGTAGTTGATGATATAAAATACTATAACGGTATCGTATTCAAAGGCTTTGTAAAAGGCGTTCCTGCAAGCGTTCTCTCCGGCGGAAGATATGATAACCTCATGAAGCGAATGGGAAAGACCTCGGGCGCTATCGGCTTTGCGATATATATTGATATGCTAAAGAGCCTTGAAAGCGACTCTGAGCGCTTTGACGCAGACACTCTCCTTATCTACGAAGACGGCGAGAGTGCCGCAAACATCAGCCGTGCGGTTGAGCTCCTTTCTTCACGAGGGGAGAGTGTATGCGCCCGCCGCAAGGCTCCTGCGAAGTGTCGATACAGAAGAAAGGTTAAGCTTTCTAAAGGCGAGTTGACGGAGGTTTTGGACAATGCTTAATGTTGCGCTGCCAAAGGGCAGGCTTGGAGAAAAAGTTTATAAGACTTTTGCGGCGGCAGGTTTTCCGTGCCCTGGGCTTCTGGAAGAAAGCCGCAAGCTTATTTTTGAAAATCGCGAGGCAGGCGTGCGCTATTTCTGGGTAAAGCCGTCGGATGTCGCGATATATGTAGAGCGGGGCGCTGCTGACATCGGCGTTGCAGGCAAGGACATATTGCTTGAGTATGCGCCTGATGTTTACGAGCTTTCAGACCTCGGTCTTGGCGTTTGCCGAATGGCGGTCGCCGCTCCGCGTGATTTTCGCGACAACACCTCGAGAACGCTTCGCGTGGCGACGAAGTTCCGCAACATCGCGAGCGGGTATTACAGTGCAAAGGGGCGCGATATCGACATCATCCACTTAAACGGCTCAATCGAAATTGCTCCGATTCTTGGTCTTTCCGATGTAATCGTCGATATAGTTGAAACGGGAACAACGCTCAAGGAAAATAACCTCGAGGTTTTTGAGACGATAGTTCCGATTTCCGCAAGGCTTATTGCGAACAAATCAAGCTTTAAGTTCAAAGCAGAGCAGATTGAGAAAATCGTGAGGGAGATTGAGCGCTCGCAGGAGGCGAAAAAATGATAAAGATATTGAAATACGGCGAGGTTGAGCTTTCTGAAATCCTGAAAAGAAGCTACACCGAAGCCGATGTATCGGGAACTGTTTCCGAGATTATAGCGAATGTAAGAAAGTGCGGTGACGCGGCGCTTTTTGACTACTGCCGCCGTTTTGACAAGGCAGAGCTTTCATCCCTTGAGGTGAGTGAGGCGGAAATTAGTGAAGCTATGGGAAAAGTCTCTCCTCGCCTTATCGAAATTTTAAAGACCGCCGCTGAGAATATAAGAAAATTCCACAGCGCGCAGGTAAGACAGAGCTTTATAGTAAACGATAAAGACGGCGTAGTTATGGGGCAGAAGATAATTCCGCTCGAGCGCGTCGGGCTCTATGTCCCGGGCGGCACGGCGGCGTATCCGTCAACCGTGCTTATGGATTCTATCCCGGCGCTTGTCGCAGGCTGCGGCGAGGTTGTAATAACAACGCCTCCCGGACGCGACGGAAAGATAAACCCCGCGATACTTGCCGCTGCGCGTATAGCCGGCGTTAACAAAATATTCAAGGTCGGTGGCGCTCAGGCGGTAGCTGCACTCGCTTACGGTACCGAGAGTATCGGAAGGGTCGATAAAATCGTAGGACCGGGAAACGCGTTTGTCGCAGAAGCGAAGCGCCAGGTTTTCGGTCAGGTTGCGATTGATATGATAGCCGGCCCGAGCGAGATTCTGATTGTTTCGGACAATAAATCAAACCCTGCTCACATCGCGGCAGACCTTCTCTCTCAGGCTGAGCACGACAGGCTCGCAAGCGCGGTGCTTGTCTGTGATGATGAAGAGTTTGCAAAAAAGGTTGCAGACGAGATTGAAATTCAGCTCGAAAAGCTCCCGAGACGCGAGATTGCGCGCGAGTCGATAGACAACTGGGGAAAGATAATCGTAACTGAAGACTTATCCTCTGCGATTGAGATGTCAAACACTCTTGCACCTGAGCATCTTGAGCTTTGTGTTGATAACCCGTTTGACTTGCTTGACCGTGTTCGCCACGCGGGTTCAATCTTTATGGGCAGAAACTGCCCCGAAGCGCTCGGCGATTACCTTGCAGGCCCGAACCATACACTTCCGACAAGCGGTACGGCGCGATTCTCAAGCCCGCTCTCGGTTGATGATTTCATAAAGAAGTCACAGTACACATACTTCACCCGCGATGCGCTTTCAAAGGTTTCAGAGGATGTAGCATTCTTTGCAGAGACAGAAGGGCTCACGGCACACGCAAGAAGCGCAACAATCAGGTTTAAGGAAGATTAAAAT
The DNA here is from genome assembly GCA_045595605.1 of Eubacteriales bacterium. Lineage (GTDB taxonomy): Bacteria > Bacillota > Clostridia > Oscillospirales > JAAYXM01 > SIG480. The sequence goes on from JAZOAS010000047.1 coordinate 7,105, forward strand.
GAGCAGATTTTTTAGCGAAAAATATAAACAGCTTACGCCATATACCCCGGGCGAACAGCCGCAGGATATGAAGTACATAAAGCTTAATACAAACGAGTCACCGTTCCCACCGTCGAAAAAGGCTATAAAAAAAGCAAATGACGAAGCAAAGCGCTTACAGCTTTATTCCGACCCTGAGTGCAGGGAGCTTGTGAAGAAGATGTCTTCTCTCCTTGGCGTTTCAGAGCGCGAGATTATCTTCACAAATGGCTCGGACGATGTATTGAATTTCGCTGTTATGGCGTTTTGCGACGGTAAGACGGGAATAGTTTTCCCTGATATAACATACGGCTTTTACCCCGTCTTTGCAAAGCTTAACAATGTAGAATACGAAGAAATTCCGCTTGAAGAGGACTTTACGATAGACAAGACAAAGTTTTATAATGCGGGAAAGACGGTATTTATTGCAAACCCCAACGCCCCGACAGGAATTGCGCTGTCTCTTTCTGATATCGAGGATATTGTCAAAAACAACCCCGACAATGTCGTTCTTATCGACGAGGCGTATGTCGATTTTGGCGCAGAGAGTGCCGTTTCGCTTATACATAAATACAAAAACCTCGTCGTTACGCAGACCTTCTCAAAATCACGCTCAATGGCGGGCGCAAGGCTCGGGTTTGCGGTAGGGTGCGAGGAGCTTATAGCCGACCTCAACACTCTTAAATATTCGACGAACCCGTACAACATAAACAGGATGACCATGGCGGCGGGCGTCGGCGTTATTGAGGACGAAGGATACACGAGAAAAAACTGCAAAAAGATTGAGGAAAACCGCGACTATACGGTAGAGGAGCTTAAAAAGCTCGGCTTTGAGGTTCTTCCGTCAAAAGCAAACTTCGTTTTCGCAAAAAGCTCTGCGATAAACGGAAAAGACTTGTATTCGGGGCTCAAGCGTCGCGGAATATTAGTCCGATACTTTGACAAGGTACGGCTTTCGGAGTTTGTCCGCATAACAATCGGTAGCAGAAAACAAATGGAAGCACTTATAAAAACTCTTAAGGAGATGCTTGTATGAGAGAAGCAGAGATAGTTAGAAACACGGCAGAAACAAGAATTTCGCTGAGACTTAACCTCGACGGCAGCGGAAAAAGCGAAATATCAAGCGGGAGTGCATTTTTAGACCATATGCTTACTCTCTTTTCGCGCCACGCGGCGTTTGACCTTGATGTTGCCTGCAACGGCGATATTGAGGTTGATTTCCACCACACGACAGAGGATATCGGCATAGCTCTCGGAAAGGCGTTTGCCGAGGCGATAGGCGAAAAACGCGGAATCTGCCGCTATGGCGATATTGCGCTTCCGATGGACGAAGCTCTTATTCTTGCAGCTTGCGATATCTCGGGCAGGGGAATGCTTGTGTCAGAGCTTTCGATTCCGACAGAAAAGGTCGGTGAGTTTGATACGGAGCTCTGCGAGGAGTTCTGGATAGCGTTTACGCGTGAAGCTAATATAACGCTTCACATAAGACAGCTTGCCGGAAAGAATTCACACCACATAATTGAGGGAGTGTTCAAAGCCTGCGGTCGTGCGCTTCGCAAGGCGGTGGCGATTGATTCTGAATTTTCAGACGAAATCCCCTCAACGAAGGGAGTTCTCTAAGTGGTAGCAATAGTTGATTACGGAGTCGGAAACCTCTTTTCGCTCTCGGCTTCGTTTGCAAAAATCGGGAGGGAAGCGCAAGTCACCTCGGATGCCGAGGTTATAAAGCGTGCGTCGCATATTCTCCTTCCGGGAGTCGGCGCGTTTGAGGACGCGGCGAAGAAGCTTAAGGCATCGGGTCTTTCTGAGATTGTATGTGAAGAAGCAAAGCGCGGAAAGCCGATTCTCGGCATATGCCTTGGTATGCAACTTCTTTTTGAAAAGAGCTATGAGTACGGCGAGCACGAGGGTCTCGGGCTTATCCCGGGCGAAATCTGCGCGATAGCGGATGTAATTCCCGACAATTTAAAAATTCCGCACATAGGCTGGAATGCTCTCAGAATTACAAACGAAAGCCCGATTTTTGGGAAAATAAAATCGGGCGACCATGTGTATTTTGTTCATTCGTATTATGCAAAGACGGATGAAAAATGGGTTTCTGCGACGAGCGAATACGGCGCAGAGCTCACCGCGGCAGTAAGGCGCGGAAATATCTACGGTTGCCAGTTCCACCCCGAGAAAAGCGGGGAGACGGGACTTAAAATACTCTCGGCATTCTGTGAAACGGAGGGAGAAAAATGCTGATTTTTCCGGCGATAGATTTATATGAAAAAAAGGCAGTTCGTCTCCTTCGCGGAGATTATGCCAAAATGACGGTATATAGCGAAGAGCCATGGCTTGTCGCAAAGGATTTTGCGAAAAAAGGCGCAACCTGGGTGCACCTTGTGGATTTAGAGGGCGCAAAGAGCGGAGAAACTCCGAACTTTGATGTTGTCTGCAAGATAAAGCGCGAGAGCGGGCTTTTTTGCGAAATCGGTGGCGGTATCCGCTCGATGGAGGTCTGCAGAAAATATATTGAAGCGGGAATTGACCGCATAATTCTCGGTACTGCCGCGGTAAAGGATGAAGACTTTGTCCGCGAGGCGATTTCCGAATTTGGTGAGAAAATCGCAGTCGGCGTCGATATAAAAGACGGCTATGCCGCAACACACGGCTGGACCGAAAAAAGCGATATCACGGCGGATGACCTATGCCGGAAGATGCAGTCAATCGGCGTAAAGACCCTTATCTGCACCGATATATCAAAGGACGGCGCGATGCAAGGTACAAACCGAGCACTTTATCGCGACCTGCAGGAGAAGTTTGATATGAATATCGTAGCGTCGGGCGGTGTATCGACAATCGATGACATTAAGGCGCTTTCCGCGCTTTCGCTGTATGGCGCGATAGTCGGAAAAGCATACTACACCGGCGCGATAGATTTAAGAGAAGCGATTGAGGTGGCGAGATGATTACAAAGAGAATTATCCCATGCCTTGATGTGAAGGACGGTCGAGTTGTAAAGGGCGTAAATTTCAAGGACTTAAACGATGTTTCGTCGCCCATTGAGCTTGCAAAGTTTTACAGCGAAAACGGCGCGGACGAGCTTGTGTTTTACGACATAACCGCATCTGCCGAAGGAAGACGGCTCTTTACCGACATCCTGACAGAAACTGCAAAGTCGGTATTTATCCCACTCACTGTCGGCGGCGGAATAAACACGACGGACGATTTTGACCGCGTTTTAAAATGCGGTGCGGATAAGGTCAGCGTAAATTCGGGCGCGATAAAGAATCCGAGGCTGATTTATGATGCTGCAAAGCTTTACGGCGACCAGTGCGTTGTAATTTCCGCCGATGTAAAGCGCGTTGGCGGAGTTTTCAAGGTGTTTGCAAAGGGTGGACGCGAAGAAACCGAGCTTGAAGCGGTTTCGTGGATAAAGAAGTGCGTTGAGCTCGGCGCTGGCGAGGTGTGCCTCAATTCGATTGATACCGACGGTGTCCGAGGCGGGTTTGACCTTGAAATGCTCGATGCCGTGTCAAACGCCGTGAATGTTCCCGTTATTGCATCTGGTGGAGCAGGGTGCATTTCCGACTTCATAACGCTCTTTAAAACTTTGCCGAAGGTTGACGCGGGTCTTGCCGCATCGATTTTCCACTTTGGCGATGTAAAAATTCAAGACCTTAAGGCTACGATGAAGAAAAACGGCATCTCTACAAGAATATGAAAGGAAGAAAAGTATGTTCGATATAGAAAATCTCAAATTTGACGAGCATGGGCTGATTCCCGCAATCGTTGTTGACGCGGAGACAAAGAAGGTCCTTACTCTTGCATATATGAACCGCGAAAGCCTTAAAATTTCAATGGAAAAGGAGCTCACCTGCTTCTGGAGCCGTTCGCGTGATGAGCTCTGGCTCAAAGGCGAAACAAGCGGTAACTATCAGCACATCGTCTCAATAACTGCAGACTGCGACCGCGACGCGCTCGTTGTCATGGTAGAGCCTGATGGCCCTGCCTGCCACAAGGGGACAACCTCCTGCTTTGAGGAAAAGATTTTTGAGAGCGAGGAGAGACACGAATTCTCCCTCGAGTTGCTCATAAACCTCATCAAGGGAAGAAAGGAAGAAATGAAGGAAGGCTCATATACGACATACCTCTTCCAGAAGGGTCTTGATAAAATTCTCAAGAAAGTCGGTGAGGAGAGCACCGAGGTCATAATCGCTGCAAAGGCAGAGGACAAAGCCGAGACGATTTATGAAATCGCAGACCTTGCGTATCATGTCATGGTGCTTATGATTGAAGCGGGAATAGACCTTTCGGATATCCACCGCGAGCTCGCGTCCAGACATGTAATCGACCACAAGGTAAAACAGGAAAAAATGACAAAATAAAGAAAACAGAAAAAATTTAAAACTTTTTCAATTTTCCACTTTACAACGATAAAGTGATGTGGTATAATAGGGTCACATCAAAAAAGACTTAAACATTTAGGAGGAAAAAACAATGAAAAAAATTCTTGCTCTTATCCTTGCTGTCATGATGCTCACATGCCTCTTCGCAGGCTGCAATCAGGCAGACGACAACAACGATGTACTCTCTGACGGTGGCGATGTTACAGCTACAAGCGATACAGATTACATCATGGCAAACGGTGAAATGATCATCGGCATCACTCTCTTTGCTCCGATGAACTACTACGAGGGCGAAGAGCTTATCGGCTTTGAGACAGAGTTTGCAAAGGCAGTTTGCGAAAAGATCGGCGTAACTCCGAAGTTCCAGGAAATCAACTGGGATTCAAAGGAAATCGAGCTCAACGCAAAGAACATCGACTGCATCTGGAACGGTATGACAATTACCGACGAGAGAAAAGCAAATATGGAAATCTCAGACCCGTACATGGCTAACAAGCAGGTTATGGTTGTAAAGAAGGACAACGCTGAGAAGTTTGCAGAAGGCGTTATCGGTGCTGCAGTTGTTGCAGAAGCAGGCAGCGCAGGTGAGGAGATTGCAACTGCTGACGAATTCTTCAAGGAATCAGCATTCACACCGGTTGACTCTATGGCAAAGGCTCTTATGGATGTTGCAGCAGGCACAAGCGATATCGCTATCGTTGACTATGTTGCTTCAATCGGCTCAATCGGCGAAGGCACAGACTTTGAAGACCTCGTTGTAGTAGAAGAGCGCGAGTTCTCACCGGAAGAGTACGGTATCGCATTCCGCAAGGGCTCTGACATGGCAACTGTTGTAAACAACACAATCGACGAGCTCATCGCTGACGGTACACTCGATACAATCGCTGCAAAGTATAAGCTTGCAGACCTTCTTATCAAAGACTAAAAGGAAGATTTAATTCTATGTCAACTTTCGAAGTAGCTTTTCGCTCTTTGACTGAAGGGTTCGGGCAGAACGGCATAATCTTTGCTGTGACGCTTCTTGCGGCGATACCGCTCGGGCTTGTGATAGCTTTCGGGTCGATGTCGAAGTTTTGCCCCTTCAAGTTCCTTTCGAGAAGCAAAAATGTAATACTTAAAGCAATATCAAAATTTGCTCCGATTCGTTGGCTTAGCAGAACATTTGTTTGGATCATCAGGGGTACGCCCCTGATGCTCCAAATTTTTGTCGTTTTGTACGCTCCGGGTCTCATCTGGGAAATTCCGATGCGTTCACGAATGACAGCTGTTCTCGTGGCTTTCGGAATAAACTATGCTGCATACTTCTCTGAGATTTACCGCGGAGGAATCGAAAGCGTTCCGAAGGGGCAGTATGAAGCGTGTCAGGTTCTCGGTATGACCAAGTCGCAGACCTTCTTCAAGGTTGTGCTTCCGCAGGTTGTAAAGAGAATTATTCCGCCAATGGGCAACGAAATCATAACTCTTGTAAAAGATACCTCACTTGCGAGGGTTGTCGCCGTTTCGGAAATCATCATGTGCGCTGAGCGCTTCACGAAGCAGGGTCTTATCGGTCCGCTTTTCTCAACGGCTATCTATTTCCTCGTATTCAACGGTATATTGACACTTCTTTTCGGCTACATAGAAAAGAAACTTGATTATTACAGAGGTTAAGCATATGGCGATATTAGAAGTAAAAAATCTCTGCAAAAGCTTTGGCAAGGTAGAGGTTCTTAAGGGAATAGACTTCTCGATGGAAGAGGGCGAGGTTGTCTCGATAATCGGCTCTTCCGGAAGCGGAAAGACGACGCTCCTTCGTTGCCTTAATGCGCTTGAGGTTCCGACGGCGGGTGTCATCTCTATCGGCGGTGAGGTCGTTTTCGATAAAGAAAGTATGGCGAAGATAAGCCGCGACGAAATGCGCCGTTGGCAGCTTTCGTGCGGTCTTGTTTTCCAGTCATTCAACCTCTTTCCGCAATATACGGCGCTTGAAAATGTAAGCCTTGCGCCGAAGCTTCTTGCAAAAGACAGAGCTGACTATAAAACGAACAAGAAGCAGATTCTTGAGGAGATAAGAAAAGAGGCCGAGTCGCTCCTTGAGCGAGTCGGGCTCGGTGACAAAATGGGCAACTACCCCTGCGAGCTTTCGGGCGGTCAGCAGCAGCGCGTTGCGATAGCAAGAGCTCTTGCGCTTTCTCCGAAGGTTCTGTTCTTTGACGAGCCGACAAGTGCTCTCGACCCACAGCTTACGCAGGAGGTTCTGCGCGTTATCCGCGAGCTTGCGGATATGAATATGACGATGATTATAGTAACGCACGAGATGAAGTTTGCACGCTCGGTTTCCGACCGCGTAATATTCATGGCAGACGGCGTTATTGAGGAGGACGGCACTCCCGATTATGTTTTCGAGAATGCAAAGAGCGAAAAGCTCCGCACCTTCCTCGGCGATATGGAAGAGTAATAAAAAATGCAAAAACGAATTTTCGTTTTTGCATTTTTCTTTTTATTTCATTCCACCGCTTGAATTGAGCATTGATGCACTGTAAAGGAAGAGAACATCAGCACCCTCAAAGTCAGAAACAAACTGACCTATCATCGCGCTCGGCATATATCGGATATCGAGCACCGTAACCTTTTCGTACTCCGCGACCATAAGCGGAAGAAGGCTTGAGCCGAAAGAATCGCGGAAGACGACAAGGTGACTTCCGTCGTTTATCGTCGGGTTTTCGATAGTGATGAGCGCCGAGTTTCCGGAGAGGAACATCTCATACGGGTCGCGGGATGAGGTCTTTTCAAGGTCATAGATAAATCCTTTTTCCTCGCTTCCCGAATCGTAGTTTTTAACAATCAGGGAATCGTGCACATCGCTTATGAGATAAGTTATCGTATCGGGAGGAGTGTTTATTGCCGCCTGACCCGAATATACGCCGTAGAAAGGCGTTGAGATAACCGCCTCCGTAAACTTTGAAGTCTGGCTCTTTCCCATAGCGGAGAGAAGCTTATCCGCTACATCTGTGATACATTCCTGCTTCCAATGGCTGTCGGTTGTGTAGTAATCCGAGAGCGAGAGAAGCGGGAAGATGTCGATATACTCAGCATACGGCATATCCCCGCGCACGGTTTCAGTGAGCTTTTCGTAGTCGAGCTTCAGAATGTCGAGAAAGTAGTTCTTGTCGGGGATGATTGAAAGGTAGATATTGTCTGTCTTACCGTCAAGATAAGTCTTACTCAGAAACTCAAATCGCTCGGTCGCGTGAGCGAGGAGACTTTCGTTCATCGGATACTCAATTTTCGAGAGGTGTCCGTTCTGAAGAAAGAGCTTGTTGTTGTCGCTTTTTCCGAAAAGCTTTGTCGCTGAAACCGCCTTTATGCTGCGGAAAGCGTCGCGGAAGGGGAAGACATCGGTAGAATATTCCTCAAACCCCTCTGAGAACTTTCCTGAGAAGATACTCTCGGTTGAGACTTCGGGAAACCGCGCGAGAACGCGCCTTTCGCTCTCTGAAAAATCGCTCTTAGGAAGAAAAAAACAGAGCAGGGAAAAAGCGAATATCACGGCAAAAAACGATATACAGGTTATTTTGTCTTTCATATTAAGGTCACCCCCTAAAATCTGAAATAGAGGAACGGGTTGAATGACCCGTCAACGAGATAAGCTGTGATGATAACGAGAAGCGCTGTGAGGAAAACGGGCTCTGCAACTGAGAGGACGGCTTTGCCCGCGCGGGTTTTCTCAAAGCGCGAAAGTAAAACTTTCGGAATCGGCGTTGCGCCGATAAGCGCGATTACGAGAATAAAGGCATAGCTCTTAAGGTAGTAAATCGTTTCCGCACTGATAGCAGCCTCACCGCCAGCGCCGACGAGACCGCCGACTCGGACGAATATATCCGAAAGGTTAGTAGAATCAAAGATTATAAAGCTTATGAGAATAAGAAGAATTACATATATGCGGGAGATAAGCGCGCATTTTGAAAACACCTTTCCCCAGATAAATTTCTCGCCTGCGAGAAGAACTGCGAAGAAAAGACCCCATATGATAAAGTTCCAGTCCGCACCGTGCCAGAAGCCCGTGAGCATCCAGACGAGGAAGATGTTGAAGAGGTGCTTTCCTTTTCCGCAGCGGTTACCGCCGAGCGGAATATATACATAGTCGCGAAACCATGTTCCGAGGGAGATATGCCAGCGTCTCCAGAACTCGGTAATGCTCTTTGAGATGAACGGATAGTTGAAGTTCTCCATAAAGTCAAACCCGAAGAACTTTCCGAGACCTCTCGCCATATCGGAATAACCTGAGAA
>JAZOAS010000048.1:0-9709 GCA_045595605.1 Eubacteriales bacterium
GGAGCTTGACCCTCTCCGTGCAGAGCAGATTCATAAGAACAACATAAAGCGAGTTGTCCGCGCGATAGAGGTTGCAAAGATAAGCGGAAGGACGATCTCCGAGCACGACGAGGAAACAAAGGAAAAACCGCCGAGGTTTGATGCGGCATATGTCGGCATCCTTTTTGAAAACCGTGAAGAGCTCTGGGAGAGGATAAGCCGTCGCGTTGATATTATGATGGAAGAGGGGCTTCTTTCTGAGGTAAAGTCTCTTCTTGACAGCGGAATATCGCCCGACTCAACAGCTATGCAGGCGATAGGATATAAGGAGCTTTGTTCATACTTTTCAGGCGAAAAAACGCTTGAAGAGGCGGTTTCTGACATAAAAACAGCAACGCGCAGATATTCAAAACGGCAGATGACATGGTTTAAGCGGAACAAATCAGTAAAATGGATTTCTCCCGATTTGTCGGAAAGTTTTTCCGACTTATTACAATATTTGATAAATTTCACCTCACACGGTAATGTATAATCTATTGAAAAAACAATAGAAAGAGTGTGATTTATCATGACAAAAACAGCAGGACTTCAGGACATATTTCTCAATAAGGCAAGAAGCGAGGGAATTGCCGTGACGGTATTCCTCACAAACGGCTTCCAGCTTAAAGGGAAGGTTTGCGGGTTTGACTGTTTTACCGTAGTTATAATGAGTGACGGGCGTCAACAGCTTATATATAAGCATGCGATATCAACTGTTGTCCCGGCTCACGCAATAAAGCTTTTTGATTTCAATAAAGAGGAGGAGCTGCGGGAAGAGCGAATGTGCTGATAAGGCACAGAAGCTTTTTTCGGATGTGAAATGAAACAGGAAAGTGCAATCTCAAAAATCATAACAGTTGTTTTAGGCATTGTTCTTATTTCGTATATCGGCTATCAGGCGTACACGGCTTTTTATAAGCCCGTACGCACGGTGAGCGCTGTCTATTCGGAGGTGGACGATGTCGTTGAGATTGACGGTGTCGTTATTCGCGATGAGGTTGTTTTTAACAAAAATTACGGTTCAGGCGTACTTGAAATAAATATGTACGAAGGCGAAAAGACAGGAAGCGGAAACCTTGTTGCGGTGGTTTATTCAAATGAAGCCTCCGCCGAAAAGGCCCGCACGGCAGAGGAACTTTCTGAGCAGATAGAGAGACTTTCCTCGCTCTATTCAAGAAGCGGAGAAAATTACGATATTTCTGCCGCAAACGACAGAATAACAGAGGCGGCAACAAATATCCTGACTCTTCGCCAGGAGGGCGTTTCGGGCGTTACGAAAACCGCGGTGGACGAGCTCAAGCTCCGCGTTCTTGAGAGGGAATACATACACAGAGATAAAGCAGAGCTTCTTACGGTTATAGAAGAGCTCCGTGCTGAGAAGTCAAAGCTCTCGGCAAACAGCAGTATCAAGAAAAGAATATACGCCCCTTCTGCGGGTTACTTTTCACAATATACAGACGGGTATGAAAGCTCGCTTACGGTTTCACTTGCGATGAATGCAACTCCGTCAGAGATTGAAGAGAAGAGCTCAAGTTTTGCCGAGGGTGATTCAAACGCCGTAGGAAAGCTTGTATCGACAAATAAATGGTATATTGCATCGATACTCGAAGAAAAAAAGGCAGAGCGTCTTTCCCAGGGAGCTACGATGAAGCTTAAATTCAAGGATAAAGCGCTTCTTCCCGTTGAAGCAAAAATCGTCCGAAAGACTGAACCTGAAAACGGAAAAGTTCTCGTGGTCTTCTGTTGTGATACGCACATTTCAGATTTCACAAAGGTCAGAAAGGTCTCGGCAGAGGCTGTGGTAAAGACTTATAAGGGTCTCAAGGTTCCGAGAGAGGCTCTTCGAGTAAATGAGGAAGGTCAAAACGGCGTTTACTGCCTTATAGATTCTCAGGTAAAATTCAAGCCTGTCGAGATAATTTTTGAGAAGGACAGCTACTATATTTCAGAATATGACAGCGCAGATACAAAGTCGCTTCTTCTTTACGATGAGATTGTTGTTTCGGCGAAGAATCTGGAAAACAAGAAAATAGTCAAATAAAAGGGTGTTTGTGATGGGAGAAATAGCAAATAACATAGCCGAGGTGCGCGAGAGAATCGATTCTGCGGCACAGAAAATCGGAAAGAGCGGGAAGGATATAATCCTCGTTGCCGCAACAAAGATGAATGATTCATCTCGCGTTCGCGAAGCGATAACTGCGGGCGTAGATGTATGCGGTGAAAACCGTGTCCAGGAGCTACTCGAGAAATACGAGGAGGGCGCTTATAACGGCGCGCCGCTTCATTTCATAGGCACTCTGCAGACAAATAAGGTAAAGTATATCGTTGGAAAGGTTGACCTTATTCAGTCGGTCAATTCCGTAAAGCTTGCAAGGGAGATTTCAAAATGTGCGACAAAGCTTGGAATTGTTCAGGACATCCTCATTGAAATAAATATCGGCGGTGAGGAGTCAAAAAGCGGAGCTGACGAGGAAATGGCACACGAGCTCTGTCGTGAAATCGGGTCTCTTCCGGGAGTTTCCGTTCGCGGACTTATGACAATTCCGCCGATTTGTGACGATGTTGATGAGCAAAAACGCTTTTTTGTAAAAATGAAGGAATTATTTATTGACATTGGAGCAAAAAAATACGATAATATTAGTATGGAAATTTTGTCTATGGGCATGAGTGGCGATTATGAGACCGCAATTTCCTGCGGCGCGAATATGGTTCGTGTCGGTACGGGAATTTTCGGTGCGCGCCACTATGCGTAATATTTAATTTCAGGAGGTAAACATTATGGGTTTCATGGAAATGTTCAAGGAATGGGCAAAGGTTGAAGACGACGAAGAATTTGACGATTTCGTTCCTGCAGAGGAGCCTAAAAAAAGCCGTGAGGTTTCATCCCCGCTTCGTCGCGATGACAGAGTTGTAAACATTCATACAACAACTCAGCTTCAGGTTGTTCTCGTAAAGCCGGAGCGCTATGAGAACGCTACCGAAATCGCAGACCACTTGAAGGAGAAGCGCACTGTCGTATTGAACCTTGAGTCAACAAACAAAGACGCTGCCCGCAGAATCCTTGACTTTTTAAGCGGTGTTGCTTACACAAACGACGGTCAGATCAAGCGTGTTGCAAACAACACCTACATCATCACTCCTTATAATGTAGATCTTAAGGGAGACCTTATTGACGAGCTTGAAAATAACGGGCTTTACTTCTAAGGTATAAGACCATGATAATTATAGACATTTTGCGGAGGGTCGTACTTGCGCTTTTGCGCATTTATGAGCTTCTGTTCATCGTGCGCGCAATAATGTCTTGGTTTCCGACAGCCGCCGGAAGCTTCACATACTTTCTTCATACGGCGACAGAGCCGGTTCTTGCGCCGATACGCTCAGTTCTGCACAAAATACCGGGGCTATCTTCGTTCCCGATAGATTTTTCAGTTCTGGTCGCTTTTATTCTTATAGATGTTTTGCGCATGATAATAATACAGATAATATAAATATGAGGTGAAGGGGAATATGTACACACCGAACGAGGTTCGCGAAATCAGCTTCGGTAAGGCTGTTTTCGGCGGATATGATATGGGCGATGTAGATCGTGCATTTGCATCTGTTTCAGAGGACTATGCTACGCTCTTTAAAGAGAATACAATGCTCAAGAAAAAGTTGAAGCTTCTTGCAGACACCGTTGAAGATTACCGAGGTGTTGACGAGGCGATGAGAAAAGCGCTTATAACTGCACAGAATATGGCAAACGAGATGGTCGCAGAGGCTGAGAAGAAGAGCCGCGATATGCTCGAAACTGCCACAAATGAAGCAAAGGCCGAGATAAGCTCTCTTATGGCACAGGTCGAGGCTGAGAAAGCCCGTCTTGCAAAAGCAAAGGCAGAGACAGCTGAGTTTATCGACAACATAACAAAGCTCTTTGATACCGAGCGCGAGAAGTTTGAAGCAATTAAAAACGATGTTGTGCCTGAGATTGAGGTACCTTCCGAGACTTCTGTGTCTGAGACGACAATGTCTGACACGGTCGATGAGATTGCCCGCTCACTCGAAGAGAAGGTCAGACTCGAAGAGGAAGAGATGGCTCAGAACGAGGAAGAAGTTGCTCCGAAGGAGACTCCGGCAGCACCTGTTGAGGGCGATGAGGATGTAAAGGTCGTTTCCGACACTAAATCTTTTGAGACCTCTGCTCCGACAGCAGAGGAGATGGACGCTCTTGAAGCTGCGGCAGAAAAGCCGAAGCGCCGCGAGAGACCGGTGTTTGAGAATCTCAAATTCGGAACAGATTACAATATTAAAGACGAAGACTAAGCAAAGGGAGTTTAAAAAAATGGCTCAGGATTATAACAGCACGATAAATTTACCTAAAACGGAGTTTCCGATGCGCGCTTCTCTTCCGAAGCGCGAACCGGATATGCTTGCTGCTTGGCAGGAGCAGAATCTCTATGATTTGATTATGGAAAAGAACGAGGGAAGAGAACCGTTCATTCTTCATGACGGCCCTCCGTTCTCAAACGGAAGTATCCATATGGGTACTGCGATGAATAAGTGCCTTAAGGACTTTATCATCCGCTATAAGAATATGGCTGGATTCAAGGCTCCGTTCACTCCCGGTTGGGATAACCACGGTATGCCGATTGAGTCTGCTATTATCAAGAAGAATAAGCTTGACCGCAAGCATATGTCAATTCCGGAGTTCCGTACAGCATGTAAGGAATTTGCGGAAGACTTTGTTGATGTTCAGAGAAATCAGTTCAAGCGTCTTGGTGCGCTTGGCGACTGGAATAAGCCGTATCTCACAATGGATCCGAAGTTCGAGGCTGAAGAAGTCAAAATCTTTGGTGAGATGTATAAGAAGGGCTATATCTATTAGGGACTCAAGCCGGTTTACTGGTGCCCCGTCTGCGAGACCGCTCTTGCAGAAGCTGAAATCGAGTACAAGGATGACCCGTGTACAACAGTTTATGTAAAGTTCTCAGTTAATGATGACCTCGGCAAGCTCCCGGGAATCGATCTTTCAAAGACATACTTTGTCATCTGGACAACCACTATCTGGACACTTCCGGGTAACCTTGCTATTGCTCTCAACCCGTCTGAAGAGTATGTTATAATCAAGGCTCCGAACGGCGAGAACTATATCATGGCAGAGGCTCCTGCAGCAAAGGTCATGAAGGTTGGCGGTTTTGATTCTTACGAAGTAATCGACCACCACCCGGGCGAGTTCTTTGAGAATATGCTCGCAAATCATCCGTTCCTTCCGAAGACTTCGCGCCTCCTTCTTGCTGACTATGTTACTATGGAGTCAGGTACAGGATGCGTTCATACAGCTCCGGGCTTTGGTGCTGATGACTATCAGACCTGCCGCCGCTACGGAATGGAAATGGTCGTTCCGGTTGACAGCGTAGGTCGCCATACAGATTATGCAGGTAAGTATGCAGGAATGAAGACGGAGGAATCAAACCCCGTCATCCTTGCAGATATGAAAGAGTCAGGTGCACTCTTTGCATCTGAGGATATCGTTCACAGCTATCCGCATTGCTGGAGATGTAAGGGCCCGATTATCTTCCGTGCAACAGATCAGTGGTTCTGCTCTGTTGATGCGTTCAAGGACGAAGCTGTTGCAGCTTGCGGTGATGTTCAGTGGTTCCCGGAATGGGGATATGACCGCATCGTATCAATGGTCCGTGAGCGTGCTGACTGGTGTATTTCCCGCCAGCGTCACTGGGGCCTTCCGATTCCGGTCTTCTATTGTGAGGACTGCGGAAAGCCTGTCTGCGATGATGCTACAATCGAAAAGATTTCAAAGCTCTTTGGTGAAGAGGGCTCAAATGCATGGTTTAAAAAGGATGTTTCAGAGCTTATCCCCGAAGGTTATAAGTGCCCGCATTGTGGCGGTGTTCACTTCACAAAGGAGACCGACACTCTTGACGGTTGGTTTGACTCAGGCTCAACTCATATAGCTTCTATGGAGCTTGACTCTCCGAAGTGCTGGCCGGCAGACCTCTACCTTGAAGGTGCTGACCAGTATCGCGGATGGTTCCAGTCATCCCTCCTCACAGCGGTTGCCCTTCGTGGCAAGGCTCCGTACCGCCAGGTTCTTACACACGGCTGGACGGTTGACGGCGAAGGTAAGGCTATGCACAAGTCCCTCGGCAACGGTGTTGCTCCTGAAGAGATTATCGAAAAGTACGGCGCAGATGTTCTCCGTCTTTGGGCGGCTTCTGCTGACTACCGTCAGGATATGCGTTGCTCGGATGCAATCTTCAAGCAGCTTTCAGACACATACCTCAAGATTAGAAACACCTCAAGATACATTCTCGGCAACCTCGCAGGCTTTGACCCGAACAATGCGGTTGCGGTTTCTGACCTCTGCGAGCTTGACAGATGGGCTCTCTCCCGTCTCAACTCTCTCCTTGCTCGTTGCAAGGAAGCATACGACAACTACGAGTTTTACACAGTTGTTCACGCTGTTCATAACTTCTGCGTTGTTGATATGTCAAACTTCTACCTTGATGTTATTAAGGACAGACTCTACTGCGACGGAGAAAACAGCGCAAGCCGCCGTGGAGCACAGACTGTTATTTACCGTATTCTTGATACGCTCGTCCGCATTCTCTCTCCGATTCTCGCTTTCACAAGCGACGAAATCTGGAAGGCTATGCCGCATCACGACGGTGTCCGCCTTGAGAACTCAATGCTCAACGATATTCCTGAGGTTGACGCATCTGTTCTTGATGAAGAGCTTGAGAAAAAGTGGGCAAGAGTTGCTGAGCTTCGTGATATCGTAAACCGTTCTCTCGAAGAAGCAAGAGCTTCTAAGACAATCGGTAAGTCACTTGAAGCTGCGGTCGAAATTTCGGCAAACGGTGAAGGCTATGACTTTATCTCTGCTATCGACGGTCTTGCAAAGCTCTTTATCGTTTCAGATGTTAAGCTCAACAAGAAGGATTCTCTCGGTGAGGCTCTTTCCGATATCGAGGTTTCGATTTCTGTTGCAGGTGGCGTAAAGTGCCCGCGTTGCTGGACATTCTCAACCGAAGCAGGAACTGACCCTGAACATCCGGAGCTCTGCCCGAGATGTACGGCAGCTGTCAAAGGAAATTAGGAGAAGAAATTGTTAGTATTTCAGTTTTTAGCTTGTATCGCAATCGTTGCGCTTGACCAACTTGTCAAGCTATGGTGTGTAAACATCCTCGAACCGATAGGGAAGATTCCGATAATTGACGGAATCTTCAACCTTAGGTTCGTGGAAAACACGGGTGCGGCATTTTCAATGCTCCGCGGTAATACGGCTTTTCTGATTGTTGTTCCGTTACTTGCCGCGGCGTTTATGGTGTATATTCTCGCGTCCCGAAAGATAAAGTCAAGAATCGGGAGCTGGGGAATAACGCTCATTCTCGCAGGTGCGGTAGGTAACCTTATCGACCGGATTTTTCGCGGTGGCGCGGTGGTTGACTTGTTCGATTTTGAGCTTATCAACTTTCCCGTGTTCAATGTCGCAGACATTGCCGTAACGGTTGGCGCAATACTGTTTTTCATCTTTCTTATATTCATTTATGATGATAAGTCGGGGAAAAAGAAATGAACAAGGAACGCATTATCGCCGAAGCTTCCGATGAAGGAACAAGGCTTGATGTATTTATTTCCCAAAAACTTAATATCTCGAGAAACGCCGCTACTGCTCTCATTGAGAGTGGCGGCGTTTTCGGGCTTAAAAAGAACTACAAGGTAACGGAAGGCGACGAGATTGAGGTTACCCTTCCCGAGCTCAAGGCGGCAGATATCGAGCCTGAGGATATTCCGCTTGATATCGTGTATGAGGACGATGACCTTCTCGTCATAAACAAAGCGCGCGGTATGGTTGTTCACCCCGCGGCAGGTCACTTTTCGGGGACTCTCGTCAATGCGCTTATGCACCATTGCGGTTCTTCGCTCTCCGGCATAAACGGGGTTATGCGCCCGGGAATTGTCCATCGCCTCGATAAGGATACGAGTGGCGTTATGCTTGTCGCGAAGACGGATTTTGCCCACAACTCGCTTGCCGAGCAGATAAAGGAGCATTCCGTGCGCCGCGAGTATCATACCGTGGTTATAGGTGGGCTTCCTGAGGAGGCGGGAACCATCTCGGCACCCATTGGTCGCCACAGGACGGACAGAAAGAGAATGGCTGTAACTGAGCTCAATTCAAGAGAAGCAGTAACGCATTACAGCGTTATTGAAAGATACAGCGGTTTTACATACGCCTCTTGTCTTCTTGAAACGGGACGGACTCACCAGATTCGCGTTCATATGTCGCATATAGGGCATCCCGTTGTAGGGGATGAGGTTTACGGTGCGCGCGATAAGCTCGATCTTTCGGGACAGTGTCTGCATTCGAAAAATGTCACCTTCACTCATCCGAGAACGGGCGAGAAGATGTATTTTGAAACACCGCTTCCCGAGTATTTTGAAAAGATACTTTTAAAGCTTCGGAGGGCGTAAAAATGCTTGAGAAAATTCTTATTGTTTATGTAATCTGGAATATAGCGGTCATGCTTGTTTTCGGGCTTGATAAGCTTCTTGCGAAAATGAACTCGCGACGAATACCAGAGAAAACGCTTTTTACGCTCGCGGCGCTTTTGGGTGCGGCAGGAGCTTGGGCAGGAATGCGAATTTTTCGCCACAAAACCCGCCACAACAGCTTTGTTTACGGAATTCCAATCCTTGCGCTTGTGAATCTCGCGGCGCTGTATTTTATAATTTACAGGCTTGACATATAGCTACGGCAAGTGTATAATTAACTCGAATTTAATAGGGGAGCTGAGTGAACTTGGCTGAGAGAGGGTGTAAAACCCGAAACCCGTGAACCTGATGCGGATAATGCCGACGGAGGAAGTTTTTAGTTTAAACAAAACGCGTTTTGCATATCCGCAGAACGCGTTTTTTCTTGTGGAAATTGAGGGGTAACTGTATGGAAACTATAAAAACAAAAACGAAAAATATAACTCTTTGCGCTGTAATGATAGCGCTTGCAACCGTTCTTTCTCTTGTTCCGTTGTTCAATGCGCCTTATGGAGGTACGGTAACGCTTGGAAGTATGGTTCCGCTTGTTCTCGTTTGTGTTATGATAGAAGACCGTCGCTGGAGTTATCTGACATGCTTTGCGTATTCGCTTATTCAGATGCTCATAGGTTTTACGGCACCGCCGACTGCAAACCTTCTTTATTTCGTAGCAGTTGTGCTTCTTGACTATGTATTCGCGTTTACTTCAATTGCCGTTGCAAATCCTATTTCAAAGCTGTTTAAGAATAAGATTCTCGGAATTGGTGTCGGCTCGGTTGTCGCGATGATGGGAAGATTTCTTTGTCATTTTCTTAGCGGTATTCTTATCTGGGGCGTGTATGCGCCTGAGGGTCAGCCCGTCTGGCTCTATTCAATTCTGTATAACGGGGGATATATGCTCCCTGAGCTTCTTATAACAACTATCGCATCTGTCGCGATATACGGATTTATTCGGAATAGAAAATGAAAAAAGCGCAGAAGCAAGTCGGATCGTAGCCATGTCGTTCTGTGAGCCAAGGAGTTGTAAAAGTTTATTGTCTTCCTAAGACCGCTTGGCCTCCGACTTAACGGGGGATATATGCTCCCTGAGCTTCTTATAACAACTATCGCATCTGTCGCGATATACGGATTTATTCGGAATAGAAAATGAAAAAAGCGC
>JAZOAS010000049.1:0-8819 GCA_045595605.1 Eubacteriales bacterium
TTTGCACAGAATTCGCGGATTTCGGAAATCTCACGGTCACGGTAAACACACTCGCCGTTTTTGAAAAGCTGTTCGTGAAGCGGGCGGGCAGTAAAGTTTTCAATCGTCTTTCTCTTCCATGTATGGTTCGGGTCGAAAAGCTCATACGGCTTTCCACTCTCAATCGTCTCATCAGCAAGAGTTATGACATCCGCCATAGCCTTTCCGCTCTCGTTATCGATAAGTCTCCAGAGCTTCTTAAAGCCCGGAGTCGTAATCTTCTCTACATTTTCCGAAAGCTTTATCTTCGGGATAATTTCGCCGTTGTCCTCAACAGCCGCAAGCTTATATACACCGCCGAAAACAGGCTCACTGCGGGAGGTTATGAGCCTCTCACCTACTCCAAAAATATCAATCTGCGCACCCTGCATGATGATATCACGGATGATATATTCATCAAGCGCATTTGACGCGATAATCTTACAGTCAGAAAATCCTGCATCGTCGAGCATCTTTCTTGCCTTCTGAGAGAGGTATGTTATGTCACCGCTGTCGATTCGGATGCTCTTCGGGCGGTAACCGTTGGGAACAAGCTCTTCGTTAAAGACCTCTATCGCATTCGGAACACCTGATTTCAGAACATTATATGTGTCCACAAGAAGCGAGCATGAATCAGGGTAGGTTTTTGCATAGGTTCTGAAAGCCTCAATCTCCGTCGGGAACATCTGAACCCAGCTGTGAGCCATTGTTCCTGTTGCAGGGATGCCGTAGTCGCGCTCGGAAATTGTGCAGGCAGTACCGACACAGCCTCCGATGTAAGCTGCGCGCGCACCGTAAATCGCACCGTCATAGCCCTGAGCACGGCGCGAGCCGAACTCCATAACAGGTCTTCCCTGCGCCGCGCGGCAAATTCGGTTTGACTTTGTCGCAATAAGGCTCTGGTGGTTTATCGTAAGAAGCACCATAGTCTCAATAAGCTGAGCTTCTATTGCCTTTGCGCGTACCGTAACTATCGGCTCGCCCGGGAAAATCGGAGTTCCCTCAGCAACTGCCCATACATCGCCCGTGAACTTGAAATTGCGGAGATAGTCGAGAAACTCCTCATTGAACATTCCCTTTCCGCGGAGGAATTCGATATCCTCATCATCAAAGGAAAGCTCGCGGAGATATTCGACAAGCTGCTCAACACCCGCCATAATAGCATATCCGCCACCGTCGGGAATGTTGCGGAAGAACATGTCAAAATATGTAATTCTGTCCTTCATTCCGTTTTCGAAGTATCCCTTCGCCATGGTGAGCTCATAAAAGTCCATAAGCATTGTGAGATTCATATTACGCTTCATTTTTCATTACCCCTAAAAATTTATTGTAAATATTTTACCACCATAAAACGCTTTTAGCAATAATTTATAGAAAATTTTTCCTCAAAACCGCGCTTTATTATAAATAAAATATCCCCCCTACGGGCTTGCAAAGGGTGTAAAAAGCGGGTAGAATGTTACTTGTTTAAAATGAAAGGATGTTTTTGATGAACTCTACAAAAAAGCTTTGCCTTGCTGCGATATGCGCCGTTCTCTGTTATGTTCTCCCGCTTGCATTTCACACATTCGGAATAGGACCGATGTTTTCGCCGATGCATTTCCCCGTACTTCTCGCGGGAATTTTGTGCGGTCCTGTCTATGGAGCTTTCTGCGGGCTCGTCGGACCGATTATTTCAAGTCTCCTTTCCGGTATGCCGGGGCCTGCAATGCTTATCAGCATGATTCCCGAGCTTATGGTTTACGGGCTTGTTACAGGTGTTTTATTTAACGCCCTTCGCACAAAGAATATTCTTTTGAAAACATACATTTCACTCATCCCCGCGATGCTTGCAGGCAGAATTGTCGGCGGTGTTGTCAACGCGTGCATATACATCACAAACGCCGATACATATTCTCTTGCAATCTGGGCTACATCATATATAGTTTCTTCTCTTCCCGGAATCATTGCCCAGCTTGTTATTTTACCCACAATCGTTGTAATTCTCAGGAAAACAGGTGTTTTTGATGAATAAACAGGACATAATCAGCTTTTTTGATTCCTGTGCCCCCACATGGGATGCGGAAATGATAAAAAGCGATGAGATTATTGAAGATATTTTAAACCGCGCGAATATTCGCGCAAATACGCGCGTTCTTGATGTCGCCTGCGGAACGGGCGTACTCTTCCCGTACTATACTGCACGAGGCGCAGATGTGACCGGAATCGATATTTCGCCCGAAATGGTGAAGATTGCAAGAGGAAATTTCCCCGATATTGAAACGCTCTGTGCTGATGCTGCTGAAATTTCTTTTGACGAGGGTTTTGACGCGGTTATGGTGTATAACGCGTTTCCTCACTTTCCAAATCCCCGCGATGCTATCCGCGCGCTGTCAGGACATCTGAAACCGGGCGGAGTTCTTACCGTCGCTCACGGTATGGGGCGCGATATGATTAACCGCCACCACGAGGGTAAAGCAAGCAAGGTTTCAATCGGGCTTATGGCAGCATCAGAGCTTGCGGAAATCTTTAATGAGTTTTTGGATGTAACCACTGTCATCGACAAAGCTGACAGATATATCGTAAGCGGTATTTGCAAAAAGTCTTGAAATGCGCTATAATAAGATCGGACTTTCAAAAAAGGAGGTGCGCTATGGGACATCATCACCACCACTCGCCCGAGGAGAAAAAGCGTCAGATCAACCGCATTTCCCGCGCAATCGGGCATTTGAACCATGTCAAAAAAATGATAGAGTCTGACGAGGACTGCGCGGATGTGCTCAACCAGCTCTCCGCTGTCCGCAGCGCAATCTCAGGTCTCGGCAAAGAGATTATAAACGAGCATATCACCCACTGCATCGCCCACGCAATAGAGGACGGGGATGAAAGCGCACTTGAAGAATTTAAGAAATCAATTGAAAAGTTTATGTAAATAAAAAAACCGTATGCCGTGTGGCATACGGTTTTTATTTTTAAGTTTACGGCTGTTTGCCGATGTAAGCAAGGATACCACCGTCAACATAGAGAACATGACCGTTGACGAAGTTCGAAGCATCAGATGCAAGGAATACTGCAGGTCCTACAAGGTCCTCAGGATCGCCCCAGCGAGCTGCCGGAGTCTTTGCAATGATGAACTGGTCAAACGGATGACGGCTGCCGTCCGGCTGCTTCTCGCGGAGCGGAGCAGTCTGCGGAGTTGCAATGTAACCCGGACCGATACCGTTACACTGAATGTTGAATTCACCGTACTCAGAGCAGATGTTGCGTGTAAGCATCTTGAGACCGCCCTTAGCAGCAGCGTAAGCAGAAACTGTCTCACGGCCGAGCTCGCTCATCATTGAACAGATGTTGATAATCTTGCCGTGACCCTTCTTGATCATAGACGGGATAACAGCCTTTGAAACGATGAACGGAGCGTTGAGGTCAACATCGATAACCTTGCGGAAATCTTCTGCGCTCATATCGCACATCGGGATACGCTTGATGATACCTGCGTTGTTAACGAGGATGTCGATAACGCCGACTTCCTTCTCAATCTTTGCAACGAGCTCATTAACTGCAGCTTCGTTTGTAACGTCGCAAACATAACCCTTTGCATCAATACCGTCAGCCTTGTAAGATGCGATGCCACGATCTACGAGTTCCTGGTTGATGTCGTTGAAAACGATCTTTGCGCCTGCTTCTGCAAAGCCCTTTGCAATAGCATAGCCGATACCGTAGGAAGCACCTGTTACGAGAGCAACCTTACCTGTGAGGTCAAAACTTACTTTACTCATTTTAGAACAACTCCTTCATTCCGACATGGTCCATGTCTGTAAATTCCTGATTTTCGCCGCACATTGCCCAGATGAAGGAATATGCGCGAGTACCAACACCTGAGTGGATAGACCAGCTCGGGCTGATAACAGCTTCTTCATTTCTCATAACGATATGACGTGTCTCGTTCGGCTCGCCCATCATATGGAATACAACATCGTCTTCCTGCATATCGAGGTAGAGATAAACTTCCATACGGCGGTCATGAGTATGGCAGGGCATTGTGTTCCAGCTTGAACCGGGCTCAAGGTTTGTGAGACCCATTGAGAGCTGGCAGCTCTGCATAACTTCCGGATGGATGTACTGGTTGATAACGCGCTTGTTGCACTCTTCAGTTGAACCGCACGGAACCTTCTTTGCCTTTGTAATATCGATCTTGACTGTCGGGTACTCCTTGTGAGCCGGGCAGGAAGAGATATAGAACTTCGGCGGGTTCTCTGAATCTACGCACTTGAAGACAATGTCCTTGTTTCCGCGACCGATGTAGATACCGTCACGCGGGTTCATCTCGTACTCTGTACCGTCGATTTCGATGATACCGGGGCCACCGATGTTGATGCAGCCCATCTCACGGCGCTCGAGGAAGTAGTCAGCAGCAAGTTCCTTGCCAGCTGAGAGCTTGAGTGACTGATAAACAGGCATAGCTCCTGCTGTGATGATTCTGTCGATATGGCTGTAAACCATACGGATATTGTCCTTTGTAAAGAGCTTTGAAATGTGGAACTCTTCACGAAGGCGCTCTGTTGTGTAGTGCTTCATGTCGCGCGGGTTAGATGCGTTTCTGATTTCCATTTTACTTAAATCCTCCTTAATATATTTTCCGTAAACTTCGATTTCCGAAAGTGCCGCCCATGAAAGCGGGTAGGAAACCTGCTTAAAGTTTGTGAGTTTGATTTTCTTTGTGGTAACAGGCTCAGGGAGAATAAGCTCCTGACCCTCACCCGTCATATCGAACTCCGCAGTAGCACGGCTGCCGTCTGAGAATTCGACATCAATGTTCTTCCAGTATGTATCGTGCGGGAAGTCTGCGCGAAGGTAGAAAACAACCTTTTCAACCGAAACTTCAGCACCGAAATCGAGAACATACTCAAGGTCCTCTCTTGCGCCACCCGCCCATGAGTGATACGGGTACGGACCGTGACCTGCAGTTTCGTGAACTCCGTCAATCGCGTTGCGCTCGAAGAACGATGGATCGTCACGCGTTACGAAGTTTGCGCTCGCGTGCGGGAAGTATTTTTTCTGCCAGCGCATATCATACGGGTTGAGAGCGATGTTTCTAACGCCATATGCTTCCTCGTCCGTTGCTTCACGGACCTTTATGGTGTGAGCATTTCCTGCAAAGGTCTCCGCCGAGTACATTATTGAAAAAGCCTTTGACGGAATTTCATATTCAAACTTACCCTGCGGGTTGAATATGGTGACTTCTCCGAGAACATCGTCGAGAGAGATAGTCAAAAACTCACACAATGTTGACGAAACAACTATCTTATCACCTTCGGAGAATTCGCCGTTATAAACGGTGTCGATTTCTCTGGCGGAGTGAGAAAAGAGCTCTTCGCCATTCTTGTTAAGTATTTTTAAATCCATGGCCGCCTCCTTGTTTTTATAGCTATTGTATATTATAACACCTTATTTTTAAAAAATCTACCTTATTTTTACAAAATTATGCAGTGATTTTCAAGAGTATAAATAAGAAGCTTTGCCGCCGCCGTGACATCGTCCATATCCGCAACCTCACACGGCGTGTGCATATATCTCACCGGCACGCTTATTCCTCCTGTCGGGATTCCACCGCGCGAAAGATTTATGCTTCCGCCGTCAGTACCGCCCACTGTAATTACATCGCGCTGGTACGGTGTTTTACCCTTTTCTGCCGCCGAGACAAGAGCCGAAACGATAGCCGGATGCGCGATAAACGCACGGTCCATAACCTTTACGGCAGCACCGCCCGAAAGCTTTGCCTCTCCGTGACCCCTATGCTCCGGTATATCAAACGAATCCGTAACATCAAGCACAATCGCAAAATCGGCATCAATCTCATAAGCCGCAGTTTTTGCACCGCGAAGACCAACCTCCTCCTGAGCTGAGAACACGCCATAAACATCATACTCGCATTTTTTAAGCGAGAGAAGCGTGTGGAGAAGGATAGCACAGCCGAGACGGTTGTCAAGATACGGAGCAGAGATTCTGTTTCCGCAAAGGCTTCGAAGTTCTCCCAAAAATACAGCTGCATCACCGGGTAAAACCTTTTCTCTTGCCTCTTTTTCATCCTTTGCACCGATATCAATAAAGAGCGACGGAATCTTTCTCTTTGAAAGCTCAGACTTTTCCTCATAGGAAATCCTGCCACGAGTTCCGTTTAAAAACTCAACCTCTGCATTCTGAATATCCGACGCTGAAAGACCCCCTATTGAATCAAAACGGACATACCCGTTTTCGTCAATGAATGTTGCCATTACGCCGGTTGTGTCCATATGAGCATCGAGGATACATTTCTTCCCCGCACCCTTTCTGCGGACTATGAGATTTCCGAGCGCATCACGGCTGCATTCAAGTCCTTGGGAGGATGCAATTTCAGCAATAACCTCTGCGATATCTCCCTCATAGCCTGACGGCGATTTTGTTGCACAGATTTTCTCCAGAATCTTTTTAAAACTAATCATTAAAATTTTCCTCCCCAGAATTTACAAACTCACGAGTAAGACTGAGCGCAGTTTCAACATCCCTTATGTCAAAAACACTTGACGGAGAATGGATGTATCTCGTCGGGAGCGAAACACCTGTCGTTCTGACGCCTTTTTTCGACTTGTGAATAACTCCCGCATCCGTTCCTCCTGCGATGCGCGTCTTTATCTGCCACAAAAGCCCCTTCTTCTCAGCAATGTCACGAAGATGAGCAAAAAGCTTTTTGTCATATATTGTACCGCGGTCCATATATCCGATAACAGCGCCTCCGCAAAGCGTGCAGACCTTTGCCGAACCCTCACACGACGGAATGTCAGATGCTGTTGTCGCATCAAGCACAAGCGCAATATCCGGTTCTACCGAATACGCCACCGTATATGCACCTCTGCAGCCTGCCTCCTCCTGAACGGTAAAGGCAAAGTAGGTATCGTATAGAAGCTCTTCTTCAATGAGCCTTAACATTATCGCACAGCCGAATCTGTCATCAACCGCCTTTGCTTTAAAGCGATTTTCCGAAAGCTGCATAAAGGGACTCGCAAAAATCGCAGTGTCGCCACGCGATACGAGCTTCTCCGCAGCAGATTTCTTATCACAGCCGATATCGATACAAAGCTCACTTATCTTCGGCGCTTTCTTTCTCTCCTCGGGAGTTGTGAGGTGAACAGCCTTGAAGCCGATTATTCCCGCAACCTCTTTCTTTCCGACAAGGACTCTCTTTCCTATTACGACGCGGGTATCAACTCCGCCGACAAAGTCAAACTTGAGATATCCGTCATCAGTTATGTCGGTTATGATAAGCCCTACCTCGTCCATATGCGCGCAAACCATGAGCTTCTTCTCACGGCGCAGCTTTCCTTTTTTGAAGACGATGAGATTTCCCATAACATCCTCACGAATTTCGTCAGCATACGGCTTTACATATTTTTTTATATACTCGCGCACCCTTCCTTCGTTGCTTGTAGGGCCGTTTAGTTCGCAAAGCGTTTTGAGCAGCTCAATCACAGCTTTCCACCTCCCTGAGAAAGATGCTGTGTAAACTCAGATATGAGCTTTGCCACAGCTTCAATATCCTTTTCTCTTACGGTTTCAACAGGCGTGTGCATATATTTGAGCGGTATGGAGAGAAGGCCCGTTGCAATACCCTCACGAAGCACCTGAACTGTCCACGCATTCGTTCCCGAATGGCCGGGGCTTATTTCAACAGTATGCGGTATTTTCTTATCCTTTGCAACTGCGATGAGTGCATCCGACATCTTTCTCGTCATATTCGGACCAACGCCGATTGCAACTCCGCTTCCGGCAGGAAAGCTTGAGGACTTGTCCACTCCCGGAGTGGTAGCGTGGGTAACATCGACAACTATTGCCCAGTCAGGGTTTACGGTGTATCCCGCAACGCCCGCGCCGCGACAGCCGAGCTCCTCCTGACAACTTGCGACAACCGCAATGTCTATACCGAGTTTTTTACCTTTAAGTAGCTCCATTGCGCGAAGTATCGCCGCGAGACTTGCTCTGTCATCAAGCGCGCGGGCAGAGATATTCTTCCCCG
This sequence comes from Eubacteriales bacterium, assembly GCA_045595605.1. Classification (GTDB taxonomy): domain Bacteria; phylum Bacillota; class Clostridia; order Oscillospirales; family JAAYXM01; genus SIG480. The sequence goes on from JAZOAS010000049.1 coordinate 8,045, forward strand.
CAAGAACGGAAAAGCCCGAATCGAATACAACCGGAGTGCCGACGGGGACCTCCGCCTTCCCTTCAACGCCGATATCTATATAGAGGCTGTCCAAAGGAACAGTTTTATCACTTTCACCTGCCGACTGAAGATGAGGCGGAGCCGATGTGATAACTCCGCTTCTCGGTGGGTCGCAAAGCACCGTTACGCACGCCGCAGGAAGGATTCGCGGATCAACTCCGCCGATGTTGGAGAATGTAAGGAAGCCGTCCTTCTCACCAGTAACGACAAGACCTATCTCGTCAAGATGAGCATCGAGAAGAAGGCATTTTGCCCCCTTTTTTCCACACGGACGGTATCCGATAACATTTCCAAGCGAATCCACCGAAACGGAATCCACATATCTCTCCATAATCGCCGCAATCCTCTTTGAAGCATTATGCTCAAAACCCGTCGGCGACGGATGTTCCGATATTTTTTTCAAAAGCTCCTGTATATTCAAAGCCTCACGCCCCTTTTCATTTGTGTATATTGTATCACGGTTTTTGCTTTTTAGGAAGATGCTTTTTGATTTATTTTCCCAAGCTCCACACCCGTATAATAGCTTTTTAAAATCTCCTCGTATTTCGCTCCCGAAAGCGCCTTTGCACGCGCACCGTACTGGCTCATTCCGACGCCGTGGCCGTACCCTCGTGTTTCAAACTTCATTTTACCGTCCTCATACCTGAGAGTGAAGTTTGTTGAGTTGAGCCCGAAGAGACCTCTCACATCACTCCCTTTGAGCGTAACCCCCGCA
>JAZOAS010000050.1:0-9831 GCA_045595605.1 Eubacteriales bacterium
TTAATATGTATTTGATTATAACATACAAAGGTGTTATAATCAAGAAAAACAGAGAAAAAAGGGGAATATAAAATGGCTGTTGCATACAGAGAAGAAAGAGACTCAATCGGAACAATGCAGGTTCCCGCTGACGCTTACTACGGCGTTCAGTCTTTAAGAGCAAAGGAAAACTTTAAGATTACAGGAAGATGCTCACACATCGAGCTCGTCCGCGGTCTTGTTGAAATCAAGATTGCGGCTGCTATCACTAACGCAGAAGCAGGCGTTTTCTCAAATGAAATCAAGGATGCTATCGTGCAGGCAGGTAAGGAAGCTCTCGAAGGCAAGTTCGACGATCAGTTCATCGTTGACTCTATCCAGGGCGGTGCAGGTACATCCCTCAATATGAACGCTAACGAAGTTCTCGCAAACCGTGCTATCGAAATCCTCGGTGGAACAAAGGGCGACTACTCAATCGTTCATCCGAATGACCATGTAAACTGCGGTCAGTCAACAAACGACGCATACCCGAGTGCCGGTAAGCTTGCTACTATCCGTCTTCTTCAGAAGGCTATCGTTGAGCTCAAGCGCCTTGAAGAAGCTTTTGAGGATTGCGCAAAGAGATTCAAGTCTATTGTAAAAATGGGAAGAACAGAGATGCAGGATGCTGTTCCCATGAGCCTCGGTCAGAGCTTTGGTGCTTTTGCAAAGGCTATCGGTCGTGATGTAAAGCGTTTTGAGGTTGCTATTGAAGCAATGTCAGTACTCAATATGGGTGCTACTGCTATCGGTACAGGTATCAACGCTGATCCGAAGTACATAAAGAACATCGTTAAGAATGTTTCAAAGGTAACAGGCCTTAAGCTTTCACAGGCAGATGACCTTGTTGATGCTACACAGAACATTGACGAGTTTGCAAATGTTTCAGGTATCGTAAAGATTTGTGCTATCGACCTTTCAAAGATTTCAAACGACCTTCGTCTTATGTCTTCAGGTCCGCGTGCAGGCTTTAATGAAATCAATCTCCCTGGTCGTCAGAACGGTTCTTCAATCATGCCCGGTAAGGTAAATCCGGTTATGCCTGAAGTTATGAGCCAGATCTGCTTCAACATCATCGGTAACGATATGACAATCACAATGGCTGCTGAAGGCGGACAGCTTGAGCTCAATGCTTTCGAGCCGATCACTTTCCACTGCCTCTTTGAGTCACTTGACACACTCCGCAACGGTGTTGCAGGCTTTATTGATTACTGTGTTTCGGGAATCACTGCAAACGAGGATGTCTGCAGAGAGAGCGTTGAAAACAGCATCGGTATCGTTACATCACTTTGCCCGTACATCGGCTATACAGATTCAGCTCGTATTGCAAAGCGTGCGCTCAAGGAAGGTCGCAAGGTTTATGATGTAATCCTTGAAGAGAACATTATGCCGAAGGAAGAAGTTGACAAAATCTTTGAGCAGGTTATTGAGGATGTAATCGGCTAAGAAAAACAAAAGAAAAAGCCAAACGGATTTCCGTTTGGCTTTTTTGTTGCAACTGCGGTCCTTTTGTGGTAAATTAATTATAAGAATATTTAGGATGTGATTCGTTTGCCAAGATTTTTTGTCGATAAAAATCAGATTCAGGAAAACTTTATAAACATAACGGGCGATGATGTAAAACATATCAAGCGCGTTCTCCGTCTTCGCGAGGGTGAAAAAATTGAGGTCTGTGACGGCGCGGGGCGAGACTATGATTGTAAAATAGAAAGCCTTTCAGATGAGCTCGTTCGCGCTGAGATAGTTGAAAGCTTTGATAATACCTCGGAAGCTCCGATAAAGCTCTGTGTATATCAGGGGATGCCGAAATCTGATAAGATGGACTATATTGTCCAGAAGTGTGTGGAGCTTGGCGTATGTGAGATTGTTCCCGTAATTACAAAGCGTGCGGTAAGTATTCCTCGTGATGCGGAGAAGAAAACGGTCCGTTGGCAGAGAATTGCAGACGAAGCGGCAAAGCAGTGCGGACGCGGAATTCTCCCGAAGATTGAGAACACAATAAGCTTTGCTGACGCGATAAAACGGATGTCCGACGAAGATGCGCTTTCGATTATGCCGTATGAATGTGAAAGGGAAGGCTCACTTTCGGAGCTTCTTAAGAAGACGGACAAAAAGAAGATAAATGTTTTTATCGGTCCTGAAGGCGGTTTTGACGAGAGTGAAGTTGAAAAAGCTACTGCGGCGGGTGTTTTTACCGTAACGCTCGGTCCGAGAATACTGAGGACGGAAACAGCCCCGCTTGCGGTCTGCTCCGCTATAATGTATGAGCTTGGCGACTGGTAAGATTAAAGACTTTTAAAAAGCTCAAGCAGTTTGAATTTGATTTTATATTCAGGTTTTTCTGAAGTGAGGAGAAGAAGCTCCTTTTCAGAAAGACCTGATTTTTCAAAGTCAATTTCGCCCTCCGCGGCAGAAAGGCAAAGCGGCGGAAAAAGAACACACCACCAGTTCTTTCCTTGATAATTACCGAGATTTATTCTGAGCGCTTTATACTCACCTGCGGGAAGAGAAAACGAGCCGTAATGCTTTGTCGGAAAAAGTGCGTCAGAAAGCTCGGCCTTTGCTTTGTAAGAGACGCCTTGAGTGACGCAGACAGAGTTTGCAATGTCTTCAAATTCTGTCATGTTATCTTTTATAAAAGCTTCGGTTTCTTCTTTGTTTTTTAAATCCTCGTCAAAGCTTTTCATATATTCAAGTATCTTATCGCGAATCAGAAGCTTTATATTCTGGTCTTCTTCTGAGTCGGAGTTTGCAATGATGTGAAGTCTTATGAGTTTGTCTGAAATATCTCTTTGCTCTTCTTTTGCCAGCGCGCCGACGAGAAGCGAAAGAGAAAGCCCGATGAGAAGTGCTGCTTCAAAAATGTATTTTCGCATGAGAAAACCTCCGGTGAAAGTGTTTAAACACTTTATAACCGAAGGTTTTATTTTTTATACATATTAGTTCTTTTAATAATGAGCTTGGCAACAAAAGCGGTCAGAAGCCCTGTGACAATTGATGTAAAAAGCATTATCGGAAGATACATAAAAACGGAAAGTGAAGAGAAAAGAAGGCTCGCCGTGATTATCTGCCCAAGACTGTGACACGCCGCGCCGAGCATACTCACTCCGAAAATTGAAAAAGCTCTGAACCGTTTTAAGAAAAACATAGAAAGAAAGGCGAGAAGACCGCCTGAAATGGAGAAAAGAAACGCTGTGATTCCACCACCGAAGAGTGAGGAGAGAAAAGAACGAAGAACAAGAATAACGAGCGTTGCAAGCGGTGAAAGGGTATAGAGCGAAAAAAGCGTAACTATATTTGCAAGTCCCGGCTTAAACCCCGGAAGAGGCAGAAGCGACGGAAAGAGCATACTCTCAAAAAATGAAAGGACAAGTGAGACTGAAAGTAAAAGCGCATAGAGCGAAAGCTTTAGTGTGTTTGATTTATTCATCGCTCTTGTCCCCGCCGAGAAAGTCTATCGTGTGCTCTGCGGCAAGCTTTGCGTCGCCAAGCGGGATGTCGCGATATAGGTAATTATAGCTGTTGCAAAAACGGGTAACCTCGTCCTCAAGTCCTTCGAGAATCTTTTTTGTTGCCGTGAAATGGTCATCGCAGAAGGCAGCGTAATTTCTCTTTGAAATGAGGTCTTTTGCGGTATCTGTCAAAAGCGCGAGGTGACGCGGGCAGAAGTATTCCTGAGCTCTTGTTTTCTCGCGAAATTCAGGCGTACTTTCCCAGATATAGACTATATTGCGGAGATAAAGTCTGAGCTTTTCTTCGACCATCTCGCAGACGAAACAACCGCTTGTTGAGCGGGTGAGCTTTTCAGAGATTTTTAAAAAATCCTTTTTTGTAAAAAGAAGCTTTCTCTCTGAAAAACTTTCATCAAGAAGCTCTCTGAGATAGCTCTGGAGCATAAGGGTAAGGCTTAAACGGTTATTCATCTGAAGCATCTTCTTGAAATGATGCTGACAGAAGCCCGACTTGTTTGTTTCTATTCTGACATCCGGCTCCATCATCGCTGCGCCCATAATATACTCGAGAGACTCCTCTTCAAGCTTGTTTTCAAGACGGCATACAGGACATCCGCATTTTACATCGTATGCGTCATTTATTGGAATTGTATAAATGACTTCTTTCATATTGTCCCTCCGAAAAAAATGGTGTATAATATATTTTATCAGCAATAACTTTTTTGTCAATATACTTCATTCGGGGAGTTTAATATGGTTAAAACAGAATTTGAAACTAAAAGAATAGTCGGCTGTGAAGATTTCTCACCGCGCGAGATATTTGAGTGCGGGCAGGCGTTTCGTTGGGAAAGTGACGAAAACGGTGTATATACCGGAATTGCTTACGGCATACCTGCAAAGGTTTGGAAAGAAAATGATGAAGTCTTTATCATGTCGGAAGACGGGGCATATGAAAAAATATGGCATAAGTATTTTGATATGGAGCGCGACTATAAAAAGCTTCGCAGGGAGATAAGCCGTGAGAGGTCACTTTATGACGCGTGCGAGTTTGGGCGCGGAATAAGGATTCTTCGTCAGGAACCTTGGGAAGCGCTTTGTTCGTTTATAATTTCTCAGTGCAACAATATCCCGCGCATAAAGGGAATTGTAGAAAAGCTCTGCACTTTGTGCGGCGAGAAAAAGGAGTTTTTGGGTAGAACCTACTACGCCTTCCCAACAGCTGAGGCGGTTTCGCGCCTCAGTGAAAAAGAGCTTTCCTCGCTTCGCTCAGGCTATCGCGCGGCATACATAAAAAACGCGGCAGAAGCGGTGGCATGCGGCGAATTTGATTTAGATGAAGTTTCAGCCCTTCCGACAGCGGACGCCAAAGCTGAGCTTTTAAGACTTTCGGGGGTCGGCGAAAAGGTCGCAAGCTGTGTCCTTCTTTTCGGAATGGGGAAGCTCGATGCTTTTCCTGTTGATGTGTGGATGAAACGGGCGATAACATTCTTTTTCGGAGAAGGGAAGTTTGACTATACGCGTTTCGGGAATTACGCCGGACTTGCCCAGCAGTATATGTTCCATTACATGAGAAATGGTAAATAAATGTATCTGTACAATCAAAGGTATTGATATTTTTGTAAAATTATTATATAATTATTATCAGTAAAATTGTAACTATTTAACATCGGGAGGGGTTACCAGTGAGCAATGTAAAATATAAGCGCATTTTGCTTAAACTCAGTGGCGAAGCGCTTGCAGGAAGTAAGAAAACAGGACTTGATTTTGAAGTCATAAACTCTGTCTGTAAAGTAGTAAAGGAATGTGTCGAGCTCGGTGTTCAGGTTGGTATCGTTGTCGGCGGCGGAAATTTCTGGCGCGGACTCAAAGACGGTGGCGACCATATGGACAGAACCCGTGCAGACCATATGGGTATGCTCGCAACGACGATCAACTCGCTTGCGGTTGCTGATGTCCTTGAGCAGCTCGGTGTTCAGGTAAGAGTTCAGACGGCTGTCGAGATGCGCGCTTTTGCAGAGCCGTATGTCAGAAACCGTGCTATCCGCCACCTTGAAAAGGGAAGAGTTGTCATCTTCGGTTGCGGTACAGGAAACCCGTTCTTCTCAACCGACACTGCGGCTGTCCTTAGAGCTGCGGAAATGGATGCTGAAGTTATCATGAAAGCAACGAATGTTGATGGCGTTTATGACAGCGACCCGAAGAAGAATCCGGATGCTGTTAAGTTTGAAAACCTTACATATGACGAAGTTCTTGCCCGTCACCTCAATGTTATGGATACAACAGCTACCTCACTTTCAATGGACAACAACATCCCGATTGTTGTTTTCTCACTTAAAGAATGTGAAAATATAAAGAGAGTAATTCTCGGTGAAAAAATCGGTACAGAAGTAAGAAAGGATGTATAAATTATGAGACCTGAAGTAAAAGAATTTGACGAGAGAATGCAGAAGAGTGTCGGCGTTGTTGCTGAAGAATTTTCTGCTGTTCGCGCAGGACGCGCAAACCCCGGCGTGCTTGACAAGATAACTGTTGACTATTACGGTACTCCCACACCGATTCCGCAGGTGGGTTCGGTTTCTGTTCCGGAGCCGAGAACTCTTCTCATCCAGCCGTGGGATGCATCAATCCTCAAGGATATCGAAAAGGCAATTCTTGCATCTGATCTCGGAATCAATCCGGGAAATGACGGCAAGTGCATCCGCCTTGCTTTCCCGCAGCTTACTGAGGAGCGCCGTCGCGACCTCACAAAGCAGGTAAAGAAGATTGGCGAAGACGGTAAGGTTGCTATTCGCAACATCCGCCGTGACGCTATTGATAAGTTCAAGGCTATGAAGAAAAAGTCAGAGATTACGGAAGACGACCTCAAAATTTTAGAGGACGAGATTCAGAAGATTACAGACAAGAGCTGTAAAGAAGTCGATGTTATGACTGAAAAAAAGGAGAAGGAGCTTCTCGAAATTTAAGGAGTCTTTCCTATGAGTATATTTAAGAAAAAGAAGGCTGAGCAGGAGGTTGATTTTTCAGCTCTTCCTCAGCACATTGCAATTATACTTGACGGAAACGGACGATGGGCTAAACGGCGTGGCATGCCTCGGACGGCAGGCCACGCCGTCGGCAGTGAAACCTTCCGTAAGATTGCTACATACTGCAACGATATCGGCATAAAGTATCTCACTGTCTATGCGTTTTCGACCGAAAACTGGAAGCGTCCGCAGGAAGAAGTATCTACTATCATGTCGCTTCTTGAAAAGTATATCCTCGAAGCGATAGACGAGGTTCGCAAGAAGAACTTAAGGCTTCGTTTCTGGGGCTCGCGTGAGAACCTCAGCGAGCATATTAAAGAGCTTATGGAAAAAGCAGAGGCTGAGTCTGAGAATATGAACGGCATGCAGGTCAATGTATGCCTTAATTACGGTTCTCAGAAAGAAATTGCAAACGCCGCCCGCCTTATTGCAGAGGATGTTGCAAACGGTAAGCTTTCTCCGGCTGATGTAAACGAAGCGGAAATTGAAAAACGCCTCTATTCGGCCGGTACTCCGGCTCCGGACCTTCTCATTCGTCCGGGCGGTGAGATGCGCCTTTCAAACTTCCTTTTGTGGCAGCTCGCGTACAGTGAAATGGTGTTTACCGATAAGCTCTGGCCCGAGTTTGACGAAGCAGAGCTCCGTCGTGCAATAGCCAAGTTCCAGAGCCGTAACAGAAGATACGGGGGTGTGTAGTATGAAAACTCGTATTATTTCCGCGGTTGTTGCAATAGCAGTTTTTATTGCGGTTGTGTATTTTCTTCCGCCTGTTTGCTTTACGGTCGCAGTGTCGGCACTTCTTGCTATTGCGGCATATGAGCTTACTTACAGAAACGGAATCGTAAAATCCAGGCCGCTTTTTGTTATGTCTGTGGTTTTCGCGGCGATAGTCCCATTTATTGCAGTTTCGGAGAGTTGGGAAAAGCTTTACTTTGTATTTCTCTTTGTCGCGTTTGCGACTTTCTTCGCAATCTGGCTTTTTAATTACGGAAAAGTCTCGCTTGTTATGGTTGAGACCGCGTTTTTTGCGGGTGCTGTGATTCCGATGATTTTCTCGACAATTCTTCGAATCAGAATGATGGAAAACGGAGAATATATGATTCTTTTCCCGTTCATAGCTGCGTGGATGACAGATACGGGCGCTTATTTCGTCGGAAGCTTCCTTGGAAGACACAAGCTTTGCGAAAAAATAAGCCCGAAAAAGACTGTTGAGGGCGCAATCGGTGGCGTAATCGTATGCATACTTTCTCTTTGTGCATTTGCAAAGATTATGGAAGTGAACTTTGCTATGCAGGTGGAGTATCCTCTCCTCGCGGTCGGTGCGCTTGTACTATCCGTGCTTGCGCAGATAGGAGATTTGTCATTTTCGCTTATTAAGCGTGAGTATAATATTAAGGACTACGGAAACCTTTTCCCGGGTCACGGCGGGGTTGTTGACCGCTTCGACAGTACTGTTTTCACGATTCCCGTATCCTTTATAATTTTAGTTCTGATGGGCGGTATGGTCTGATGGTTAAAAATCTTTCAATACTCGGTTCAACCGGTTCTATCGGTACTCAGACTATCGATGTCGCAAGAACTTTCGGCATCGGTATTTCTGCAATTGCGGCAAATCGCAACATAAAGCTCTTGGAGGAGCAGGCGCGCGAGTTTTCTCCGAAGATTTGCGCTGTTGCAGATGAAAGTGCGGCAAAGGAGCTCAAGATCGCTCTTGCCGATACCTCGTGCAAGGTTCTTGCGGGAAGAGATGGAATCCTCGCTGCAGCTGAGGAAGAGTCTGCAGAGATGGTTATGTCATCACTTGTTGGTATGGCGGGAATTGAGCCGACGCTTTGTGCAATTGCGGCAGGAAAGGATATCGCTCTTGCCAATAAGGAAACTCTTGTTTGTGCCGGCGAGGCAGTAATGCGTGCGGCAAAGGAGAAGGGTGTAAAGATTATTCCGGTTGACTCTGAGCATTCCGCTATTTTCCAGTCGATGCTCTCTTCAAGCTATCCGGGGCGTGAGCTTCGAAGAATTATTCTGACTGCATCAGGCGGTCCTTTCTACGGTAAGAAGAGGGATGAGCTTTTGAATGTAACGGTCAGGGAAGCTCTCAATCATCCGAACTGGAGCATGGGCGCGAAGGTGACGATTGACTCGGCATCCCTTATGAACAAGGGGCTTGAATTCATGGAAGCAATGTGGCTTTTCGGGGTAACTCCCGAGGATATCGACATTGTCGTTCACCGCGAGAGCATAATTCATTCAATGGTCGAGTTCAACGACGGCGCGGTTATAGCTCAGCTTGGGACACCTGATATGAGAACTCCGATTTCTCTTGCGCTTACATACCCTGAACGAAAGGATTTTGGTGGAAAGTATTTAGACTTTACAACACTCAAGTCACTTTCTTTCGGTGTTCCTGATACAGAAACCTTCAGATGTCTCTCACTTGCGCTTTCTGCCGCAAAAAGAGGAGGAACTGCGGGTGCTGTATTAAACGGTGCGAATGAAGCGGCAGTAGATTTATTCCTGAATTCAAAAATAAAATTCCTGGAAATTGCAGAATATATAGAAAAGGCGATGGATATCATCAAGGTTAAGGATTCTCCGAGCCTTTCGGATGTTATCGCGGCGTCTGAGAATGCACGCGATGCGGTTTATTCAATGATTTAGAGGGTGATTTTATCTATATCTTGCTTGCAATTTTACTTTTTGGCATTCTTATCGCAGTCCACGAGTTCGGACACTTTATAACAGCCAAGCTTTCGGGCGTAAAGGTAAATGAATTTGCAATAGGAATGGGTCCTGCGATTTTCAAAAAGAGAGGAAAAGAAACTCTCTACTCTTTGAGAATTCTTCCATTCGGCGGATATTGCGCTATGGAAGGCGAAGATGAAGCTTCAAAAGATCCTCGTGCTTTTTCTTCGCAATCTGCGGGAAAGAGAATCCTTATCGTTGTTGCGGGTTCGCTTATGAACCTCATCGCGGGCTTTCTTGTTTTGTTTATAGTATTTGCACCTGTGCGCGAGTGGTATGTTCCGACTGTTGAGGAGGTTACTTATCATACCGAATATAACGAGAATATGCTGGCGGCAGGCGACACAATAAAGGAAGTCAACGGATATAATGTATATCTTTACGGTGACATAGTCACGGCGGTAACCCGTGGCGCAAAAGACGGTAAGTATGAAATAAAGGTAATAAGAGACGGTGAGGAGAAAATTCTTTCCGGTGTTACGCTTTCTTCGGGAGATGATGAAGGCAACTCAAACGAAGAAAAGGGCGCAACGCTTATTTTTGCAAAGGAGAAGTCAACCTTCCTCGGTAAGATTAAATACATCTTCTTGAACGGC
>JAZOAS010000051.1:0-11024 GCA_045595605.1 Eubacteriales bacterium
GTCGCGAAGAAGTTGACGTAAGAAACTCTGCAGACCAGATGGTTTACCAGACAGAAAAGACTCTCGGCGAGCTTGGCGATAAGATTACAGAAGACGAAAAGGCAGGCGTTCAGGCTGAGGTTGATAAGCTTAAAGAGACTCTCAAGGGAACAGATACAGAGGCTATAAAGGCTCAGACTGAGGCTCTCACAAAGAAGTTCTACGAGATTTCAGAAAAGCTTTACAAGGAAGCACAGGCAGCTCAGGCTGCAGCAGGTGCTGCAGATGCAGGTGCAACAGCAGGCACGGCTGACGATAATGTAGTTGACGCAGACTACACACAGGTTGACTAATCGGGAATGTTAAAACGCTCCGGAACACAAAAGGCATTGAAAAATGCCTTTTGTTGTTCACTAAAATATAACCCCCAAGGAACAGGGAGATGAAACAATGGCGGATAAAAGAGATTACTATGAGGTGTTGGGCGTAGCAAAAACTGCAACTGATGCTGAGCTGAAAACGGCTTACAGAAAGCTTGCAAAGAAGTATCACCCCGACCTCAATAAAGATAATAAAGAGGCTGAGGAGAAGTTCAAGGAAGTAAACGAAGCTTATGAAGTACTTTCCGATTCCTCAAAGCGTCAGAAGTATGACCAGTTCGGTCACGCGGGTGTTGACCCGAACTTCGGCGCGGGCGGATATGGCGGAGGATACGGTGGCGGCTTCGGCTTTGACGATTTTGACATCGGCGATATCTTTGGCTCCTTCTTCGGCGGCGGCTTTGGCGGTGGCGGTGCATCAAGAAGAAACGCACCTCAGCGCGGTGAGAGCCTTCGCGTAAACCTCATTCTCTCGTTTGAAGAGGCGGCGTTTGGCTGTACAAAGGAAATAAATATCACAAAAACCGACAAGTGTTCAAAGTGTGGCGGAAGTGGCGCTGAGGCAGGAACAAGTGCAGAAGTCTGCTCAACCTGCCACGGCACAGGCGCTGTAAAGACAACGAGAAGAACTCCGCTCGGCGTTGTTTCAAGCTCAAGCGTCTGCCCGAACTGTGGCGGTACGGGAAAGATTATAAAGAACCCGTGTAAGAGCTGTAACGGCTCGGGAAAAGAACGCGTTTCCAAGAAGCTCTCCGTCAATGTTCCGGCGGGAATTGACGACGGACAGACAATCTCGCTCCGTGGCGAGGGCAATGCCGGCTCAAACGGCGGTCCGAACGGCGATGTCCTCATTTCTGTTTCTGTTCGTCCGCATCATATCCTTATGCGCGACGGAACGACTATCCACTGCGAAGTGCCGATTACCTTCTCTCAGGCGGTGCTCGGCGCTGAAATCGAAGTCCCGACGCTTGACGGCAAGGTCAAATATACCGTCCCTGAGGGAACTCAGACGGGAACAATCTTCCGCCTTCGCGGAAAGGGTGTACCGGTGCTCAACTCCTCGCGTCGCGGGGACCAGCTCGTGCGCGTGACGATTGAGGTTCCGAAGAATCTTAACAAAAAGCAGAAGGACTTGTTGCATGAGTTTGCAAAGTCCGTCGGAGAAGAATCTTACACTGAGCGCAAAAGCTTTTTTGAAAAATTAAAGAAGAAATAAAAAAAGAGGTAGATTCCTTTGAATCTACCTCTTTATGTTTTTAAATTAGTCGTTCTTTTCCTTGCAGAGCATTGTGTTTGTAAGAATGCCGAGGATAAGAGCTGTTGCGATTGATGTAAGGGTTACAGCGCCAAAGCTGATTGAAAGGCCACCGATACCTGCGATGAGGATAACTGATGCTGTGAAGAGGTTACGGTTCTTGTTGAGGTCAACCTGCTGGAGCATCTTGAGACCCGATACTGCGATAAAGCCGTAAAGTGAGATACATACGCCACCCATAACGCAAGCCGGAATAGAATCAACGAATGCAACAAGCGGAGTGATGAATGCGAGAATGAGGCATCCGATAGCAGCTGCAAAAATTGTTCTTACAGAAGCGTTCTTTGTGATAGCTACGCAACCAACGCTCTCGCCGTATGTTGTGTTCGGGCATCCGCCGAAGATTGCGCCTGCCATTGAACCGATACCGTCGCCGAGGAGAGTTCTGTGGAGACCCGGCTCCTTGAGAAGGTCGCGTTCAATGATGCTTGAGAGGTTCTTGTGGTCTGCAACATGCTCTGCGAAAACAACGAATGCAACCGGAACATATGCAACAAAGAGAGTTGCGATATACTGGAAGTCAAGCTCTGCAAAAGCATCTTTTGCGGTGAGGAAAGTGAATTCCGGAAGACTCAAGAAAGTCTTAAGAGAAACTGCGCCGTCTGCGAGCATATAGTTTGTGAATACTGAGAAGTCGATAACCTTGAGAGCATCGATGCCGTATGAATTACCGATAACAGTGAAGATTGCTGCAACAACATAACCTGCAACGATACCGATGATGAATGGGATAAGACGAGCCATCTTCTTGCCGTAAGTAGAGCAGAGCATAACAACTGCGAGAGTAACAAGACCGCAGATGAGAGCAACATACGGAGATGCAAGCATTGCTCCTTCAGCAGAAGCGATATCGCCCTTCATGAGGTCGCCAACAGCGTTTCCTGCAAGGGAAAGACCGATGATAGCAACGGTCGGACCGATAACAACCGGCGGCATGAGCTTGTTGATCCAGTTAACACCGACAAGCTTAACAACGATTGCGATGATAACATAGACAAGACCAGCCATAATCGCACCGATTATAATGCCGAGGTATCCGAGAGCAAGAGAAGTTGCGCCGGCGAAAGCCGCAAACATTGAGCCGAGGAATGCGAAGGATGAACCAAGGAAAACCGGGCTCTTGAACTTAGTGAAGAGAAGGTAAACGATAGTACCGATACCTGCGCCGAACATAGCGGCTGCTGTGGACATGCCGTTGCCGACGATCATCGGAACAGCGATGGTAGCTGCCATAATTGCGAGCATCTGCTGGATCGCAAAAACTACGAGCTGACCAAACTTGGGTTTTGATTCTACATCGAAAATCATTTTCATAGTGTCTTACTCCTCCAAATATTTAATTTTGACCGCAAAAAACGCCTCACCGAAGCTTCGGCAAGGCGTACTTGGCACACTTGAAACTACTTACCCTTGTCGGCATCGCTGTACCGTTTTTAAAGGTCGTTTGCTAAGTAGTATTATATTGTAAGTTGCGACAAAAGTCAAGCTTATTTGACAAAATGCTTAAGCGCTCGCGCGTGCTTTGATAAAGTTTCGGGCGCAAAGCCGTACTTTATCGCGATTTCACGGCTAAAACGCAGAAGCTCGTCCGTATCGCCCGATTTAAGCTCGAGCTCTATTTCCGTAAAGGGTGTATCCTCACCAAAAAAGCCTTCGTCAAACGAGAGCATGGCGGAAAAGGCGGGAAGGGATAAAAGTGCCTCTTTGCGAAGAAAAGAAACCTTTCCGCAAACCTCAAGCGGAAGTCCGACGATATCTGCCGTCGGAGCGCCCGCCTCAAGAAGGAGCTCGGCGGCGCGGGAAATATCGGAAGACGGAACGCTCCACTCCCCTCTCACAGTAAGCTCGCCCGAGGTAAGTCGCGAGGTTTTTGCGTAGAGAAGGTTTTTTCCGTTCTCCATGCGGCGGCGAAGAGATATACCGCGCGATTTTGCATCGTTTGTCGGCGTATCGAGGTATTCGGTCTTCATCTCAATTTCCGAAATCTCGCCGAGAAACGGCGCGATTTCAGGAGCAGAGAAGAGCTCCGTTGCCGAAAAGCCTTGTTTTGGCGCGTATTTAAGCTCAACTTCACTTGACATCTGACTTTCCTCCTGAGAAATATGTCGGGAAAACGAGGATGAATTCGAGGAAGATGAGAACTGCACAGGTTCCGATTTCCGCAAACGGGCGGGTTATATCAAAGAGTGAGAGTACGGGATATACCGCAGCTGAAATTACGCCGAATATCGCACCGAGAATGAAAATGAGACGGCGCTTTTTGCGGATAAAGTGGCGCGAGGACAGCGCAAGGAGCATTGCGGGGAAAATATCGGTTATAAGATTTACAACGAGAATCTGAAGCGGGGTCATGGGATAACCAAAGCCGAAGAGGACGGAAAGCCCGACGCAAAGAAGCTCTGTGAGATTTGCGGCACAGAGGTATGTGATAACCCGCGAGATGCTTCCGCGCGTAATCTTTCCGAAGAGGACTGCGCGGTCAGCGGAGGTTTCGCCGTCATAGAGAATGTTGCAGGAGCCCTTTACCGCGTCCTCCGTGCGAATGTCGCAGAGCGAGACATCGGCACAGTCGAGAAGCGCCGAATCTGAAAGGGATGAGCCGATTGCGGCGACGGTATGTCCAAGGCTCTGAAGCGCGAGAACGATTCGTGTTTTATCCTTCGGAGAAAGCCCTGCAAAGACGAAGGTGTCCGAAAGGCTTGCACAGATTTCAAGGTCGCTCATACGCTCGATATCCCGTCCGCAGAGGATGTTCTTATCGGGGATTGAAAGCGATGTCGCGCCAAGCCTTGCGCGCGCAGCGTCGGACGAGGTGAGAAGATAAACCTTTGCGCCGAGGCTACAAAGCGTGGCGGTGTCGGGAGTATCAGCCTTTTCACTCTCTGCACTCGTCGCGGCAATGCCGATAAACACAAGTGAGCTGTCGCGCGGGAACTCGTCGCCCGAGCGCATACCGATAGCGGTGGTGGAATAGCCCGAATCCTCAAAGGATTGGATGCAGGCGCGGATTTCCTCGCGGTCGCTTTCCGTGAGAGAGCGGATGTTGCCAAACTCCCAGATACGGTCGGAGCGGTTGAGGATTTCGATGGAATCTCCGCCCGTGTAAGAAAGCGTCGTCTTCCCTGCCCTGTGGAGAGTGGTATAAACCTCTCCTGAGAGCTCGCCGATTTTCGGGAAAGAGGCACGCACCTCTTCAGGCGTGCAAAGATGCGAGGCAAAGGATGAAAGCGAGGGGTTATCAAGCTCGCAAAGGAGGAGACCGTCGATAAAAGGAACAGAGTCTTCTTCGTGGGGAGCTTTGATTCTTCCGTTTGTATAAGTTGCGGCAACGCCGAGCTTTGGGATATCGGTTATGTAGGCTGAAGTCTCGCCGAGAGACTCAACCGCATCTATACTGCGAAGTGAAAAGCCATTTTTGGTAATGCGGGAGGCTCCCTTTGCAAGAGCAGTAAGTGCTGAGGTGTATATCCCCTCAGGGATAGCCGCAACGGCAAGCGCTATGCACGAAGCAAGACTTCTTATAAACGGTTCGGAATAGAGAAGCCCGATTATGAATATCACGACACAGACAAAGCTTATGATAAGCGTAATTTTATCGCAGAGCTTCTTGACGCGTGAGAGAACGGGCGCAGAATCGCGCGCAGGCGTATCGGTCGGGATTGAAAGACGGCTCATCTCGGTTGAGAGGCCTGAGGCGACGACTACGCCGTCTCCTCTGCCGCGGAGAACGACCGTCCCTTCAAAAGCACAGTTTACGCGTCTCTCGACAGGTGCATCGCCCGAGAGGGTTGCTGATGCGTCCTTTTCGACACCGGAAAGACCCGTGAGCGCGGTTTCGTCAATTACGAGAGAATCTGTCATGATAAGGCGGAGGTCCGCAGGAACAATTCTGCCCGGCTTTAAGGAAACAATATCGCCGACGGCAAGCTCATCTGACGGAATTCGCATTTTTGCCCCGTTTCGCAGGACTATTGCATGGGTGACGGACGGGCGGACGGAGGAAGCAATCTTTTTAAGACCGCGTCTTTTGCACTCGGCGGAGAAAACCGCGTTTATAACAATGACGGCGAGAATTAGAGATGCGGAAAGAAGCCCGTCAAAGAGCGCGGTGAGCGCCGCGGCGATGATGAGAAGCCATACATACGGTCTTGAAAAACCTGCCGCCGCAAACTTGAAAAATGACGAATTTTCGCCCTTTCCGATGCTTTTTGAAACTCTCGAAGCGGCTTCCTGATATGAAAGCCCGTCCTCCGGGTTTACATCGAGCGCGGAAATAGTTTCTTCTATGCTTAATTTATGATACAAATCAATCAACTCCTGTGAGAGATAAAGTCTATTTAAATTATATCGCCAAAAAAGAATGAGGTCAACAGAATATATCGTGAAATGAATAAAAATTTTATAAAATAGTTATTTAAATAATGCGAGGTATATGATATAATTATTACATATAAATATTTAGACAAAAAATTGGAGGAATGAGATATGAAAAATGCAATCAATGTAAATATCGCAGGTGTCGAGCTTCGCCTTATCAGCGGAGAGAATGAGGAATATACACGCCGTGTTGCTTCTCATGTTGACACAAAGGTAGGAGAGGTTTTAAAGGCAGGTAGCTTCTCTATTGTTGAGGCTGCTCTTCTTTCTGCAATCAACATCTCCGATGAGTACTACAAGGCTCTTGAAACTGCTGAAAATCTCCGCACTCAGCTTCGTGACTACCTCGAAGAGGGCAGCCGCGCAAAGTCGGAAATCGCAGACCTCAAGCGCGAAATAGCAAGACTTTCAGGAAAATAAAATGTCAAACCGTGCTGAAATTCTCTCCCCGGCAGGCTCGCCGGAGGCTCTTCGCGCCGCCGTTGCAAACGGCGCTGACGCGGTCTATCTCGGGTACGGTAACTTCAACGCCCGGAGACTCGCAAAAAACTTTACCGCAAGCGACCTTAAAGAAGCTTGCGAGTTTTGTCATGCCCGCGGAGTGAAGGTTTATGTAACTGTGAATACGCTTGTCAATGACCGTGAAATGACGGCCGTCGAGAAGGTGTGCCGCGACATAAACCGCGCAGGCGCTGATGCGGTGATTGTTGCCGACCTCGGCGTTGCAAAGCTCATCCGCGAAGTCTGCCCCGACCTTCCGATTCACGCGTCAACGCAGATGACGGTTCACAATATCGAGGGCGTGCGCCGTCTTGCAGAGCTCGGGTTTACGAGAGTTGTGCTTGCGCGCGAGCTTTCCCGCGAGGAAATAAAGAAAATTTGCAAGGAAAGCCCCGTCAAGCTTGAGGTTTTTGTTCACGGTGCGCTTTGTATGTGCTATTCGGGACAGTGTGAGATGAGCGCCGTAATCGGTCAAAGAAGCGGTAACCGCGGTCTTTGCGCGCAGCCCTGCCGTATGCAGTATAAGCTCGGCGAGCGCGGGTCGGTTGCTTATCCTTTAAGCCTTTCTGACCTCTGCCTTGCGGATTATATAACTGAGCTTTCCGAAATGGGCGTTGCATCTCTCAAAATCGAGGGAAGAATGAAGAGGCCTGAGTATGTCGCAGTTGTTACGGGGATATATTCAGACATCCTCAGAGAGGGCAGAATTTCAACAGAGGACGAAAAACGGCGCCTTCGCGAGATTTTCTCGCGCGAGGGCTTTACAGACGGTTATTATAAAAATAAAAAGGGTCGCGAGATGTTCGGAATAAGAACCGAAACCGAAGCTCCGCGCGAGCTTCTTGAAGCGGCCGCAAAGACTTATGCCGAGGTTCCGATACCTAAGGAAAGCATAGAGTTTTACTGCATTATTGAAGAAGGAAGAGAGGCGCTTCTGGCGGCTCAGGACGGCAGAGGAAACCGCGCGCTTTCAAAGGGCCCGATTCCGGAAAAGGCGAGAAATGTTCCGCTTACCGAGGAGAGCGTCAGAGTTCAGCTTGAAAAGCTCGGCGGAACCCGCTTTGAGATAAAGAGTATAAACATAAAGGTTTCAGACGGTCTTTCACTTCCCCTGTCCGCGCTCAACGCAATGCGCCGTGAGTGCATAGAGGAGCTTGAGAAGAACTATTCGGTTGAAAAGAAAACGCGCCGCGAGGGCGAGTTCAAGGTTGGGTTTAAGCTTGTAAACCGAAAGGAAGCTCCGAAAATCACGGTTTCTGTCTTAAGCACCGCGCAGATAAGCGACGAGCTTTTAAAGAGAGAACCCGAATTTATATATGTCCCGCTTACAGAGTTTGAAAAGGAAGCGGAACGACTTTCGGAGATTGCCAAAAGAGCAAAGCTTGTCGCGGCGTTTCCACGCATAATAAAAGATACTGAGGAAGCGGAAATCCGCAGACTTGCGGAAATAGCAAAGGAAAGCGGAATCAAATATGCCTCCGTCGGAAACTGCGGGCATATCTCCCTTGCCGAGAGCTTCGGCTTTGATGTAAGGGGAGATTTCGGAATAAACATAACAAATTCACACGCGCTCCGCGAGATTCGGCGCTTCGGGCTTTCAAGTGCGCTTCTGTCGCCCGAGCTTACCTTCCCGCAGATTCGCGATGTTTCAAAAATAATGGATACGGAAATCATAGTATATGGTCGTCTTCCGCTTATGATATGCGAAAACTGCGTTGTTCAGGCGCAGACGGGCTCTTGTGTATGCGGAAACCGCCAGTTCCTTACTGACCGCACGGGGGCATCCTTCCCGCTTGTTTCCGATTTCGGTCACAGAACGGTTATACTGAATTCACAGAAGATGTTCCTTGCAGATAAGAAGCGGGACTACGAAAAACTCGGTCTTACATACGCAAGAATCTCATTCACTACTGAAAATGCAAGAGAATGTATTTCGGTTATGGACGCGTATCTCGGTAAAACCGACTTCATTCCGTCGGTTTATACCCGCGGACTGTATTACAGAGGTGTAGAATAATGGTTAAGATAAAGCTTTTAAACGAAAAAGCGGCTCTCCCCTCTCGCGCATCGGACGGTGCTGCGGGGTATGACCTTCGCGCGTGTATTGATGCGCCGTTCACCCTTGAAAAGGGGAAGATTTTTGCCGTGCCGACGGGTGTTGCGATTGAGCTTTCGTCAAAGAATCTCGTCGCGGTGCTCTGTGCGAGAAGCGGGCTTGCAATAAAACACGGAATCGCCCTTGCAAACGGTGTCGGCATAATCGACAGCGACTACCGCGGCGAAATCAAGGTCGGGCTTATAAACCTCGGCGAGGAGGATTTTGTCATAAACCCGGGCGAGAGAATTGCACAGATGCTTATAATGCCGGTCGAGACTCCGGAGCTTACGGTTTGTGACGATTTGTCCGAAACTGAGCGCGGAAGTGGCGGTTTCGGCTCAACAGGGAGAAAATAATGCTTGTACTTGCTTCAAAATCGCCGAGACGGCGCGAGCTTTTATCTCTCTATACCGAAGCTTTTGAGATTTCGGTTGCAGAGGTAGAGGAAGATGATTTTTCGGGCGGCGAGGTATCAGAATATGTAATGTCGCTTGCTGAGAAAAAGGCTGAGGCTGTCGCGAAAGAGCACAAGAACGATACTGTTCTCGGTGCGGATACGGTTGTCGCCTATCGCGGCGAGGTCCTCGGAAAACCGAGGGACGAAAAACATGCAAAAGAGATGCTGATGTCGATGTCGGGCGGTACTCAGGAGGTATATACCGGCGTGTGCATAATCTCAAAGGGCGAGAAAATATGCTTTTATGAAAAGACTTATGTCTCCTTCAGAGAGCTTTCCGAGCGCGAGATTGACGACTATATCGCAACCGGCGAAAGCCTTGACAAGGCGGGGGCTTACGGCATCCAGGGCGGTGCAGGTGAGTTTGTTAATCGCGTTTCGGGCGATTATTTCAATGTAATAGGGCTTCCGATGAAGAAAACTGCGGAGGTCCTCTCAGAGGTTTTAAAAACACATTCGGAGTGGTGAAACAGATGAACGGTTTCTTTTCAAAAAAGACGGTGGTAACTATTCTTATCGCCGTTTTAATAGCTCTTACGCTCGCCATTCTGTCGGCGGTTTCAGGCGGGCGGATTTCGCCTGTCGGCTCGCTTATAAACATATTTGCAAAACCGCTTCAGAGCGCAGGCGAAAGTATTTCGGGATATTTTGAAAACCGTGCTGACCGCGCTTTCCGCTACGATGAAATGGAAAAGGAAAACGAAAAGCTTAAAGAAGAAATTTCGTCTCTCCGCGCGGCTGTGCGCGAGAGGGATGCGATGGAAAAGGAAAATGTCCTCCTCCGCGCGGCGCTCGGCCTTTCCGAGAGAGATTCCTCAATGGTGTTTGAGCCGTGTGAGATTGTTGCGAAAAATGCCGACAACTGGAGCAGAACATTTACGATAAATAAAGGCTCAAGCTCAGGTATCGCGGTTGACAACTGCGTCATCTGCACGGAGGGTATGGTCGGCTTTGTAAGCGAGGTCGGAAACACCTGGGCAACCGTCACCGCAATCACCGATACAACTATGGAGGCGGCGGCAATCGCGTCGAGAACGCGCGATGTTGCAAGTGCCGAGGGCAACTTTGAGCTTATGAGCGAAGGAAAGTTCAAGCTTTCCTATCTCTCGCGCGACACTCAGATTTTAGAGGGCGATGTTATAGAAACCTCGGGCGTTGGCGGGCTTTTCCCGAAGGGGATAGTGCTCGGAAGCGTAGTCGAGGTCAAAAACGAAAGCCACGGCATATCAAAATATGCCATTGTCGAGCCTCTCTTTGACCTTGACCGCGTAAACCATGTTCTCGTCATAAAGTCCTTTACAGTGTCGGAATAGGAGGAGTGTGACGATGAACTATAATCTGCGCAAGCAAGTGTATAAATGGATATGCCTTTTTGCACTTATGTTCATACTGATAATTCTCGAGACCACGGTTCTTGCGGAATTCCGTGTCCTCGGTGCATCCCCTGTGCTTCTTCCGTTCATCGTTGCGACGGTGGCGCTTCTTGAAGGGCCTGAGGACGGCGCGATAGCGGGGCTCTTTGCGGGTTTTCTGTGCGATGCGCTCTATTCGGGATACGAGGGCTTTTATACGGTTGCGCTTCCCGTCCTTGCAGTGCTTATCTGCCTTATGAACACGGTTATGTACTGGAAGAACTACGGAATGGCAATTCTTGACTGGGCGGTGCTTATCGGGGTTCTGCACCTTGTCCGTTACTGCATCTATATGCTCGCATTAGGGCGCGGAAGCTTCTCTTCCCTTTTGTATGTATTCCCGGGCGAGCTTATTTCAACGCTCCCCCTTACCCCGTTTTTGTATATAATAGTTTCAAAAATAATAAAGCGATTTGAGCTTTACGAAGAAGACTGAATAAAGGAGGTGTCCCGATATGAGGAGAAACGCGCGCGTGTGGGTATTATGCGCGATTGCGATTGTTTC
>JAZOAS010000052.1:0-19202 GCA_045595605.1 Eubacteriales bacterium
CGTAGAGGAGAGCGTGTCATATCTTCTTTCGGGGCGTGTTGACTATGAGTTTCGCACGACCGTTGTTTCGGAGCTTCATACGGAAGTGGATATAGAAAACCTTGCTGTATGGATACAGGGCGCAAAGCGCTATTTTCTTCAGAATTTCGTTGATTCAGGCGACCTCATAGGCGCAAATCTCTCTGCGGTTTCGCGTGAAAAGCTTGAAGCTATGCGGAAAATCGCCACAAAATACATAGATGTTGTGGAAATACGCGGAGTCTGAACACAATATATTGTGTAATTTTTTGAAAAATTTTTCAAAAACCTATTGACAATAATACAAGATATATGTTAAAATCCTCTTACACACACAAAATGTAGGGGGTTTTTTCTATGTATCAGGTAACAAAACGCGATGGAAAAGTTGTAGATTTTAACCTGTCAAAGATCAGTAACGCCATAATGCAAGCGTTTGACGCTTGCGATAAGCAGTATAATTCAGATATCATCGATTTCCTTGCTCTTAAGGTAACAAGCGACTTCGAGCCGAAGATTGAAAACGGCAAGGTCACTGTCGAAAACATTCAGGACAGTGTTGAGTCCGTTCTCATCAAGGGCGGTTATGACGATGTTGCAAAGGCATACATCCTCTACCGTAAGCAGCGCGAGAAGATAAGAAACCTCGGCTCAACAATCGTTGACTATAAGGAGATTGTCGATAATTATCTCCACATCAACGACTGGCGCGTAAAGGAGAATTCTACCGTTACATATTCTGTCGGCGGTCTTATCCTTTCAAACTCAGGCGCAATCACAACCAACTACTGGCTCTCAGAGGTTTATGACGATGAAATCGGCGATGCTCACAGAAACGCTGACATCCATATCCACGACCTCTCAATGCTCACAGGCTACTGTGCTGGCTGGTCACTCAAGCAACTTATTCAGGAAGGCCTCGGCGGCGTTACGGGCAAGATTACCTCTTCTCCGGCAAGCCACCTTGCAACTCTCTGTAACCAGATGGTTAACTTCCTCGGTATCATGCAGAACGAGTGGGCAGGCGCTCAGGCTTTCTCATCATTTGACACATACCTTGCTCCGTTTGTAAAGGTTGACAACCTCTCTTACGACCAGGTAAAGAAGTGCATCGAGTCCTTCATCTACGGTGTAAACACACCGAGCCGTTGGGGTACTCAGGCACCGTTTAGCAACATCACTCTCGACTGGACAGTTCCGAACGACCTTGCAGAATTAAACTGCATAATCGGCGGTAAGGAAGTTGACTTCAAGTATAAGGACTGCCAGAAGGAAATGGATATGGTCAACCGCGCATTCATCGAAATCATGATTGAAGGCGATGCTAACGGCCGTGGATTCCAGTATCCGATTCCGACATACTCAATCACATCAAACTTTGACTGGTCAGAAACCGAGAACAACAAGCTTCTCTTCGAGATGACCTCAAAATACGGCACACCGTACTTCTCAAACTACATCAACTCCGATATGGAGCCGAGTGATGTACGAAGCATGTGCTGCAGACTCCGTCTTGACCTTCGCGAGCTCCGCAAGAAGTCAGGTGGTTTCTTCGGTAGCGGTGAGAGCACAGGTTCTGTCGGTGTTGTTACAATCAACATGCCGAGAATTGCATATCTTGCAAAGGACGAAAAAGACTTCTATGAGCGTCTTGATAAGCTTATGGATATCTCAGCCCGTTCACTCAAGGTAAAGAGAACTGTTATCACAAAGCTTCTTGAAGCAGGCCTCTATCCGTACACAAAGCGTTACCTCGGCACATTTGACAACCACTTCTCAACAATCGGTCTTGTCGGTATGAACGAAGTCGGTCTCAATGCAAAGTGGCTCGGTAAGGATATGACAGACATAAAGACCCAGAAGTTCACACAGGATGTTCTCAACCATATGCGCGAGAGACTTTCTGACTACCAGGTAAAATACGGCGACCTCTACAACCTCGAAGCAACTCCGGCTGAGTCAACTGCTTTCCGTCTTGCAAAGCACGATGTAAAGCGCTACCCGGATATCAAGACTGCTGCGAAGTCTGAGGATGAAACACCGTACTACACAAACAGCTCACACCTTCCGGTTGGCTATACAGAAGATATCTTCTCAGCTCTCGACATTCAGGACGACCTTCAGACCCTTTACACTTCAGGTACAGTATTCCACGCCTTCCTCGGCGAGAAGCTTCCTGACTGGAAGGCTGCTGCAAACCTCGTCCGCAAGATTGCAGAGAACTACAAGCTTCCGTATTATACTCTTTCTCCGACATACTCCGTATGTAAGACTCACGGCTACATCACAGGCGAGCAGTTCACCTGCCCTGAGTGCGGTGAGAAGACAGAGGTTTACAGCCGCATAACAGGCTACTATCGCCCGGTCCAGAACTGGAACGACGGTAAGAGTCAGGAGTACAAGGACAGAAAGGTTTACAACATCGGAACATCTGTCCTCAAGCGTGACGGCAAGCCTTGCGAGGAAGCTGTTGTCGAGGCTTGCGAGGCAGTAAAGGTTGAAGACGGTGCATACCTCTTCACAACTGCGACTTGCCCGAACTGTAAGATAGCTTGCGCAACTCTTGACAAGGCAGGCTTTAAGTACGAAAAGCTCCTCGCAAACGAGAACAAGGCACTTGCTGAAGCTCTCGGAATCAAGCAGGCTCCGACACTTGCAATCGTATCAAACGGCGAAGTTGAAAAGTTTGCAGGAGTATCAGACATCAAGAAGATGCTCAAAGTCTAAAAACAATTGAGGTTAATTTATAATGTATGATATTATAATTATCGGCGGTGGTCCGGCAGGGCTCACCGCCGCCCTCTACGCAAGGAGGGCAAACAAGAGCGTTCTCGTAATTGAAAAGGGAAGCTTCGGTGGTCAGATTACATACTCGCCGAAGGTAGAGAACATTCCGGGCTTTTTGAGCCTTTCGGGAAACGAGTTTGCCGAGAAGCTTATCGAGCAGGTGCTTGAGCAGGGCGCAGATGTTGAAGCCTGTGAGGTGCTCGAGGTTCGCGACGGAGAAGTTAAAACCGTCGTCACCGACGAGGGCGAGTTTGAGGGCAAGGCCGTTATTGTAGCTGTCGGCGCGCGCCACCGTCTCCTCGGTCTTCCGCATGAGGAAGAGTATATCGGCGAGGGTATCTCCTTCTGCGCTGTGTGCGACGGTGCGTTCTATGAGGGGCAGACGGTAGCCGTAATCGGCGGCGGAAACTCGGCTCTCCAGGAGGCAATTTTGCTTTCTGACCTTGCAAAGAAGGTTTATGTAGTTCAGAATCTCGACTTCCTCACAGGCGAGGAGAAGCTTGCCGAACAGCTTCGCTCAAAGGACAATGTCGAGATAATTCTCGGAACGGTTGTAAAAGAGCTTCACGGTGAGGGTGAGCTCAAAGCGATTACTGTTGTAAATGAAAAGAGCGGAGAGGAAACCGAGCTCACGATTGACGGTATGTTTATCGCAATCGGCCTCATTCCGCAGAACGAAGCTTTTGCAAATATCCTTCCGCTTAACGACTTCGGCTATGCCGATGCAGGCGAGGATTGTAAGAGTGATAAGGCGGGCGTTTTCGTTGCGGGTGACTGCCGCTCAAAGCGTATCCGTCAGGTCGCGACAGCTGCAGCAGACGGCGCAATCGCCGCACTTGCCGCTTGCGACTATGTCGATAATTTAAAGTAGAACAAAAAACTCCCAAACGGGAGTTTTTTGCTTTTTTGAAATCTTGAAAAAAAGCTGGTGTGGGAGTATAATATTATTGTTAAAAAAGAAAAGAGATGTTAAATTTGACAGAAGCAGAAAAACACTATAAAAAAATGGCGGAAACCCCTCTTGCCCGCCTCATAATCTCTCTCGGTATTCCGACTACGATTTCAATGCTCGTCACGAGTATTTACAATATGGCAGATACCTACTTCGTCGGTCGTCTTGGCGAATCGGCGCAGGGCGCAACGGGAATTTTATTTACGCTCCAGGCGATTATCCAGGCAATTTCCTTTATGCTCGGGCAAGGCTCGGGAACTCTTGTTGCAAAAGCTCTTGCGGATAAAGACGAAAAAGAGGCGTCGGAATACGCCTCAAGCGCATTTTTTGCGGCGCTTGTCGCGGGAACGGTTATGGCGCTTCTTGGCGCTTTATTTTCAAAACCGCTTCTTTATGCGCTCGGCAGTACCGACACAATCCTCCCTTACGCTATTCGCTACGGCGCGTGCGTTCTTGCAAGCTGTCCGGTTGTTATGATGAGCTTTGTGCTTAATAACATACTCAGGTTTGAGGGAAAGGCATTTTTCTCGATGTTCGGTCTTGCTTCCGGCGGAATCTTGAACATTTTAGGAGACTATCTCCTCGTTGTTGTTTTCGATTTCGGAATCCTTGGCGCAGGTATCGCGACTGCCGTTTCGCAGACTATAAGCTTTTTGATTCTTCTTTATTTCCACCGCATAAAAGCGCAGAGTAAGCTCGGAATACGCTACATAAGCCGGAGGGCAAAACCGTATTTTTCCGTTATGAAGGTCGGCTTCCCGTCGCTTATAAGGCAGGGCCTTTCTTCAATTTCAAACGGCCTTTTAAACAACCTCACCCGCCCGTTTGGCGATGCGGCGATAGCCGCGATGAGCGTTGTAAACCGTTTCTCAATGTTTGTTATGTGTGTGGGCCTCGGTATAGGTCAGGGCTTCCAGCCGGTTGCGGCATTTAACTATCAGGCGAAAAAGTATAATCGCGTAAAGCGCGGGCTTCTCATAACAATGGGGATCGGCGCAAGCTTCATCCTTTGTCTTGCAACGCCCGGTTTCATCTTTGCGGATAAGATAGTCTATCTTTTTCAGAAGCACCCCGATGTTATCGAAATCGGAACGACGGCGCTCCGCGCCTCCTGCATAGGAACAAGCTTCCTT
The DNA here is from genome assembly GCA_045595605.1 of Eubacteriales bacterium. Classification (GTDB taxonomy): domain Bacteria; phylum Bacillota; class Clostridia; order Oscillospirales; family JAAYXM01; genus SIG480. The sequence goes on from JAZOAS010000052.1 coordinate 4,891, forward strand.
GCGCTTTCCGTTCCTGTGAATATGCTCTATCAGAGCACGCGTCAGACGGGAATTGCGTCATTCCTTTCGCTTCTCCGCTCGGGGCTTACCTTTATCCCCGCACTTATCATAACAACGAACCTCTGGGGGCTTTTCGGAATCCAGATTTCTCAACCCGTTGCGGATATTCTGACAGGTCTTGCATCAATTCCGTTTATGGTGCATTTTCTCAGAAAGCCCGATGAACAAATGAAGTAAAAAAAGCACCTCGAAGTGAAACTTCGGGGTGTTTTTTGTTTAGAAGTGGAATTTATCATCTTCAGTTAACTCAAGCGCGTCAATCGTCTTCTGCGCCATAGCATATGCCGGCTCGAACGCCGCGAGAGAGTGGGAGTCGCTTCCGACATAGAACTTGCATCCGCAGTCCTTTGCGATAAAGTGCGGGCGCATAATTCTCTTAAAGCTCTCTTCATCCGGAACCTTTACATTGATTTCAATTCCGATACCCTTCTCCTTTGCACCGCGGAAGAGCTCGTAAAACTCGCTGTCGGGGATAGCGTCTAAAACATCGAGGAATGATGTCGGCGAGGTGTTTGCAAGAAAACGGCAACCGAGGTGAGCAAGGCCGACTCTTTCAAACGGAAGGTCGCTCTCAAGGAGCTTTTCAAAACGCTTGACATAAAGCTTTGAGCGCTCAGGAAGAGTAACGGTATCGCCGTACCAGAAATGCATATGAGTTGTGGATACGACAATGAAACCGAAAAGGTCGTAATTATCGGGATGAATGCCGATGTTGTAGTTTTCGTCCATATCGCCTTCGCAGCCGAAAATGATTTCAACCTTATCGCTCTTCGGGAGAGGAAGGTCTGTTTTGAGGGATTTGAGCGAGGAGGACTCGTACTGCCTCCAGCAGCGTCTCTCGTCACCAATGCTCGATTCATCCCAAAGGTGATTTGCGAGAACTATTTTCTTAATGCCCTTGTCCTCTGCAAGCTTTAAAATGTTTGCGGGAGTCTGGTTTTCGTCATGACAGCAGCCCGAAACAGTTGTATGTATATGGTAATCGTGGTCGATCGTAAATTTCATAAAAACATCTCCTATCCAAATATTTTAACACAAAATGGCAGTATAATCAAGAAAAATGTTTTATTCTCTCTTCTTGCAGAATAAATGTTCCATTTGCGGGGAAAATATCCACGGTGATTTAAATGAAAATGAGCGATAGAGAATTTCGCGAGATTACCTTTACGGGTGCTTTGGAAGAAGACATGAAAATAATGAAATCGATTCTCGGGAATGACGAGACGGTTATTTTCCGTGAGTTTGAGAATATCCATGATAAAAAAGTGCGCGGTTGCGTAATATTTACGGAGCTTTTAGTAAACAACATAGTAATTGACCAGAATGTCGTGAAACCGCTTCTCACCTTCACCCCGCGCGACTTTTCTCTCGGCGAGGATTTATCCGCCGAGCTTGCAAAGCGTGTCGTGAGTACGGACGAGGTAAAAACGAAGGACAAGCCATACGACGCGATAAGTGCAATCCTAATCGGAGATACGGTTGTGCTCATCGACACATGCCGCGAATGTATCGTAGCAAACTCGAAAAAGTATTCTATAAGGAGTATCGGCGTTCCCGAAACCGAGGACGCGGTAAATGGCCCGAAGGAGGGCTTTACCGAGCTTATAGTGACAAATGCTTCTCTTCTTCGCCGTAAGGTCAAAAACCCGAGGCTCAAATTCCGTTTTTTCGAGGTGGGAAAGGTCAGCCGTACGCGCGTCTGCCTGTGTTATATCGACGGGTTGTGCAAGGAGAGCCTTCTTGCCGAGGTGATATCGCGCCTTGCTTCGTTTGAGATTGACTCAATTCTTGATGTCAACTATGTCGAGGAGCTGATTTCAGATGCGCCCGCATCGTTTCTCGGTACAATGGGAAAGACTGAGAGACCTGATGTTGTCGCGGCAAAGCTCTTTGAGGGAAGATGTGCGCTTCTTGTTGACGGAACGCCTTTTGCGCTGACAGCGCCGTTTTTGTTTCTTGAGAACTTTCAGGCAAACGAAGACTATTACGAGAGCTTTTACTTTGCAAGCTTTGTGAGAGTGCTCCGCTTTTTCGCTTTTTTTATCGCGGTGAGCCTTCCGGGAATTTATGTCGCGCTCATATCATACCATAAGGAGATGCTGCCTCATAACCTTCTTGCAAGCATCGCCGCCTCGCGCGCATCAGTTCCTTTTCCCGCCGCGGTGGAGATGTTTATTCTTCTCATACTTTTTGACCTTCTGCGCGAGGCGGGGGTAAGGCTTCCAAAGGCAATCGGCGTGACGGTGAGCACGGTCGGCGCGATAGTTCTGGGTCAGAGCATCGTTTCCGCGAATATAGTTTCTGCCGAGATGATAATAATTGTTGCGGTGTGCGAAATTGCATCATTTCTGACTCCGAAACTCGAGAGTGCGAGCTTTCTGATGCGCCTTTCGTTTCTCATCCTTTCCGCAACGCTCGGAATATACGGCTATGCCATCGGCGTTGTGGCGTTTTGCGCGTACATCTCATCTCTCTCATCCTTCGGAGTACCGTTTACATCGTATGTCATTCCGCGGACAAAACTGGGTGCAAAGGATGTCTTTGTCCGAAGTCCGTGGTGGAAAATGATAACGCGCCCATATGCAATACAGACGCGAAACCGAACCCGCTTCAGGAGGAAATTTTAAAGTGAAAAAGCTTTTTCTGATACCGTTTTTTCTGTGCCTTTTACTTTCGGGATGTGCTGACTACAACGAGCTCAATATGCAGGAGCTTGTAAGTCATGCGGGTGTTGATTTTCAAAATGACGAGGTTTTTGTAAGTGTTCTCTGCGAAGGGGAAGAGAAAGGCATCTTTCACTCTCGCGGAAAAAGCTTTTTCGAAGCGGTACGGGAGCTGTCGGGAAGTCTTGATAAAAAGCTGTACTGGGGTCACGCCGAGAGCATCGTCTTTGGAGAAGAGGCTCTTGAGAGTTCATTCGACGGTACGGTCGACGCCGTTTTGAGAGCGCGGGATGTATATCTCGATATAATACCCGTTGCCACAAAGAATGTGACGGCAAAAGAGGTTATAGAGAAAATGGGCGAGGGTAGCGCAGAAACGCTTTCTGTTTTTGTCAATGAGGGAAACTCAAGGCGTTTCAAGGCAGTTCCATTATGGCGCCTTCTCCGTGAACGCGAGCTGTATGGCGCGTGCGTGATTCCGTCGGTTGAGAGAAAAGACGGCGGTCTTGCGCTTTCCGGTGGCGCGGTTATTTCAGAAGCGGGACTTGCGGGGTATCTTTCTGAGAATGAATTTCTTTTTTTGTCACTTCTGACGGACAGAACAGCGGGTGGTTATCTTCCTGAAATTAAAACGGAGAATGCTGAGGTTTCGTTTGAGATTCTTGCAAATAACCTGAATGTGAAAGAAATTGACGCGGGTTTTTTGATTGAGCAGGAGATAACCCTCTCGCCTGCAGAGATGCGAGGTAATGCGAGTGATTCAGAGATGAGTTCGGCGGCAAAACTTTTTCTTGAAAACGGGTATAAAAAGCTGATTTCGCTCGCAAAAGAGCGTGATTTTGGGAATGTTTTTATGCTAAAGGGGATGAAAACTGTTCCCGAAATGGAGTTTGATATAAAAGTTACAATAAGCGATGTTCTCGGAGGGAGAGGATAAAGTGGGGCTTCTTCTTGTGGTGATATATATGGCTTTCCTCATTCGGGGCTTTTTAAAACGCGAGGGGAGGGAGAAGGTGCTCTTTGGAGTACTTTCTTTGCTGTCACTTGTGCTTGCGTATGTTGCGGGGGAGTTTGCCAAGGGAGACCATATCGGAGCGTCTCTCTCGGGAATGGTCTCGATTTTTATGAGGTAGCGTATGGAGAAAGGTAAAATTTCAAATGGAGCGGGAGCCCTTCTGATTGCGCTTTCGGCTATGACAAATGCGTTTTCCGTAATGCCGGGAAGTGACGCGGGTAGCTGGGTTTGGGTATCGGATATTATCGCGTCAATACTTGCGCTTCTCGTTGTGTTTTTCTTGAGTTTTGTGTGTGATGCTTTTTCGGAGAAATCGTTTTACGGTGTGATTAAAAGCCTTGCGGGAAAGAAAACCGGCTCCGCAATCGGATTTGTTTTTGTTGCCCTTACGCTTCTTTCCTGCGTTGTATCGCTGACGGTTTTTTCACGGTTTGTGCGTCTCACCGCGCTTCCGCAGACACCGCAGATAATAATTCCGCTTCTTTTAATTATCGTTTCCGCGTTTTCTCTCTCGCGCGGGGCGGAATCAATTTCGGGTTCAGCGCGGCTTCTCTTTGTTTTCGTTTTTGCGGTCTTCGTGTTTTTTCTTATTTCAGGTGTACCGCAGGTGGAAAAGAGCCTTATCCTGCCGCAGGGAGAGGGTTTTTCAAAGCTTCTCTCGGGCGCGGGAGAGGTTTTTCTCAACAGGTTTGGATACATCCCCGCGTTTATGGCAATTTATACGCGGATGTCGGAGAGAAAAACGCGGAGAAAATATGCGCTCTTCTCCGTTTCTGTTGTGGGAGCAGTGCTTGCGATTCTTTCTTCGATAACCGTTTCAACTCTTGGCGAAGGAACGGCAAAAGTCGATTTTTACCCCATATATACGGCGATGTCGCTTCACGCTGTGGGGGGATTTATACAGCATACCGAGATTTTTGCGTGTATTGCAATGGTACTGTGTCTGTATTTTAAATGTTCGGTATGTCTCCTTTTCTGTGATGATATGCTCGGAGAGATTTTTGATACCGAAAAGAAATACGGCGTGCATATCCCGCTTGCGCTTATTTGTGCCGCGTCAACTCAGATTATATATAAGGATGTATCGTCTCTTCGTACTCTTCTTGAGTGGAAAAGTGCTGCGGGGATAATTTTGGCTTTGAATATAATTATTCCGCTTTTGCTTTTTGTAATATGCCTTCTTAAAAAGAAAAAAGTAAACTGATTTTCACCTAAACTTTACCTCCGCATAATATGTAGTGAAGGAAAACTTCAAAACATCATTACGGGAGGTAAAGAAAATGCCTGATAAGGTATTACCCGGCCCGATTCACGGAAATGCTCCGTGTGTAAAAGAGGCTGTGTGTATCCATACAAAAAGAATCTATGATTCGTGCAGGGATAAGGAATGCATCGAGAACATAAGAGTTTATCCGACTCGCTGTTCTCAGGAGATTTTAGACTGTGCAACAAGCGTGAAACCGCGGGAAGCAAAGCTTCTCTGGACGAACATAGATGTGCACGAGGTCACCTTCAACAGAGGCTTCTATACTGTTGATATCAAATTCTTCTATGAAATCACGGTTGAGGTTTGCTCCTGTGCAGGAAAGACTCAGAAGATCAAGGGTCTTGCAATTTACGATAAGCGCGTCATCCTCTTCGGTTCAGAGGGCGATGTAAAGATTTTCAATTCCCGCCTTTCACCGTGCGACAAGTGTGCAGATAATATGCCTCAGGCGTTTGTCGAGGCGGTTGACCCGATTTTCCTCAGTGCAGAGCTTTGCGAGGCAAGAAGAGTATGTACTCTTCCCGAGTGCGAGTGTGACTGCGACGAGCTCTGCGATGTGCCGAATTGTGTACGCGACATTTTCGACGATGAGCTCATCACAAACGGCGGTTGCAAGAATCTTCTCGTAACTCTCGGCCAGTTCTCGATTGTCCGTCTTGAGCGCGATTCCCAGCTTCTCATTCCGGCGTATGATTTCTGTATGCCCGAAAAGGAGTGCGTAGGCTCAAGTGAGGACAGACCCTGCGACCTCTTCAGAAAAATCAAGTTCCCCGTGAACGAATTTTTCCCGCCCTCAGCGCGCGAGAGCATAAGCGACACTTCTTGTGAAAAGCCGTCCCGCGGCTGCTGCGGAAAGTAGAACCTCTAACGCTCATTCTTCGGAATGAGCGTTTTTATATATCTTATCGGATTCGTGCCGAGAGCCGAGAGTGATATGCAGTAAACTGCTATTCCGCAAGTGGCAGAAATGAAAAGTCCACCCGAGAGCATGTATATAATTCTTGTGAGAAGTGCTGAGAGAGTTGCGGCAAGGAGCGGTGATAAGAACCAGTTTGAAAACCGTGGGACAAGGGAAATCGTCCGACAGAGGCAGATAAACTGCAAAATGGCGCATACGGCGCCCGAGGCGACTCCCCCAATCGCAAAGGCCACGAGTCCGAGTTCGGGAATTCCAACAAGCCATGTGAAAATGAGCTGAATAACCCCGCCGATTATTATGTAGAAAGCTGATATCTTCTGCTTTCCGATAGCGTTTAAAAGTGCGCCGAGTGACATCTCATAATACGAAATAAGTGTTGAGATGCACAGTGGGAAGATGAGATAAGGCGGAGTATCGTGAGAAAAGATAAGTGTGATGAGAGGTCGGGCGAGCGGAATCAGAACGGCCATAAGCGGCATTGCGAGAAGACTCGTTGAGTGGATTGTCTTTGCGGCTTTTCGCCTCATGTCGGAAAAATCTGTTTTCGCTCTTGCGGAGGATAGGCGCGGCACCATAACGGAGGTAAGCGACGCGATGAAAGCTATGGGAAAAGAGAGAAGTGGCATGGCCATTCCGAAAACTATTCCGAAGCTTTCTGTCGCGGCGGCGCGGGTAAGACCCGCAGCGCAGAGCCGTTGCGGGATGAGTGCAGAATTCAAGAAAGCGAGAAGATTATTAATTCCCGCAGAGGCAGAAACGGGAAGCGCAATAGAAAAAAGCTCGCGGCTTGTCGGTGGTTTTGCTCTTGCTTTTGAGAGCCCCTTTTTATCAAAACGGAAGAATATATGCAGAATAAGCGCGCTTGAAAGCTCGCTTATTATCATACCGAGGATGATAAGCCCAACTGCAAAAACCGGGTTTTCGGGATGGAAGAAAACAAGGAGCGCGCAGACTGAAACAGCTCGGATAACCTGTTCTGAAAGCTCACTTGTTATCTGTGGAGAAACCTTATCCACACCGTAAAAATAGTTTTTGAGAATGTTTTCAAAGCCCGTCAGAAAGAGACAGATAAAAAGGAACGGGAGCGAGTAGAGAAGTCTGATATCTCCGAGAAAACTTCCGCAGATTATCTTGCGGAAGAAAAATGTAAGTATTCCGCAGATAATAAGAAGAAAAGAAAAAAGACGGAAAGCGCGCCCGACCGTGGCTCTTGCGCCAAGCCTGTCACCAAGACCGAAGCATGCGGCAGAGGTGCGGGAGACAGCAACCGTAAGCCCTGTGAGAGTAAGAGAAGAAAGAAGGGAATAAAAAGGCATTACAAGCTGATACAGCCCCATTCCTTCAGCACCGGTAAGACGGCTTAAAAGCACGCGATACAAAAAACCGAGAAGCTGAAGAAGGACATTCGAAATTGTAAGAAATAAAAGATTTCTGAAAACCGACTCGCGGCTGATTTTTGAAATAAGCATGAAGACACCCCCGTCATACAGATTATGACGGGGGTGGGCTTTTATATTCTGTTATGAAAGGATTTAATTATAATTTACAGGCTTCCAATCGAAAAAGTCATTATATGTGTTTTGCGGGGTAGGGGATGATTTTTCAAAAAAGCCCGGTTGGGTGTACATTGCGGTATTCTTGAACATAATGGGGATGAACGGAAGCTTTTTGCAGAAAAGACGGAAGAAGTCATCCCTTGCTTCGTCACCTGCGAGGTATGCGGAATGCAGGGCGAGAAGCTCCGAATCGTAGAAAGCGCCGTAGTTGAGAGGGCCTTGCAAGAGCCGTGTAAGGTCAAAGTCAGCTCCGAGCGAAACCTCACTGTAGTATAGGTCAAAATCTCCTCTTGAAAGCGCGGATACATATTCGTTGAAGGGGAGTGCACGGACGGTGCACGGTGCACCGAGGCGCGTGAGCGTTTCGGAGATTCGCTTGCAGACAGCAAGCTTACCTGAGGTTTCGGCGTTTACTAAAATCTCAAGCGGCTCTGAAAGCTCTATGCGGAGATTTCCGTCATAAGTAAGGTTACCTGCTATCTCTGACGGGAATGACGAGGAGAACGGGTGAAGAGGGAGTGCGGAGGGAGTTCCCATCATTGCAAAGTCGTTCTTTGCGATGCTCTCGCGGTCAATAGCTCGCGCTATTGAAAGTCGGAGAGCGGGGTCTGCGAAAACTGCTTTTCTCATATTGAAGCCGAGATAGTGGAGGCGGGTTGTGCAGATATTGGTAATTTCCGATGCGCTGAGGGGTGTGAGCGGAGAAGAAGCTGTCGGGTCGCTTGTGAGAAGTGAGACAGTGTGGTTGTCAAACTCAAACAGAAGCTCATCCGTGCTTGCAACATCGGTGAGGGATATGACGGAATACGGGGTAGTTCTTCCGCTGTGGTGGCTCTCGCGCTTCACGAGGGAGGAAAAGTCGTCCTTCGGTGCGAAAAGCCCCGTGCCGACAGGGAGCATCTCACCGCGCGTTCCTTCTTTTATTATCGGAATATCAAGAAGGCGCGTAAAGCGCGCGTTGTCATATTTGAGACGGACGGTGACCGTTCCCGCTTTTTTTGAAGAGGAGATGCTCTCGATTATTGAGAGTGTGTTTGAATAGAACGAACTGCTCTCCGTTGCAGCGCGGAGGGAGGCGGCAACATCATCTGCGGTAAGCGGGCTTCCGTCAGAGAAGGTAACGCCCTTTTTTATGGTAAAGACATATGTCTTATCAGAGTAGGTGTACTCGGAGCAAAGCTCAGGTCGCGCTTCGAAATCGGCAGATACGGAAAAAAGTGGCTCCGTAATAAGTCTGATGAGCTCGGAATTGAGCTTGTTTGTTGTAGTGTAAGGGTCTGCGCTTTCGTTTGATGCGAAAGCAACTCCGAAGGAGGAGTTGTCAGGCTGCGGTGCGTCTGCAGACAAAGTTTCTCTGTCAATCTCATCTATTTCCGCAATATTGCAGGCGGAAAAGAGAAGGGCGAGCATAAGAAAAAGCGGTAAAAGTCTTTTCACTGTCATATTTCCTCCTGAAGCATAATAATCGCCGCCATGGCACCGCGGATACCGCCGGTTGCACGGTGCGACCAGAAAATGTCCGATTTGCAGAAGGTGCACTCGTCAGAGAGAGTTATGTTTTCATCCTGTACCCCTGCGCTGATGAGCGATTCTGCACAGAGCCCTGCAAGGTCAATGTGGAATTTTCCGTTCTTATCGTCAGTTATATACGGCGTTGCATTTTCGCCGTAGCTGTTCATCATAGCATCGCGCACCTCAGGGCCGCACTCAAAACAGCACTTAGCGATAGACGGGCCTATCGCAGCGATGACATTTTTCGGGTCAACGCCGAAGGCGTCCTTCATTTTGGAAACTGTCACAGCGGGGACATTGAGCGCGCACCCGCGCCAGCCCGCGTGAGCAACTCCGCACACACCGAGAATCGGGTCAAGAAGAAAAATCGGAACGCAGTCTGCGTGGTAGGTTGCAAGCGGAAGGTTTTTGATATTTGTGATAATTGCATCAAACTCGCGCTTGTCGGGCAGATAAGCTTCACCTGCATCAGAGAGCGTTGCAACACAGACATCGTTTTTATGAACCTGAGTGAAGGCTATGATTTTTTCGTGCGGAAAGGAAAGAGTTTCTCCGAGAATTTCGTAGTTTCGAAGAACGGACTCTCTGTCATCACCCCTGCCAAAACCGAGGTTCATCGTATCAATCGGCGGTTTTGAAACCCCGCCCTTTCTTGTCGTGAAAGCGGTAAGGCAAATCCCCGTTTCGTCAAAAGACGGAACGGAAAGGGTAAGAAGCCCGTTTGTTTCGTTGTAAGAAAAACCGTGTTTCATAAAGTCACCTTCATTCAAGAAAAGCCCCTTGTAAGCAAGGGGCTTTGTTTTATTGCTGTTTGCCTTTTAAAAGCTTCATTCTTGCGCTGTGGTCGAGAAGTCTTTTCCTCATGCGAAGCGATTTTGGAGTGACCTCAAGAAGCTCGTCATCAGCGAGAAATTCAAGCATCTGTTCAAGACTTAAGTTTCTCGGCGGAATGAGTCGGAGCGCATCGTCGCTTCCCGAGGCGCGCATATTTGTGAGCTGTTTTTTCTTGCAGACATTGACGACGATATCGTCAGCCTTTGACGAAACGCCGACAATCATTCCCGCATAGACCGCGTCACCCGGGGAGACGAACATAGCTCCACGGTCCTGAACATTGAAGATACCGTAGCCAACGGCCTCGCCCGTTTCGTATGCGATGAGAGAGCCTGTCGCACGGCGGGGAATGTCGCCCTTTGAGGGAGCGTAGCCGTGGAAGATTGAGTTTAAGATACCCTCGCCCTTTGTGTCGGTAAGGAATTCGTTTCTGTAACCGAAGAGACCGCGGGCAGGAATTATGAATTCAATTCTCATACGGCTTCCGACCTGTGCCATTTTTGTCATCTCACCTTTGCGAGAACCGAGCTTTTCGATAACCGCGCCGACAGATTCCTCGGGAACATCGATGACAAGCTCTTCCATAGGCTCGCAGACAACACCGTCAATCTCGCGGAGGAGAACGCGCGGAGTGCTTACCTGGAACTCATAGCCCTCACGGCGCATATTTTCAATGAGGATGGAGAGGTGCATCTCACCTCTGCCCGATACGATAAACGAATCTGAAGAGTCGCTTGCCTGAGTGACTTTGAGCGAAACATCCTTAAGAAGCTCGCGCTCGAGGCGGTCCTTGATGTTTCTTGTTGTGACAAACTTACCCTCACGACCTGCAAAGGGAGAGTCGTTGACAGAGAAGGTCATTTCAACCGTCGGTTCAGAAATTTTTACAAACGGAAGCGGTTCGGGGTTTTCGACGGCGCATATCGTATCGCCGATTGTTATTTCGGAAATACCCGAAAGGCAGATGATGTTTCCTGCGCTTGCCTCGGTAACGGGAACTCGCTCAAGTCCCTCAAACTGATACATCGCTGTGATGCGCGCCTTTTTCGGCTCGCGGAGACCGTGGTAATCGCAGACGATTACATCCTGATTCTGACGGATAACGCCGGACTCGATTCTGCCGATAGCGATACGGCCGACATAGTCATTATAGTCAATTGAGGAAACAAGCATTCTCATCGGCTCATCCTTTTCGGCTTTTGGTGCCGGGATGTAGTCAATAATCTTATCGAGAAGCGGACGGAGGTCAGACCCTTCCTCGAGCGGGTCTTCGCTTGCAGTGCCCGCGCGGGCAGAGCAGAAGAGGAAAGGCGAGTCGAGCTGGTCGTCGCTTGCCTCGAGGTCCATAAAGAGCTCTAAAACCTCGTCTTCAATTTCGTCAAGTCTTGCATCCGGACGGTCAATTTTGTTGATAGCGATTATAACGCGGTGACCGAGAGAAAGCGCCTTCTGAAGAACAAAACGGGTCTGAGGCATCGGACCCTCAGCTGCGTCAACGAGGAGGATAACGCCGTCAACCATCTTGAGAACGCGCTCAACCTCGCCGCCGAAGTCGGCGTGTCCCGGAGTGTCGATGACATTGATTTTTATGTCGCGGTAGCGGATAGAGGTGTTCTTTGCAAGGATTGTTATACCGCGCTCGCGCTCGATGTCGTTTGAGTCCATAACGCGCTCTGCAACAACCTGATTCTCGCGGAAAGTACCGCTTTGTTTTAACATTTCGTCAACAAGCGTTGTTTTGCCGTGGTCAACATGGGCGATGATAGCAATGTTTCTTATGTTAGGATTAGTCAAAGTAAAGGCCCCTTTAGAAAATAGAATAAATAAAAACATAGTGCGCAAAGCTCAAGCTCTGCGCACTCAATTTTTGAACTGTGCTTATGCGATGAAGCCGAAGTTGAGAACGAGAGTAACAATAATGAATACTGTTGCAACAACTGCTGTAAGCTTCACGAGAAGAGAGTCAAAGTTCTTTGACTTGTTCTTGGAGAAGAAAGTCTCCGCAGCACCGGAAATAGTACCTGAAAGTCCCGCGCGGCGGCTCTGCTGAAGAAGAACAACAACTACAAGAGCAACAGCAAGAACGAGCTGAGCAATAGCAAGTGCAAGTCTCAAAATAAACACCTCCGAAAAATACGCCGTGACATCACGGCACTATTATCATAATAAGTACAGTATATTTTACCACGGGTTGTAAGTTTTTTCAACTGTTTTTTAAAAAAACTTATGATTTATACTTCAAAAGGGAAAATTAGTCGAGTCTGAAAACCTCGCGAAGCTTCGGCTGCGCGCCTGTCTCAGGGTCGGGCTCCATAATCATGACATCCTTCATATATTCGTTCCATCTTGCAACGACTTCGCTCTCTGCCTGAACTTTAGAAGAATACTCTCCGCCCTTTTCGCATTCGTAGTATCCGAAAAGCTCGTTGCCCGTATTCCAGATAGAATAGTTGCAGATGCCTGCTTCCTTGAGAACCTCTTTCATCTCAGGCCAGATTTCGTCATGGCGGCGGATGTACTCATCAACACAGCCCTCTCTTATAAATGCTTTCCATGCATATCTTTCCATTATATTACACTTCCTTTCAAGGGAGATTATAGCACAAACGCGAAAGCCTGTCCAGCCGAAACCTTGAAAAAGCGGGGTGGCTGTGTTAGAATGAAATCAACAAAAGGGGTGCTTGAAATGATATACACAATCACATTAAACCCGTCAATCGATTATCTCATGTATCCGAAAAGTTTTTCGGACGGTAAAATCAACAGAAGTGAAAAGGAAATTGCAAATTTCGGGGGGAAGGGACTGAATGTCTCGTCAGTGCTTTCTTCTCTCGGCGTTGAGAACCGCGCGCTCGGTTTCGCGGGCGGTTTTTCGGGGCGTGAGATTATCCGCCTCGCTCATCGCGCGGGGATAGAGTGCGACTTCTGTGAAATTGCTGAGGACTCAAGAATAAATGTAAAAATCATATCCGACAGCGAGACGGCAATCAACGGAAGCGGTCCGCTTGTGCGCCTCGAGGAAGAAAAAAAGCTTCTTTTAAAGCTTTCAGCGCTTAGCAGTGAGGACACGGTCATCGTTTCTGGCAAAAGTGCTATGAGCGAAAGCGGAAATCTTCTTCGTGGTATAATTGATACCGTATCGCATACCCGCCTAATTGCGGATATGGAGGGGGACGACCTTCTCTATGCAACTGAGAAGGGCGCGTTTCTCATAAAGCCGAACAGGGAAGAGCTTCTTGCACTTTTTGGGGAAGAGGACACTTCGGATGAAACCGTTGTAAGATGCGCGGGAAAGCTTAAAGAGCTTGGCGCAGAAAATGTCCTCGTGTCGCTCGGGGGAGACGGCGCAATACTTCTTTCGGATGACGGTAAGGTTTACCGTATGCGCGCACCGCAAATTGAAGTGAAAAGTACGGTTGGCGCGGGGGATTCGTGCCTTGCGGGCTTTGTTGCGGGGTATGAAAAAGGTCCTGAGTTTGCGCTATCCCTTGCTATGGCGGCAGGTGCGGCAACAACAGCAAGCGAAGGAATTGCCTCTGCCGAAGAAATTATCGGTGTTTTATCGGAAATGTAAAACTTTTTTACTGGAAAATCTATCTAAAAGGTAGATGAAAGGAGTGTCAGACTATGAAAAGAATTATATCGGTTTTATTGTGCGCGGTGCTTCTGGTATCGCTCGTCCCATCGGTTTTTGCGACAGATAGCGAGCTGACTTCGCTTGTGAAGTTTGCAAAAGGTGTCCTTTCCATTCCAGAAAAATATACAGAGTTTGAAAACTCCAAGGGCGAATATTACGGTGAGACCGTATATTCTCTTATGTGGAGCGTTCCTGAGGGAAAGGAAAGAATTTACTGCGAAATCCTCTCCTCGGGCGAGATAATTTCTTATGAGGCATCAATGGCAGGAAGTGATTCCGACTTCATCTCTGCGGCGTTTGACCGCGAGAAATATCTCGAGCTTGCAGAAAGCTTCATGAAGAAGGTCAACCCCAAATATTCAAAAGAGCTCAACTTCGACGGAGAGGTCTCAATAAACGGCTCTTCCCATATCGTGAGAGTCGCGTTTTCAAGAGAGCTTTCGGGGGTTCCCGTATATGGTAACGAGGTAAGCCTTTCTCTTGATAAAGCAAGCGGCGAGATTATAAGGATGTATGTCAATTTTGATATGTCCGACAAGGTTGAGTCTCCCGACGGCATAATCTCCGAAGAAGTTGCAGCGGAAAAGCTTTATGAGCTTTTCTCCCCGACACTTCAGTATAAGAAGCTCTACGGCGAGAAAAAGGCGATTATTGTTTACGAGCCGAAGTCCCGCGGGGATATGATATCTGCCCGCGACGGCGAGAAGTTCTCCGTTACATACCTTGATGTGGATGAGCCGTTTGCAAAGGACGAGGCGACCTCGGATATGCTCGCAGGCGGAAGCAACTCATCCCTCAACCGTGCTGAAATCACGGCGATTGAAGAGCTTGGAAAGCTTCTTTCAAAAG
>JAZOAS010000053.1:0-17403 GCA_045595605.1 Eubacteriales bacterium
ATGCTTCCTGTCGTTGCAGGTATCGCGGCTAAAATGAACGGTGGTGCGGGGGTTGACCCGAATGTATTCTACTTCGGTCTTCTCATCGGTGCAACGCTTGGCGGAAACCTCACTCCGATTGGTGCATCGGCAAATATCGCCGCTATCGGTATTCTCCGTAAGAACGGTGAAGAGGTCAAAACACGCGACTTCTTGAAGATTGGTGTTCCGTTCACAATCGCCGCAGTTGTTTCAGGCGCTGTATATACCTGGATTGTCTGGGGCGTGTAAGATAATAAATTAAAAGCCACCCTTTGGGTGGCTTTTTTCTATTTTAAAACAGGCTGTATCTGTGATTTTAAAAGCGCCTCTTTTAAAGTTTCTTCAATCTTTGTCATATCCGCTACAAGCGAATTCGGCTTTCCGAAAGCGTCGTCCTGACCGTAGGGAACGAAGTAGATGTTTTTGGACGCCGAAAGGATGCCGATGTTTTTGAGGTTTGTAGTAAGACCGTCGTTTGTGGATACGGCTATAATAAGAGGACGGCCGTTTCTGAGATGTGCTTTTGCTGCCATCGTTGCTGATGTATCGCATATTCCGCAAGCGAGCTTCGCTATCGTGTTTCCTGTACAAGGCGCAATTATTAGCGCATCGAGGAGCTTTTTTGGTCCGATAGGCTCGGCATCCGGAATGGTATGGATGATTTTCTTGGCGGTTATCTCTTCGATTTCAGCAATAAAATCCGAAGCTTTTCCAAAACGGGTGTCAGTATTGTATGCAATCTCCGACATTATCGGAACAACATCAAAACCCGCGTCCTTAAGTTTTTTTATTTGTGGAACGACTTTCTTGAATGTGCAGAACGACCCGCACAGCGCAAAGCCGACCGCGATAGTATCCATTGACTATTTCCCCCATTCGTCGAGAATATTATAAACAGTACTGCGAAGGGTTTCGGCTGCGGTAGCCGGAGCTACTTTCCCGGGAAGCGAGAGCGCGTGAGAGGTCAAAAGACCGAGCTCATCTGCAAAGCCAAAATCGACGCCACCCGGGCGCGAAGCAAGGTCGCAGATAAAAGCGCTTTGTTTCACACATAAAAGGGCTTCCTTATCGAGAACTTTTGCCGGTATGGTGTTGAAAATTATATCAAACTCGGAAAGGCGGTTTTTTATGTCGCAGGTCTTTATCGGATTATAACCGTATGCGGATATCCAGGCGAGATCACCGGGCTTTCGCGCTGAGGCGGTAACCTTTGCACCGAGCCCGTGAAGATATGCGGAAAGAAGCTTTCCAATATGACCGAAACCGAGGACAAGACAGCTTGAACCGTTAAGTGTCGTTTCGCGCATCTGCATTGCAACGGCAATTGCGCCCTCGGCAGTCGGAACGGAATTCATAACCGTAAAATCCTCGCGCTCAAGACAGTCAAAAAGCCGGATGCCACATCTGCCTGCGGTCTCGAACATATCATTGCTTATCTTTCCGCCGATAACGGTTTGCCCTGTGGGAAAAATTGAAAAAAGAGAGTTTATATCATATTCTGTCTCTGAAAACGGAGCATTTAAAAATCCGTTCTTATCTTTTATCGGAATCGGGAGAACAACACAGTCAACACTCTTTGAGAGAGTTGAAATATCTTTTCCGCGTATTATTTCATCCGAAAAGACCGCGTTTTCGAGTGCATAAACAAAAACACGGTGGCCGTCTGAGGAAAGCGCCTCGGCGAGGCGAACATGGCGCGAATCTCCTCCGACAATGGCAAAATCGAGTTTCTCTTTCATATAAGGTTCATCCTTTCCTGCGCAGGTCTGTTTTTTTGACTCCGCTACAGTATATTATTGAAAAGGAAAAGATGTGAAAACAGCACCGCGAAAATTCTTTCGTGGTGCTGTTTTGGGTTCAAATCAGAAAATAAGGAAATATGCAATAACTGCGATACCGAGGACGATTCGGTACCAGCCAAAGGCTTTGAAGTCGTGACGCTTTACATAGCTTGTGAGGAACTTAACTGATACGAGGGAGACGATGTATGCAACGACCATAGCGATAATCAAAAGAAGCCATTCGCCACCTGCGAGGACATAGTCGTTTGTAACAATCTTCAAAAAGCTTACGCCGAACATAACGGGGATAGCGAGGAAGAATGAAAACTCAGCGCTTAAAGAGCGTGAGCAACCGAGAATCATCGCGCCGAGAATCGTCGCGCCTGAGCGGGAGGTTCCGGGGATGATTGAAAGGACCTGGAAAAGACCGATAAACAACGCGGTTTTGTAGGTCATCTGATTCATTTCGGTTACGCGCTCATTTTTTCTGAGTTTTTCTGAAAACAAAAAGCCGATACCGTAGATGATGAGCATAAGGCTCACAACAAGCGGGGTGGAGATTTTGTCCATAGCGTCGTTGAACAAAAGCCCGAGAACTGCGGCGGGGATGCAAGCTACAATGACTTTAAACCACATCTGCCAGGTGTCGCGCTTTTCCGCGGCAGACTTTGAAGGAGCAAAGGGGTTGAGCTTTCTGAAGTACAGCGTCGCTATTGCGAGAATCGCGCCAAGCTGAATGACATAGAGGAAAATTTGCGAATTGAAAAAGTGAGCTTCATCAATCCCCATAAATTCGTTTAGGAGAATCATGTGTCCCGTACTGCTTATGGGGAGCCATTCGGTAATACCTTCGACGATTCCGAGAATAATGGATTTAATGATGTCCAAAATAATCAACTCCTGTTCTTGTTAAGGTTAAACGAAATTTTGTCAAATGCCTTGAGGACAAACCAGAGAATGACAATCTCAAACGGCAAAAGGATAATATTCTTATAAAAATGCTCTGCGAGGATTACGGTATATCCCTTTGAAGAATAGAGCGAGGCAAGCCAGTATGCGTTCAAGAAGACATTTATAAGAATGTTTATGATAGTTCTTGATACGATTATTCTCCAAAGCTTGATTTCTTTCTTGTAGAGAAAGAGCGCAAAGATTATGCAGGTGAGAATCTTTGATATCGCAAAGCCGGGGTGGTATGCGCCCATAGGCTTTATGAGATACCCCACAAGGTCGCAGGCAAACGCCGCAAGAGACGCGGGGATTATGCCAAAACGCGAGCCGAGAAGGGCAAGAGCGATAAACGCTACTGTGAATTTCTGGGTTGAGAGTGTGAATACCGAAATTGAATCAAGAGCCACATACAGCGCGATGAGCACTGCACACATGACAATTGACCTTGTGGAGCGAAGCTCCTTTGCTGAGTCGAGAAGGTGAACCTTCATAAAAATAGCCTCCTTGTGATTTTGTTATCACAAAGAGGACAGTAAAACCGTTTATTCAAGCAGCGGGATGCGAAAATATCACGGTAACGCATTTTCTTGCGTAATTCGTCCGCGCGACAACTCCCCGTTCGCACGGCACTGGCCCGATATTTTCTACTCTGCCTTTTTGTGATGAAACTATTATACCACATATGGGAAAGCTTTGCAACAAAAAACGACACACGCCGTATGGCGTGTGTCGGAAGCTTTAAACCTTTGCGTTCTCTTTGAGAAGGTCGCGGATTTCGGTGAGGAGCTTTTCTTCTGCGGTCGGCTCGGGAACTGCCGGAGCTTCGGGAGCCGGCTCTTCCTTTTTGCGGTGGAATTTGTTGATGATTTTCACAACAACGAAGAGGCAGAATGCGATGATAATGAAGTTGATTATTGCATTGATAAACATTCCGTAAGAGAGAGCGTTTACGACCTCTGTGCCGTCTTCTGCAACTGTCTTTGAAAGAACGATTGCGTGGCTTGAAAAGTCAAGACCGCCGGTTACCTTTCCGACGAGAGGCATGATGATATCTTTTACGAGGGAATCAACGATTCCTTTGAATGCACCGCCGACTACAACACCTATTGCCATGTCAAGGACATTTCCGCGTGAAATAAACTCTTTGAATTCTTCGATAAACTTAATCTTTTTCATTTTCCCTATCCCCTTACTTTTTTATTTGTCTGTAATTGTTTCTTTGAGAGAGCCTGCAAGCCCCGCGAGGCCCTGGATGTCTGACGGGATGATAAGCTTTGTAGCGTTGCCGTCAGCAACTGCCTGGAAAGCCTCAAGCGCCTTGAGCTTGATTACGGAATCGCTCGGGTTTGCCTCGTTGATAAGAGCGATTGCGCGGGCGACAGCTTCCTGCGTTTTGAGGATAGCTGCTGCCTGACCTTCAGCCTCAAGAATCTGCTTTTCCTTTTCACCTTCAGCGTCTAAAATCTTTGACTGCTTCTCAGCATCTGCGCGGAGAATGCGAGCCTGCTTTTCGCCTTCTGCTTCAAGAATCTGTGACTGCTTGACGCCTTCTGCCTTGAGGATAGCCTGACGGCGTTCGCGCTCTGCCTTCATCTGCTTTTCCATAGCGTCCTGAATCTCGCGCGGCGGGATGATGTTTTTAAGCTCGACGCGGTTTACCTTGATTCCCCACGGGTCTGTCGCTTCGTCGAGGATGGTGCGCATCTTCGTATTGATGATGTCGCGCGAGGTGAGAGTCTGGTCAAGCTCAAGGTCACCGATGATATTACGGAGAGTTGTCGCAGTGAGGTTTTCGATTGCCGAAATAGGATGCTCAACACCGTAGGTATAGAGCTTCGGGTCAGTTATCTGGAAATAGACAACGGTATCTATTTGCATAGTAACATTATCCTTTGTGATAACCGGCTGCGGCGGGAAGTCAACAACAAGTTCTTTGAGCGAAATCGGAGCGCGGGCACGCTCGATAAACGGAATCTTGATGTGAAGACCGACACCCCAGGTTGCCTTGTAAGCACCGAGACGCTCAACGATTCTTGCTGATGCTTGATGGACAATAACGATGTTGGAGATTACAAGGATAAGCGCGAGAATGATGAGAATAAAAATAATAGGCATAAAACTTTTTCCTTTCTTTGAGAATTTATTGTGAAAGCTCAACTATGAGCTTGACACCCTGAATTTCGAGAACTCTTACAACACTGTCCTTCGGGATAATGTCGCCGTTTTTGCTCTTTGCGCTCCAGACTTTACCCTTTATTTTGACAGAGCCACATTCCTTGAGATTGTTTATTTCTTCTTCGCAGACACCGACCTCGCCGATTAACATATCCGCATTTGTAGGTGTTGTTGCAAGAAGCTTTGAAGAAACTGCTCGACGGGTAAGAATAAGTGAAATTATTGACGCGACAAGAAAAATCGAAATCTGAAGCCAGGGAGCGGCGTGAAGTGCCGCGGCAATCAGTGCAAAGAGTGCGCCGACGGCAAACCAGATTGAAACAAGTCCTGCCGTAAATGCCTCGACGAGTGCAAATATGATGAGTGCTGCAAGCCAGAAATATGTGTTCATATTATTCACCTCGCAAAAAATCAGTTGCGGTAAAGTGCAACATTTTCAATAAGACCGTTTTTTGTATGAATCATAAAGTTTGAGCCGTCTTCGTTATACCAGCAATAAATGTTTGCAGCGTCCTCAGGACCCTGGTTTCCATAGCGGTGTGAAAGCTCAAGCGGTCTTGAGCCCATTTCGTCTATCGCGGCTTCTACGAACATATCTGTTTTAATTTCGGGTATTTTTTCGCTTATATATCTGCCTGAGAAGGGGACGAGATTCCACTTTGTGTTGAAGTAAAGCGTTTTTGACAAAACCTTGTTATCGGGGTCAAACGCCACTGAAACGCCTGCTGATTTTGTTTCGTTGAAGTATGTGTAGAAAATAACCTCACCGTATTCATCGTATGACGGAGTAGGCTCGCCAAAACGCGAGTCAAGGTCTTCTTTTGTCATACCTGAATCAACAACGGAGTAAAGTGAATAAAGTTCATCAACACTCTGCGGGGCGGGGAGAGTTTCTTTTGGAGTATCGTCAACATTTTCGTAATATGAAGGCAAACACGAACAGAGAGTAAGAACAATAACGAGAAACAGAGGAATAAGCTTTTTCATGAGAAAGGTCTCCTTGTAAAAATTTTTCCACAAACTTCCGCGAAAAATTACGGAGTTTTGGAGATAATATTAATGAAAGGGAAGTGGTTATATGATGACGCCCTTCTGGAAGGGAATGACGGCAGGATTGATTGTAGGCGGAACACTTGCGCTTTCCGTAATGCCGAAAAAGAACAAGGCTTGCAGTTGTGTGAAGCATAAAACGGGAAAGATACTCAAAAGCGCAGGAAATGTGATTGACAGCATACAATCTATCCTGTGAGGCGGGGAAGACTCCGCCTTTTACATATATCTGAATATATTATACCATATAATGAAAGAATAACAATAGAAATAACGGAGAAAAATTTTTGTTAAAAATCGAAAAAAGTGCTTGCATTTTCTTTTCTCTTATGGTATTATAGTTAAGCTGTCAAGAAAGATATGCGCTGTTAGCTCAGCTGGATAGAGCGTGTGGCTACGGACCACAAGGTCGGGGATTCGAATTCTCCACAGCGCGCCAGTCGGTTTTCTGTAAAGAAAACCGACTTTTTCTTTTTTATCATTGACAAGAAGCCTTGTTTTATTATACAATATTATAATGATAATGGCGTATTATCGGTAAAAAATTAACTATCCGAAAGAGGGTATAAGATATGAAAATTATTTACAGTAACGGTACGGTTGCTGAATGTCCGAAGGAAGACGAGCTTCATGTCCTTCGCCATTCTGCGGCTCATATTATGGCTCAGGCGATAGCAAGACTCTATCCCGGGGCGCATTTTGCTTACGGTCCTGCTACCGACAAGGGTTTTTATTACGATGTTGACCTTGGCGATGCAAAGCTTACTGATGAAGATTTGCAAAATATAGAGCAGGAGATGCGTAAGATTGTTAAGGAAAATCTCCCGATTAAACCGTTTATCTTGCCGAGAGATGAAGCTATCGCTCTTATGGAGGAGCGCGGTGAGAAGTATAAGGTTGAGCATATCGGTGACCTTCCTGAGGACGCTGAGATAAGCTTCTATCAGCAGGGTGATTATATCGATATGTGCGTCGGTCCTCACCTCTGCTACACAAAGGCTCTCAAGGCATTTAAGATTACTGACCAGTCCGGCGCTTATTGGAAAAATGACAGCAATAACAAGATGCTTACTCGTGTAAAGGGTATCGCCTTTGCATCTCAGCAGGAGCTCGAAGATTACTTAAAGCTTCTCGAAGAGGCAGAAAAGCGCGACCACCGCAGAATAGGTAAGGAAATGGGTCTCTTTATGTTTGCTGACGAAGCTCCTGGATTCCCGTTCTTCCTTCCGAAGGGTATGCAGATCAAGAACTCGCTCATCGAATACTGGCGCGAGATTCATACCCGCGACAACTATGTTGAAATCTCAACTCCGCTCATTATGAACCGTCATCTCTGGGAGACAAGCGGACATTGGGACCACTATAAAGACAATATGTACTCCACAACAATTGACGAGGAGACTTTCTGCGTTAAGCCGATGAACTGCCCGGGTGGTGTTATGGTTTATCGCGCACAGCCGCATAGCTACCGTGACCTTCCGATTCGCGCAGGTGAGCTTGGTATAGTCCACCGCCACGAGCTCCGCGGCGCGCTCCACGGTCTCTTCCGCGTCCGTTGCTTCACTCAGGATGATGCGCATATCTTTATGCGCCGTGAGCAGATTACAGACGAAATCGTCGGTGTTGTAAACCTTATCAATGAAGTTTATGAGAAGTTCGGCTTTAAGTACTCAGTTGAGCTCTCAACCCGCCCTGAAGACAGCATGGGCTCTGATGAGGACTGGGAGGCAGCAACAGAGGGCCTCAAGAACGCTCTCGAAAAGCTCGGACTTCCTTATACAATCAACGAGGGCGACGGCGCGTTCTACGGACCGAAGATTGACTTCCACCTTGAAGACTCTATCGGCAGAACATGGCAGTGCGGTACTATCCAGCTCGACTTCCAGATGCCGCAGAACTTTGAACTTGATTACATCGACGAAAACGGTGAGAAGCAGCGCCCGATTATGATTCACCGCGTATGCTTCGGTTCAATTGAGCGCTTCATCGGCGTTCTTACTGAGCACTTTGCAGGTAAGTTCCCGGTATGGCTTGCTCCGACTCAGGCAAAGGTTCTCCTCGTTTCAGAGAAGAGCGCAGAGTACGGTCGCGAAGTTTACGAAGCTCTCCGTGCTGCGGGTGTTCGCGTTGAGATGGATAACCGCAACGAAAAAATCGGTTATATGATTCGCGAGGCTCAGCTTGTCGGCCGTGTTCCGTATATGGTCATTATCGGTCAGCAGGAGGTTGAAAACAAGACAGTTTCAATTCGCTACCGCGATACGGCGGCTAATGAGACGATGTCACTCGACGCGTTTGTAGAAAAAATTACAAAAGAAATCAAAGACAGAGTATAAAACTGAAAACGCCTTATATGCGTGTTGCATATAAGGCGTTTTTTGAAGACTTAAATACTGTAAAGTGAGACTCCGGTTTCCCCGTCGATTTCGTCGAGATGAACTGCAACGAGCTCGTTTTTTGAGGTAGGGATGTTCTTGCCGACAAAGTCAGGGCGGATTGGAAGCTCGCGGTGACCGCGGTCAATTAAAACTGCAAGCTGTATGGACTTAGGTCTTCCAAAGCGAAAGACTGAGTCGATAGCGGCGCGTGCGGTGCGACCTGTGTATATAACATCGTCAACTATTATAATGTTATAGTTACTGACATCGCACGGAATCTCGCAACCCTCCGTAGTGGGAAGGGGAAGCGGTTCTGTAAGGTCGTCGCGGTAAAGGGTGATGTCGGTGTGACCGAGCGGAACTTCGACACCCTCAAATTTTTTGATGTTATCGCGAAGCATTTTTGCAAGCGGAATGCCACGGCGCTTTACTCCGAGAAGGCAAATGCCTTCGGCACCGCGGTTTTTCTCGATTATTTCGTGAGTTATGCGGGCGACCGAGCGATGAAGGCTCGCTTCGTCCATAATTCTGGCTTTCAATTCCATAAACAAAACTTCCTTTCGAGAAGTTATTTAATTATACCAAATGGGAAAAATATAGTCAAGGAAAAACAAGTAAAATTATTATGTACGGGAGAGAGGAAAATGGATAAGAAAAAGGAAATTATAAGGGTGATAAAATTTGCGATTTTCTCCGCAAGCGCGGCGATTATTCAGATTGTAAGCTTTACTCTGCTCAATGAGGTATTTCACTTAAACTACTGGGCGTGTTATCTGCCGTCGCTTTTGCTCTCAATTATATGGTGTTTCACGATGAATCGGAATTTCACTTTCAAATCTGCAAACAATATTCCGATAGCAATGGCAAAAATGCTTTTGTTCTATGCCGTGTTCACTCCGGTTACGACTGTGGGAGGAAACTATCTTGTCGAGAAGCTTTTGTGGAACGAGTATCTCGTAACGGCGATGAATATGATACTTAATTTTGTTTTAGAGTTTTTGTATCAGAGGTTTTTTGTGTTCGGAAAGAGTATTGATACAAAATAATTGCTCTTGAAAAAAGTCTCTAAACCTTGTATAATTTAGTAAAATAAAAGTTTTATTTTAGTAAGCTGCAAGGTGATAATATGAAGAAGCTGACGATTAAAGAAATCGCAAAAATGGCGGGGGTTTCAGTAACTGCTGTCTCTTTTGTTTTGAACGAAAAACCCGGCGTAAGCGAAGAAACAAGGAAAAAAGTTCAGGCGATTATAGAAGAAACAGGCTTTAAACCGAGTCTCAATTCAAAGCGCCTTGTTTTGAATAAAAGCTTCAACATTAGTCTCATAGTAAATCCGTATTCTTCTCCGTTTGAAGATTTGTTTTACTTTGAGATAATGAACGGAATTTTAAGCCAGGGTACGAAGCACGGGTATAACATAGTTATAAATAAAATTCGACGCGGCGAGCTTCCCGATGCTGTTTACTCGGGAGATGCCGACGGTATGATTTTCATGCAGGATATTACTCCCGCAATGAAGAAAAAGGCTATTGCTTCAGGCGTTCCGTTTGTTGTGGTCGATACACACGATGCCGATTCGTCCCTTATTTCCGTAAGCGCGGATTACACGAAGGCGGCGTACATGGCAACAACATATCTTATAGAGAACGGCCATAAGAACATAGCTCTTCTCTCATCAAACATCATCCCTGATTTTTATAAGCAAACGCTTCAGGGCTTTGCAAATGCACTGCTTGAGAACTCAATCGCAGTTTTACCTGAGTTTGTAGAGCAGACGGCGTATAATGAAGAAAGCGCATATTTCGCGGCGAAGGAAATTTTATCGCGCGAGAACCCGCCGACGGCAATCCTCTGCGCGATGGATAGCTTTGCAATAGGTGCGATGAAGTGCATAAAGGAGATGAAGCTCTCCGTTCCCGACGATGTTTCGCTCATAGGTATAGACGATATCCTGCTTGCGCGATACATTGAGCCAAGCCTCACGACGATTAAGATTGACAAAACCGAAATGGGCGTTGCGGCGATGGACCTTCTCCGCCGTCAGATTGCAGGAAAGCCCGTTAAGAGCTACTCTATCCCGATGCAGCTTATCGTCCGCGATTCGGTGAAGAAGAGAGTATAAATGTTGGAGATATAATTATGAGAGATACAGAACAGAGATCGGCGGCAAAGAAATTTGCTGAATATTGGACTGGAAAAGGATATGAAAAGGGAGAAAGTCAGCCTTTTTGGCTTGAACTTCTTGAAAATGTTTTCGGAGTTGAGAACCCTGCACATTATATAAAATTTGAAGAACAGGTTCACCTTGACCATACTAGCTTTATAGATGGGTTTATTCCTGATACTCATGTTTTGATTGAGCAAAAAGGAGCAGGAAAAGACCTGCGAAAAGCGATAAAACAGTCTGACGGAAGCTTGCTCACTCCGTTTCAGCAGGCACAGAGATATTCTGCCGTCCTTCCTTATTCCCAGCGTCCGCGTTGGATAATCACTTGCAATTTTGAAGAGTTTTTGATTTATGATATGGAAAAGCCGACGGGAGAACCCGAGAGTCTTTTGCTGAAAGATTTTGCGAAGGACTACTACCGCCTGCAGTTTCTTGTTGATAAGAATGATGAAAATATAAAACAAGAAATGGAAGTTTCGATAAAAGCGGGAAACATTGTCGGCGTGTTATATGATGAGCTTTTAAAGCAGTACATAAACCCCGAGAGTGAAGAAACGCTTAAGAGCTTAAATCAGCTTTGTGTTCGACTCGTTTTTTGTCTCTATGCAGAGGATGCAGGAATATTCGGCGGACATAACAAGTTTCATAATTACTTAAAATCGGTAGCAACAAAAGATGTTCGCCGAGCGCTTATTGATCTTTTCCGTGTTCTTGATACAAAGGAAGAAGAGCGTGACAAGTATCTTGATGCAGAACTTCTTGCGTTTCCGTATGTTAACGGTGGTCTTTTTGCGGATGAGAATATTGAAATACCGCAGTTTAACGAAAGAATTGTAAATTTGCTTCTTGAAAAGGCGAGTGAAGATTTCGACTGGAGCGGAATAAGCCCGACTATTTTTGGTGCGGTTTTTGAAAGCACATTAAACCCCGAAACTCGAAGAAGCGGAGGTATGCACTATACCTCAATAGAAAATATACATAAGGTCATCGACCCATTGTTTTTGGATGAGCTTCGCGAAGAGCTTGAAGCGATAAAAGAAATAAAAGTAGATAAAAAAAGAAATGCTTGTCTTGACGAGTTTACGGACAAGCTTGCAAGTCTTACTTTCCTTGACCCTGCTTGCGGAAGCGGAAATTTCTTGACTGAAACATATATGTCGCTTCGCAAACTCGAAAATGAAGCTTTGCTTGTCAAAACAAAGGGACAGATGCTTCTTGATATGGATAATGTGATAAAAGTATCTATCGGGCAGTTTTACGGAATCGAGATAAATGACTTTGCCGTAACTGTCGCAAAAACTGCTCTTTGGATAGCGGAAAGCCAGATGCTCCAAAAGACAGAAGACATTATCCACATGAGCATTGATTTTCTCCCTCTCAAATCTTATGCAAACATCGTGGAAGGCAACGCCCTTCGTATAGATTGGGAATCGGTTGTACCGAAGAATAAACTCAACTATATTATGGGTAACCCACCGTTTGTGGGGGCGAAATATCAAACTAAAAATCAACACCAAGACCTGATTGAATTGAATACAGGAATAAAGGATATTGGATTGCTAGATTATGTAGGTGGTTGGTATATTAAGGCATCTCAATATATGTCTAATGCAAGGATAGAAGCTGCGTTTGTTTCTACAAATTCAATTACTCAAGGTGGTGTTCCTGCAATATTATGGAAATATCTCATCAATCGTTTTGAAACGACGATTAATTTTGCTCATAAAACATTTGTGTGGAACAGCGAAGCAAATGAAAAGGCATCGGTGCATTGCGTTATTATAGGGTTTTCTAACGCAGTGAGAAGGAGAAAGAAAAGTCTTTTTTCGAGTAATTCGCAGCTAAAAGAAGTTGATAACATCTCCCCATATTTAGTCGAGGGACCGAGCATTCTTGTAGAAAAAAGAAATAAACCGATATGCGATGTTAATGTTATGGTTGCGGGGAATAAAGGGGTAAAATGTCTTCCTCTTATGCTGAGTGTTGAGGAAAAAGAAGAATTGTGCAAGAAAGAACCAGAAGCAGAAAAGTATATTAAAAGAATGATTGGTTCGGCAGAGTTTATCAATGATATACAAAGATATTGTCTTTGGTTAGTTGATTGTCCGCCTAGCGAGTTAAGAAAAATGCCATTGGTGATGAAAAGAGTACAAGCAGTTAGGGAAGAGAGATTAGCGAGTAGCGATAAGCAGGCACAAATACTTTCGGATACTCCGTCTCTGTTTAGGGATAGAAATAATCCCAAAACAGCTATAATTGTTCCATTGGTTTCTTCTGAGCGTAGAAGATATATTCCTATAGGATATATTGATGATTCTGTGATTGCAAATAATAAAGTGAGTATGATTCCTAATGGTACGATATATGATTTTGGAATATTGACTTCTAATGTTCATAATGCGTGGATGAGAGTTGTGTCAATGAGAATGAAAAGTGACTACAGTTATTCGCTAGCAATTGTCTACAACAACTTCCCGTGGCCGAGCCCGACGGAGGAGCAGAAGAAAAAGATTGAAGAGACGGCGCAGGCGATTCTTGATGCGAGAGCCTTATATCCTGATTGCTCGCTTGCTGACTTGTATGATGAACTGACTATGCCACCTGAGCTTCGACGCGCGCATCAGGCAAACGACAAGGCGGTTATGCAGGCTTACGGCTTCTGGGGCAAACTCAACTCCGAGAGCGAATGTGTTGCGGAGCTTATGAAAATGTATCAGAAGCTTACTGAAGAATAAAGGCTTCCCTTGAGAGAAAGTTAAAAGTTAAGAAAAAGCCGAGTGGAATTCCCACTCGGCTTTAAATTTTTACTTTACGGAAGGAGTCTTCCTGCTGTCATACGGTAAGCGTCGTTGCAACGAACGAATGCTTCAGCATACTTAACGCCACACTGCATACCGCGGTACTTAGCTGTGATGGTCATATCTTCTGTGAAGGTATCCTCAGCTGAGAAACCTGCATAGTTGTCTGCCATCCACTGCTGCTGGCTTTCGTGGCAAAGGAACATCTTCTTCTTTGTCTCGAAGTAGTCAGTGATGTCAACATAGTCAGTCGGGATGAAGCCCATACCCTTTGCCGGCTCGAAGTAGTAGATAATCGGGAGAGTCGGGCAGGGGGGTTCTTCTGTCTCAAGCTTTGCAATCGGAATCATAACCTGAATATCGTTTATGATTTTTGATGTAAGCATGTGGTCGGGGTTGTAGTCGTGCGGGTTGTGAGTGAGGATAACGTCTGCCTTGCAATGACGAACGAGGTTTATAAACTTCATGCGGACATTAACATCCTCGTAGAAGAGCTCATCATCGTAGTCGAGGCAGATGTATTCAGCACCGATGATAGAAGCGCTCTTAGCAGCTTCTGCCTTACGGATAGCGCCGATTTCTTCCTTCGGAAGTGTAGCTGAACCGATGTTGCCGTTTGTAGCAGTAGCGATGAAGACCTTGTGACCTTCTGCAGCGTACTTAGCAAGAGTACCGGCACAGTTGATTTCGATATCGTCCGGATGTGCGCCAATAGCGAGAATATTCATACTTTTTTGCTCCTTTGTAAAAAGTCAGAGGGTGGGTTCTAACCCACCCTCAAATTGAATTTAATTCTTTAAAGCAGGTGGATTAGTTGAGGCCCATGAGGAGCTCCATGACATACATCTCGAGCTTCTCGTAGTCGCGCTCTGCAACACACTTTGCCTGATAGTCGTAATCGAACTTCTCAGCCTTTGCTTCAAGAGCCTTAGCAATCTTAAGGCTGTTGATGAGGTGCTGGTAGCTGCCTTCCTGCTTCTGAGTTCTCATAACCTTAACGTCAAGGCCGATGTACTCGCCGTTCTTACCAAAACCTGTCTCCATAAGAACCTTCATCTGGTTGAATGCAGCACGGAGGTTCTCAACACCGAAGCTCTTGTCCTGGTCGTACTTGATGCCGTTCTGGTCGTTGAGGTGAACGCCCCAGAGCTTGCCCATAGCTGATGCAAAGCCGATTTCGCTTGCCGGATCAAGGCCAGCGAGCATTGCGTGAGCAGACTCGAGAAGACCACCAACACGGGACGGATCCTTAGTTGCAGCAGAGATAGCCATGCAGTGACCCATTGTCGGGCAAACGCTTCTGTCGATCGGCTCGTTCGGCTTTGTCTCGATCATGATCTTGATGTTCTTGTCGTAGTCGAGCATCTTGTCGATAGCTTCGATAAGGCGCTTTGTTGACTCAACCGGGCTCTTGCTCTCGTAGCAGAGTGTGCCTTCGCGAGCAAGCCAGAGAACGATCTTATCGCATCCGAGAACGTTAGCGATGTCGATTGAGCGGTATGCTCTCCACATTGCATACTCACGGTCTTCAGCGCTGTTTGAGCAGAAGCCGCCGTCTGTTGTGTGCGGATCGAACCAGAGACGCGGAGCAACGAACTCAGCAGCGAGATCGTACTTATCGAGGAGAGCCTTTACCTTCTTAGCTTCTTCGATGATTTCTGCCTCTGTGTAGTTGTTGATGTTCGGAACAGCATCGTCATCATGGAACTGAATAGCGTCAAAACCGATTTCCTTAAAAGTTTTGATCTTCTCTTCGAAGGGGATAGAATCGCGAACGGCCGGGCCGTAAGCGTCTGCACCTTCGTGAACGTTCCAGGGACCTACTGAATACTTAAATCTTGACATAATAATTGACCTCCTGTAATTTATATTTTAATTTTTAAAATTAAAGGCTGAGGATGATTTCTCTGAGGTTTGCAGCAACTGCCTTGATTTCTTCCTCAGTTGAGAGGATGTTGATGCCGTAGCCTGAACCGAGACCCTTGTCAACAACACCAACGGAGATGTTGACTGCGCGCTCGAGGATAGCATCTGTCTGCGGAAGCATATGCTTCTTGTACTCTCTGTCGTTTACGTTCATTGTCGGAGCCGGCATCATCTTGTTGAGAACCTGCTCCATGTTGTTGTAAACATGCCAGCCGGAGTAAGCGATAGGTCTGCCGCCTGTCTTCTCACAGAACTTCTCAGCGAGTTCCTTTGTATCGAAGAGGATTGTAAGGAGTGTAGCACACTCGCCCTCGTCGTTAATCTTTCTGAAGGAGATGTGCGGAAGGTCAGCAAGGAGACCCTTGAGCATTGCCTTCTTAGCACGGAGTGTAGCAAGAATTTCGTCGAGCTTGCGTGTCTGAGCAAGAGCAACAGCACCTGTGAGCTCATTCATTCTCATGTTGATACCGAGGATAGAGCGGTTACCGACTTCAACACCTGTACGGTTCGGCTTATGACCCTGGTCATGGTAACCGAAAGCTCTCTCGTAGAGGTTCTCGTCGTTTGTGATAACAGCACCGCCGTCACCGGTAGAGATTGTCTTGAATACGTTGAGTGAGAAAGCACCGATGTTACCGATAGTACCAACTCTCTTGCCCTTATAGCTTGCGCCGACAGCCTGGCAGCAGTCCTCGAGAACATAGAGGCCGTGCTTCTTTGCGATAGCCATGATAGCATCGAGGTCACACGGGTTACCGAGCATATGTACCGGGAGGATAGCCTTTGTCTTCGGAGTGATGAGTGCTTCAATCTTTGTCGGGTCGATTGTGAGAGACTCGTCGATTTCAGCGAGAACCGGGATAGCACCAGCCATCATGATTGTAGAGATAGAAGCGATGAATGTGTAACCCGGAACGATTACTTCGTCACCGCCGCCGATTCCGAGAGCTGCAAGAGAAGCGAGAAGTGAGCAAGTACCGCTTGTTGTAGCAACAGCATACTTAGCACCCATAACCTTCTTGAGTTCGTCTTCGAAATCTACAACCTTATGTGTGTAGCCTTCGTCACCTATTGCGCCGTAACGGAAAAGGTATCTTCCGTCAAGGACTTCCATAACTTCTTTTCTTTCTTCGTCGCCGAATACGAATGATCCGGGACCACCTGATCTTGCCATGGTATATACCTCCTACTGTAATTTTAATGAGTATAATTGAATTATACTAAATCGTTTTAGTTTTGTCAATGATTTTCCTGAAATTTACTCGACGAATTTTTTGACGAACTCGTCAGTCTCCTCATCGGTTTCAGGAAGCTTCACATCGGTATAATAGCTCCAGCATTCGCTGTGGGAAACAGACTCTCCAGGGAGAAGCTCCTTGAGCTCGCCGATAGTCTCCATTTCAAGCATGGGAGCCGCGGTAAAGGTTTCAAAGTTGCAGTTGCGGTCTGGGTGGGGTTTGTCTTCTGTTGTATCGAAATACTTTACGAAGCAGTCACCGTGGTTGAAGTATGCTGCCCAACCGTGCTGAGAGAGTGTACCAAACTTGAATTTATAAGTTGCGTCGGGGTCCTGACGGAGACGGATGTACTTGTCGCCCCAGGTGACGCGGTAGTCGTTCATCTTTGTGTATGCCCAGAAAACGAAATGGCGATTTTCGAGAAGAAGCTCTTCACGGTCGGGAACAGGCATGATTTCAGTACCGCCGGGGGAGAGAACCGTGAGCGCCCAGGGAGCGAGAGTAGTGCTCTTATCACCGATGTTCTTTATGCTGTGAATAATATGCACGCAGTTTTCTTCCGGCATAGTAACTTCGATTGACATCTGAAGGTTTGTGCCTTTCTGTGCCGGGGGAAGAAGACGGATACCGTTTTCGATCTTCTCGTAGGCCACGGGTTCGTTGTCGGGATAATAGGTCTCAGGGACAAACTCGGGGCTTATCCAGAGACGGTGACCGCCGCGGATGTGCCATACGCCTTTATCGCTTCCGAAAAGCTCTGCACTTTCCTTTACAAAAGCGTCTGCGTTTATGACATCGTTCTTGTCTTCAAAAAACATATTTTCACGACCGACAGCAGAGAACTTTATAATTCTCGGGCCAAAGTCGAGAGTAGCCAAAAGCTCATTTTTTCCGTCAGAGAGGCTTACGCATTTTCCC
>JAZOAS010000054.1:0-6027 GCA_045595605.1 Eubacteriales bacterium
ATATGTCTGTGATTTGTCTGCTGAGGAGATGCGCGAGTACCGCGGAACTCTCACGGAGCCGGGAAAGAACAGCCCGTACCGCGACCGCTCGGTTGAGGAAAACCTTGACCTCTTTGAGCGTATGAAGAACGGTGAATTCCCGGACGGTAGCCATACTCTCCGCGCGAAAATTGATATGGCGTCCCCGAATATGAATATGCGCGACCCGGCGATTTACAGAATTCTTCATACCCACCATCACCGCCAGGGCGATAAGTGGTGCATCTATCCGCTTTATGACTATGCTCATCCGATTCAGGACGCGCTTGAGGGTATTACACACTCTCTCTGTTCGATAGAGTTTGAGGATCACCGCCCGCTTTACGATTGGGTTGTCCGCGAAATCGGTTTTGAAAACCCGCCGCGTCAGATAGAGTTTTCCCGTCTTAACATTACAAATACCGTTATGTCAAAGCGCTATCTCCGCCACCTCGTAGAGGAGAAGTTTGTTGACGGTTGGGATGACCCGCGTATGCCGACACTTTCCGGTCTCCGTCGCCGCGGATATACTCCGAGAGCAATCCGCACCTTCTGTGAGAAGATTGGTATTTCAAAAACTCTCAGCACGGTTGATTATTCTTTCCTTGAGCATTGTATCCGTGAAGACCTTAACGAAACTGCAACGAGAATGATGGTTGTACTCCGTCCGGTAAAGCTTGTTATTGATAACTACCCTGAAGATAAGGTTGAAACCTTCGAGGCTCAGAATAACCCGGCAGATGAAAATGCGGGAACACATAAGGTCACATTCTCGCGTGAGCTTTATATTGAGCGTGAAGACTTTATGGAAGAGCCTGTCAAGGGTTATTTCAGAATGTTCCCGGGCAACGAGGTAAGACTTAAGTATGCTTACTATGTAACCTGCAAGAGCGTAGAAAAGGATGCTGACGGCAACATCACCGTAATCCACGCGGAATACGACCCCGAATCCTACGGCGGCGGATCTCCCGACGGCAGAAAGGTAAAGGGAACTATCCACTGGGTTTCTGCTCACGATGCGGTTGATGCAGAGGTTCGCCTTTACAACAATCTTTTCAATGCTGAAAATCCGGGCGACTATCCTGAGGGTGGTTCATTTACCGACAACATAAACCCGGATTCTCTTGAAATCCTTGAGAATTGCAAGTGCGAATCTGCAATAACCGAAAATATCGGAGACGGAAGATATCAGTTCCTCAGAAACGGATATTTCTGCCGCGATACAAAGCTTTCGACAGAAGATAAGCTTGTTTTCAACAGAACGGTTTCGCTAAAGGATTCATGGGCGAAGAAAAAGTAAGACAGAGGTAAGATATAATGGATATGAAGTTTTTTGAAGAAGCAGAGGCGAAGATTCCGAAGGGCAGAGTAAGAACCCGTTTTGCTCCGAGTCCGACGGGGTATATGCACATAGGAAACCTTCGTACAGCTCTTTATACTTATATGATTGCAAAGCACAGCGGCGGTGATTTCATTCTCAGAATAGAGGATACCGACCGCGGAAGGCTTGTTGAGGGTGCGACAGACCTTATCTACCGCACGCACCACGAAACAGGCCTTGTCTATGATGAAGGCCCAGATATCGGCGGTCCCGTCGGCCCGTACATCCAGAGCGAGAGAATGGGTATGTATAAGCAGTATGCTGAGCTCCTCATTGAGCGCGGTGCTGCTTACCGTTGCTTCTGTGAAAAGAGCGACCACGAGGAAAAAGAGGGCGCGCTCCCGCAGAAGTATGACGGTCGTTGCTCCCGTCTTACAGAAGAGGAAATCGCAGAGAAGCTTGCGAGTGGCGCAAGCTATGTCATTCGTCAGAAGATGCCGAGAACAGGGGAGACAACTTTCTCAGATGCGGTTTACGGCGATATTACCGTTCCGAATGAGGACCTTGATGACCAGATTCTTATCAAGTCTGACGGCTTCCCGACATACAACTTTGCAAATGTTGTCGATGACCACCTCATGGGAATTACTCATGTTGTAAGAGGTTCTGAGTATCTTTCTTCAGCACCGAAATACAATCTTCTCTATGAAGCTTTCGGTTGGGAGATTCCGACATATGTCCACTGTTCTCCCGTTATGAAGGATGCACAGCACAAGCTCTCAAAGCGTAACGGTGACCCGTCTTATGAAGACCTTATAAACGAAGGTTATCTCAAGGACGCTGTCGTAAACTATGTAACCCTCCTCGGTTGGAGTCCGGGAGGTGAGCAGGAGATTTTCTCTCTTTCTGAGCTTGTTGATATTTTTGAACTCAAAGGTATCTCAAAATCTCCGGCTATATTCGATGTAGCTAAGCTTAAATACATAAATGCAGAATACATCCGTGCTATGACTCCGGAAGAGTTTGCTGATGTCGCAAGACCGTATATCCGTCAGGGTGTAAAGAATGAAGCAATAAATTCTGACCTCATCGCTCCGCTTCTCCAGCAGCGCTGTGAACGTCTTGCAGATATTCCGGAGCAGGTAGATTTCTTTGATGCAGTTCCTGAGTATGACAGCGAGATGTATTCTCACAAAAAGATGAAAACAAGCCCTGAAACCGCGCTTGTCACATTGCGTGAACTCCGCCCTGTTCTTGAAGGTATTACCGATTGGACGTTTGACACTATCCACGATGCGCTCTTTGCTTATATTGCAGAGCATGAGCTTAAGAACGGTTTTGTTCTTTGGCCGCTCCGTACAGCTCTTTCCGGTAAACAGGTCACTCCGGGCGGCGGCGTAGAGTTCTGCCATATCCTCGGTAAGGAAGAAACACTTAAGCGCATTGATGCTGCAATAGAAAAGCTTTCATAAAAGACAAAACCCCTGTGAAGCAAATTAACTTCACGGGGTTTTGGTATGACTTTTTGGAGAAAGAAAAATGAGAGATATAGCGAATATTGATAAGAATTTTGAAGTTAAATCAAGCATTGGTAAAGATGATGTAGTTTACAGAAACGTTCTTGAAGAACCTTTTTGTGTTTACGGCGTTTTCCATGAGAACGGAAAGTTTCGACGTATTCCCGAAGCTGTTGCAAAGAGTGTAAGTGAGGGTGTATATGCTCTTCACGCAAATTGCGCAGGCGGGAGAGTGCGTTTTAAGACAAACAGCCCTTATGTTTCAGTGTATGTTGAGGTTGAGAATGTTTGTCGTGCTCCTCATTTTCCGCTTACAGGTGCCGCGGGCCTTGATCTCTACGGCGATTATGGAATAAAAGACAGATTCCTCTGGCCGTTTGTTCCTCCGTATGATGTTGCTGATTCTTTTGAAAGTGTTGCAGAGCTTTTTACATCTGAAGAAAGGGAGTTTACAATCAACTTCCCGCTCTATACGGATGTGAAAAATCTTTATGTAGGCGTTTCAAAGGATGCTTATATAAAAGCTCCGGAGCCTTATAAAATCGAAAAACCTATTGTGTATTACGGCTCATCAATTACGCAGGGCGGATGTGCATCACGTCCGGGAAATTGTTACGAGGCTATAATTTCGCGCCGCCTTTCCTGCGACCATATTAATCTTGGCTTCTCGGGTGTCGCTCAGGCAGAGCTTCCGATTGCAAACTATGTAAAAAATCTTGAAATGTCTGCTTTTGTTTTTGACTATGACCATAATGCACCGACAATTCAGCATCTTAAGGATACCCACGAGAGAATGTACAAGATTGTTCGTGAGGCGCATCCTGACATTCCGATAATCTTTGCATCAAAGCCGAAGTATTACAATGACCTCTATGGTGAAAGATGGTTTGGCGGGCACTATGGACTGCATCCTGAGAGAATAAAAACAATGAGCGATGAAGGAAACTTCGGTCTCACAAGAACTGCTGAGGTAATTCAGAAAACATATGACAGAGCTATTGCCGCAGGAGATAAGAATGTTTACTATATTCCGGGCGCAGAGCTTATGAAGTATTGCGGTCATGACGGAACGGTGGATATTTCTCACCCGACAGATTATGGCTTTGCTTCAATGGCAAAAGTCTTTGGCGATTTGCTTGAAAAAGTTTTGAAATAGATGGAGCGTGTAAAGCTTTGAGAATGAGAAAAAAGCCGAACCTTGATAAGCGTCGGCAGAATTGTATTGATATTATCCCGCAGAATCCCGAGTCCCTTCGCGGTAAGTGGAAAGAGACCTTCGGGTTTGACCGTATCTGTATTGAAATCGGTTGCGGAAAAGGCCGTTTTATAACTGAAAATGCGCGTCTTGACCCCGAGACGCTCTTTATCGGAATTGAGCGAGAGCAAAATGTTTTCGTTATGGCGGCTGAAAAAGCGATAGCGGGCGAGATAAAGAATGTCCTCTTTATGGATATTGATGCTGAGCATCTCTGCGAGATTTTTTCTGACGGTGAGATTGACGGAATTTATCTAAACTTCAGCGACCCGTGGCCCAAAAAGAAGCAGGCAAAGCGTCGCCTTACTCACGGTGACTTCCTTGCGAGATACGATAAAGTCCTTTCAGATACCGGTTTTATTTTCTTCAAGACCGATAACTCCTCACTCTTCGAGTTTTCATTAAACTCAATGTGCGAATATGGACTCAAACTCCGCAATATCACCTTCGACCTTGCTGCAAGCGGTATGGATAATGTTGTTACAGAGTATGAAGCTCGTTTTATGGAGCAGGGCATGAATATATACCGTGTTGAGGCATATAAAAAATAAACTCGTTTGTGAGATGTAATATGAAAAAAAGAGTAGTTGTCATAGGTGCGGGTGCTGCAGGGCTTTTTGCGGCGGGAATTTCCGCAAAGGACGGGGTTGAGGTTACGGTCTTTGAGAAAAACCCATATCCCGGTAAAAAACTGAATATAACGGGAAAAGGCCGCTGTAATGTCACCAACAACTGCGACTTTGACGAGCTTATGGCAAATATTCCGCAGAATTCGCGGTTTATGTACAGTGCGTTTTCTGCCTTTTCTCCGCAGGATATGATGTCCTTTCTTGAAAGTGAGGGTGTCGCGCTAAAAACCGAGCGTGGCGGAAGAGTTTTTCCGTGCTCCGACCGTGCGCGAGATATAACAGATGCGCTCCTTTCGTTTGCAAAGAGAAACGGCGCGAAATTCAAAACAGGTACAGTAACTGAAATCCTTACCGAAAACGGTGCGGTTTGCGGAGTTTTGACAGATTCCGGCAAAACTATGTGCGACGCTGTAATTGTTGCGACAGGTGGTGCGTCGTATCCGCTTACCGGCTCAACAGGCGACGGATACCGTTTTGCTGAAAGTGCGGGTCATACCGTAGTTTCGCCGAAAGGGTCTCTTGTTCCGCTTTGTGCAGAGCGCGAAGTCTGCAAGTCAGCGCAGGGGCTTACTCTTAAAAATGTAGTCCTCAGTGCTTATAACGAAAAGGGAAAGCTACTGTTTTCTGAAATTGGCGAGATGCTGTTTACGCATTTCGGTATGAGCGGACCGCTCGTTTTGTCAGCGAGCGCTCATATGCGCGATTTTGAGAAAGAAAAATATCATGTCTGTATCGATTTAAAACCGGGTCTTACTCCGGAAAAGCTTGAGGAGAGAATCCTCCGTGACATAGAAGAGAAAAAGAATAAAGATATTCATAATCTTCTCAGAGGGCTTCTTCCGTCAGGGATGATACCGATAGTTCTTAAAAAGTCCGGGATAGATGCATCTGTAAAGGGGAACTCGTTGACACGAGAACTTCGTAAAACTTTACGGGATACGCTTAAGTGTCTGAAGTTTGAAATTGACGGAAAACGCCCGATAGAAGAGGCGATTATTACCTCGGGTGGAGTGAATGTCCGTGAAATAAACCCGAAGACTATGGAATCAAAAAAAATGAGCGGTCTTTACTTTGTCGGAGAGGTGCTTGATGTTGATGGCTATACGGGAGGCTTTAACCTCCAGATAGCGTGGTCAAGTGCGTATGCGGCAGGGAAAAGTGCGGCAGAGGGAGAATGAATATGAAGAAAATATCAATAGCGATTGATGGTCCGAGCGGTGCGGGAAAAAGCACTATATCAAAGGTTCTTGCAAAGGAACTCGGTTTTGTTTATGTCGATACCGGTGC
>JAZOAS010000055.1:0-8031 GCA_045595605.1 Eubacteriales bacterium
TGCACCGAGAAATACAATCACACGCCAGGATATGATGGCAATTCTCTACCGCGCACTCACAGAGCTTGGAATCGAGCTAGTACCGGTAGAAGGAATCTCAGTTGAGAGCTATCCTGACTATGCAGATGTAGCAGACTATGCTTCAGCGGCAGTAAAAGCACTTGTCGAAGCAGGACTTGTCAACGGTAAGTCCGGTTACCTCGCAGGTAACGAGACAACAACCCGCGCAGAGGTTGCAGTTCTCTTAAAGAGAGTTCTCGACTACATCGCAAAATAAATAAGCTACTTCTCTCTTCATTTTAGCCGGCGGGGAAGCCCAGCCTCTCCGTCGGCTACTTCTCCCAATAAAAGAAGACCTATGGAAAATCCATAGGTCTTTTCTATTTGCCACAAATAACCATACTATTTTTACGAGGAAGTGGATAAATTGACATTGAATCGCATGTTTGGTTATGTTAAAATTATATTACAAAGTTATAATCAGCTTCAAAATCAATGAAGTGGAGGAGAATATATGAAAAGCTTCAGAAAAGGAATTGCTCTTTTGCTCGCGCTTGTCATGTGCATATCGTTGCTCCCTGCAACTTTTGCCATAGATGAGCCGCGCGACCATACCTACAAGATAGGAACAGATTCGTTCAATACCGGAAATATGATAGAAAGCTCGGATTATCTGACGGCTCCCGTTCTTCGTCCGAACAATAAGATTTTCTACTACCGTCCGGCTATGAACTGGGAGTATGAAGTTCCGGCGGCGTATGCTTCTAACGGACAAGCCTTTAAGATTATGAACCTTTCAGCTACTGACGGCTGGGCGTTTGAGGCGTGCAAGCTTTCTATAAGCAACCCCGCTCTTTACAACAACATGTTGGTACATGAGTTTGACCTCAGGGATTATGCCGGCTCATCCCCGTCATATATCGCCTTCCGCCTGAATGTTGAGACAGCGGGAGAGTATGACCTTTTGTTGACTGCGAACAACAACAGCGACGCTCCTGTCCCCGCGGTTTACTTCTTCAAGAACGGCACCTCAGGCGTTACAAACAACTCAGTTTCTACATACCCGGCAAATGCAAAGCTCGGATACTATGATGTGCCGAAAACAAACGGCGAAACTAAAATCGCAACCGTAAGCGTTGGCACTGCGGGAGAATATATCCTTGCTTTTGTCTGTGATTCCACCTCTGCCACAAAGAATACAAACCACACTTTAAAGTCAGACTTATACAAATCACAGTCTCTCCAACTCCGCGAAATCACACTCAGATATAAAGTTCCCTCAACCGGTCCGCGTGACCATGAGTATGTTTTCTCACAGTCTGCTTTCAACATCGAAAAGATGGTAAAGGCATCAAGTGACTTCCTTACAACTCCTGTTCTGAGGTCAAATAACTCTTGCATGTACTTTACGAAGATGTTTGACTGGAAGTATGAGGTTCCGGCGGAGTATTCGGCAACAAATCAGGCATTTATGGCTCTTGATACAACAACAGCAGACGGTGATGCAAAGCTTACCGACAAGTGGGCGTTTGCCTCAAGCTGGGTAACTCTCGGTTCTCCGTATGTTGACCCGTCGCGCCTTGTACAGCAGTTTACAACAGAGTCATATGTAAAACCGAACCCGAACTATGTTGCAATTAAGCTCCACATCGAAAGCGCAGGAGATTATGAGGTTCACGGTAAGAGCCTCGGCGTTGCTCAGGGCGCCGTCCCTGCGGTTTACTTCTTCCCGACCTCGCAGACGGGCGTAGTTCTCGGCGGCGCGGGAACATACCCCAAGGATTCAAAGCTTGGCTATTTTGATATGTCCAAGGCTTCGCAGTACACAAAAATCGGAAGCATCACAGCTTCGGAAGCAGGCGACTATTATATAATATTCCAGGCAGACCCGACATCCCTCACAATAAATTCAAAGGTTGAAGTAAACAGCAATAAAGACTGCCAGTATTTCGACCTCGCAGCTCTTAAGCTCACCGTTATCGAAGAGGATACAATTACAGGTATCGCACTTTCATCCCCGAAGACAACTCTTGAGGAGGGAGATGAAGTCTCCCTCACAGCAAAGGCTCTCTGGGCAGCTGCAGGGGAGAAGACTATCGACATTTCAGATGTCACGCTCTCCGTCGCGCCTGCAGGAGTCGTAACGGTTTCGGCAGACGGAACTGTCAAGGCCGTAGGAGAAGGTGAAGCTACGGTTACAGCGACACTTAAATCTGACGCGACAAAGACCGCTTCGGTAGATTTCAAGGTCGAGACAGATAAGATTACGGCAATCTCCCTCACAGCTCCGAAGGAAATTATCTATATTGATGACGAAATCGCGCTTTCTGCGACGGCTACATGGTCAGTTTCGGGAGAAAAGGCGCTTGATATGGCAGATGTTACGCTCTCGGCAGACCCGACAGGAGTTGTAGAGGTTTCGGCAGACGGTACGGTTAAAGCCGTAGCAGAGGGTGATGTTACTGTTACTGCAACGCTCAAATCAGACGCGTTAAAGACCGCTTCCGTTGATATCAAAGTAACGGAAAGACCCGTTCCCACGAGAAAAGAATTTGTAACAACACTTGGCGCATTCAACAAAGCATATATGGTTGAGAGCGCAGATTTCCAGACAACCCCGACTCTCCGTCCGAACAACAGGCTTTTCTACTACCGTCCCGCGATGCACTGGGAATATGAAGTTCCTGCGGAATATTCCGTAACAGGCGAGGCGTTTCAGGCGATGGAGCTCACAAAGACTGCTCCGTGGGCGTTTGAGAGCGCATACATAGCAATCGGAAACCCTGTTCTTTATGACGATATGTTCGTCTTCGAGATGAAGCGCTCCACATACACAACCGGCGCTCCGTCAATGATTGCGTTCCGTCTCAATGTTGAAGTTGCAGGCGAGTACTTTATCCAGGCTAGGGCAGCATCACATGTTGATGCTCCGATACCTGCAGTTTACCTCTTCCGCGACGGCGAAGCCTCTGACAACTCAAAGGTTTCCACATACCCGGCAAACTCAAAGCTCGGATACTACGATATCCCGAAGGCGGGCGGAAATTATAAAACCCTCGGCTCAGTCAATGTCACAGAGCCGGGTGAGTATATCCTCGCGTTTGCAGGCGACGCTACCTCGGCAGAAAAGAACAGCGTAACCCAGGCAAACGACGCCCAGAGACTCTTCCTCAACGGAATCAGAATAGTTCCGGCTTCTGAAGAGAAGTTTGCAGGAATCTCGCTCACAGGTGATTCCCACATTCTCTATGTTGTCGATGCCATCGAGCTTACAGCAAACGAAGTATGGGAAGTTTTCGGCGAAAAACCGATTGAAGACCTCTCAACTGTCGAGTTTGAAAGCTCTGACGAGAGTGTTGCGACAGTAGATGAAAACGGTGTCGTAACGGGCGTTAAGAAGGGTGAGGTTACAATCACAGCGACGCTCAAAAACTTTGACCCTGAGTATCGCGCAGAATATAAGCTTACGGTTTACGACCCGAACGCGTCTATCCTCGGCGTAAGGCTTGATTACATAATGGGCTCAACCGTTATGAAGGACCAGACAACCTATGACCCCCACAACAACCGCCTTGATATTTCGGGTAATCTCCGTGACCTTTCATATGTTGACTCATACGACAAGATTGACGGAACAAAAACCGAAATGTGGGCATTCAACAATATCGCAAGCGTCACCTGGAAGTGTCTCCAGAAGATGTATATGTCGCTTGCAACAACTGTGAACGATTATCGCTCAAATCCGTTCTTCGCAGTAAAAATCCGCGTTCCGAACAGAGGCGAGTTCTACTTTGAGACAGACGCTTCGTCGGTTGCACACGGAAGCAAGGCAGATTTCCACCTCCTTCCGGCAGAAGGAAAGAGTGCTGTAACCGCAGCTGATGCAACAAACGCAAACTACATCGGCACGGCAGACGGTACAGTTTCCGGAACTCAGAGACTCGGAAAGATAAATATCCCCGTCGAGGGCGACTATTTCGTCATTCTGAAGCTCCATTCCGACAACCCGAATCTTGATGCAAACGACAGAAATATGTTCTACCTCAAGCAGTTCTCGATTGTTGCGCCTCCGGGAGATTATGCAAAGGTCGGAATATATATCGAAGGTCTTTCGGGCGAGGGCGATGCTCTTGCGTACAACTCTGAAAGAGACCTTACTTATGCTATCTGCGATGCTGCAGGTGTAAAACTTGAGGACATCGACTATAAAAACGATGTCACGGTCAACAGCCTCGAAATGACAAAGGGCGAGGGCGAAATTGCAAAGCTCATCTGCGAAAACGGAAAGTACTCTGTTATTTCGTATGACAAAGCGGGCGAAGTCGAGATTACCGCAAATGTCACATATGACGGCGTGACGGTTGAGACTGTGTTCCCGTTCATCGTAGAGGATATCGGCAAAACCGGCAGAACAATCTACTACGACAACATGATTGCAAATGCGCGTGAGAATATCAAAAAGTACACCTGGGCGCGCGAAGAAAAGAGAGCAGTTGTAGAAGAGGCAGATAAGTATGTAAGCCTCGGCGCAGAGTATCTCTGGAATATGATTTCAGGTAACGGCGTACCGCGTGCATACAATGTCGCTCTTGAAATCAGCCATCCGGTCCGTGACCCGTACGAAATGTGCTGTCGCTACTGCAATGTTGACCTTCTCGGAGAATACGGCAACTATCCGTATAAAGTCAACGGCATAGAAGACCCGTGGAAGATTCAGTGTCCCGAGTGTTCGCGCCGCTTCCCGACAAACGACTTCGGAAAGTTCTACGAGCTCGGAAGAACGAAAGGTAACGGCGGTCTCTTTGACCGTGATACTGCTCTTGAAAACCACCGCACAATGCTTATCGAAAAGGGTCTTCTCTCCGAAGAAGCTATCGCTATGGAAGGTCCGGGAGAAGAATACAGCGCAGAGTGGTATAAGTATTACGGCTACGGCGTCAAGGGCGGTTACCTTTTCAACGACCTCTACTACAAGCAGGTCGGAACATCAAACGGTCCTGTAAGATACACTCCGGAAACAGGCGAAACACCTGAGCGCTGGGGCGTTGACGACGGCTATGGCTATAACACAGGCCGTGTCTATGACAACGGCGTTAAGGAATACCACGCATATATTGCATATTTCAACCACTTCGGCGTATTTTTCAGCGATGTAAACAAGGGTTCTCTTGTAGCGGGTGCTCTTGATAATCTCAGCAAGGCATACCTCTACACAGGTGAAGAGAAGTACGGTCGCCTCGGCGCAATAATTCTTGACCGCATCGCGGATATCTACCCCGATATGTCGATTAAGTACTGGAGCACAACAGGCGGAAGAAGATACCCGAACTCCACAGGTGGCTCACCTGCAGGTAAGGACCTTGGCCGTATCTGGGCAAGCTTTACTGCTGAGCGCTATGCAGAGTGCTACGACATCTTCTATCCGATGTTTGCAGATCCTGAGGTTGTAAAGTTCCTCTCTGACAAAGCAGAGTACTACGGAATGGACAACTCGAAGACGACATCGGCAAAGATTAGAAAGAATATCGAAGACGGTATCTGCCGAGAGATATTCGAGGCATGCAAAACGGCTCAGATTTGGGCAAACTTCGGTATTCACCACTCAACCCTTATAAAGACGGCTGTTTCCCTTGACGATAAAGAGGACACATCCGAGATGCTCGAGTGGCTCTATCAGGCATCAACAACAGATGCAGAGTCCTACAACACGGGCGGTGACATAAACCGCAAGCTCCTTGAGACAGTTTATCGCGACGGTATGGTTAACGAGTCCCCGACCTACAACCAGATGTCGGTCGGAAACCTTTGCGATGCTGCGGATATTCTCGAAAAGTATGTTCAGAACGGTGGCGAGCTCACAAGC
Source organism: Eubacteriales bacterium (assembly GCA_045595605.1). GTDB lineage: Bacteria > Bacillota > Clostridia > Oscillospirales > JAAYXM01 > SIG480. The sequence continues at coordinate 5,864 of JAZOAS010000055.1, forward strand.
CTCACGCTTCTTGAGCATCCGAAGTATATCAAGATTATAATATCGTATCTCCCAATGGTTCGCTTGCACCGTGGCGTATTGACAATGTCAGACTGCGATAATGCGCTTAACTTCCCGCCATTCCCGTATGTTTCAACGCTCATTACATCGTTCAATTCAACAAAGAACAGCGATGACCCTGCGCGTTTTGCAGAGAATCTCAAAATGGCACAGCAGCTCTGGCTTTACGGCGGTGAAGCTCTCAAGAAAGAGCATTACGATATCTGGACGAAGAACCCTGAAAGTGTCTATGATGAAGTAAAGGCGCTTATCGATGAATACGGTGAGTACAACTGGGATAAGAGCGCGATTATGACAGGCTACGGTCTTGGTTTCCTCCGCGACGGTAAGCTTTATGACACAGACGGCATCACAGGCATCCGTGATACTACACGCGATGTTGTGCTCAACTTCTCAGGTCACAATCTCCACAACCACGCAGATATGCTCGATATGCAGCTCTCAGCTTACGGACTTCCGTTCACCTACGACTTCGGTTATGCTGAATTCATGGTAGTCGGTGACCCGCACTCAAGCCAGCTCACATCGACAACTATCGCTCACAACACAGTTGTTGTTGATGAGACAAACCAGACTCCGACATTCAGCGTAAACGATGTCGGTGTCCCGCAGAAACCGCTTCACTTCGATGCGAAGGATACACGCGTCAAGGTAGTTGATGCAAGAACTCCGACAGCATATGAACACCTTGATGATTACCGCAGAACGCTTGTCATGGTTGACTATGACGATGAGATTTCATACAGTGTTGACTTCTTCCGCGTTGACGGCGGCTCGGACCACCTCTATACATTCTCGCCTGCCGCTGACACTCGTCCTGAGAAATCGGAAAATATCAAGGATAAGTTTGTAAAGCAGGTTGATGAGCCGCAGGATGACTGGAGATATGACCATAAGAACTACTATCCGACATCCTCGTATGCAGGTCCGACAGTTCAGTACGGTCAGGACCCGCTCAAGACCCCGACATCAAACTACACAGAACTCAAATATCCGCACGGCTACACATGGATGTACAATGTCGAGCGTGCAGACAACCCCGAAGTCGGAGAGTTCTGGCTTGATTGGGAAGTCAAGGACTTCAGAGAAAGATCACGCAACCCGAAGCTCGGTTACCGTCTCCGTATGACAATGCTCAACGACTTCGATGTTGATGAGATTTCGCTCGTAAATGTCCCGCCACAGCGTATCAAGGTAAATGATAATATCGACCATTTTGAAAAGGTTCTCATTCGTCGCAAGGGCGAAAGCCTCGACTCGCTCTTCACAACGGTTTATGAGCCGTATGCAGCCGACAGCAAGTATATAACTGCTATTGAGCAGGTTGATATCGCAAGAACAGGCGGTGCAGAAGAGGGTATAAATGACGAAGCTAAGGCTGTAAAGGTAACTCTTGGCGAAAACAGATGCGACTACATCGTCTATGCTACAAACCGCGATGTTATCTACACAATAACAGACGGCGATTACAGCTTTGAGTTTGCAGGCTTTGTTGGCGTATGGACAGTAAATAAAGACGGTTTGTGCACATACAAGTACCTCCACGACGGCACAATCCTCGGTGAAGGCGAAAGAAAGCTTGAAACCGCAGAACCTGCAGTAACAGGAAAGATAGTTGACTTCCAGAAGGAGTTTTCGCTTTACAACTGGATTGATATCGAGTTTAGCCGTGATATGAGTGAGAGTGAGGTTGCAGACCTTGTTGACCGTATGATTGTTCCCGAGAGAGAGGGACACGGTACTTCAAACTACCTCATCGAGGGAATTGAAAAGACAGGTGACAGAACTGCTCGAATCAACCTCAACTCAACCTCAACAGTTGACGGTTATGTCGATATGAATGACGAATCAAAGGGATATGTATATGTCCTCACCGGCGGAGAAGACTTCGAGATTCCGATGAGCTATGAAGATAACGGTGCTCCGGTATTCGACGCAGTTTCCGACAAGCAGGTATCAGCAGGAAGCTCAATCAAGGCAACAGTAAACGCAACTCCGGGAGTAGAAGGCGCAACAGTAACATATAAGGCAAGAACCCTCCCGCGTGGTGCAAGCTTTGATGCAGAAACTGCAACGCTTTCCTGGAAGCCGACATCAGCTCAGGTTGG
>JAZOAS010000056.1:0-20966 GCA_045595605.1 Eubacteriales bacterium
CTTTTCATTCATGATCATTACTGCGTTCGGACCGCCTGCACCGTAGCTTGACGGGTACTCTGCTGCGAGGTCGCGGTAGTAATAATCGTCTGTAACCTTAGAAACGATGCCCGTTACGCCCTTCATCTGGTCGTAGTTGAATGCTTCAGATGTGAAGTTGAATGAAAGCTTCTCTTCTGAGCTTATCGGATCGAGCATAATGTCTCTGAGCTGGAATATCTGAGCGCCTCTGCTATCAGTTGCTGTGTTCTTTTCAGCTGATGTAGAATCACAAACGAAGGAAACGATGTATTCGCCTACTTCATCAGCCTTGACTGTACCGATAACTCTGTAATCTGATGCGCCTGTTGTGAAGTCGGAATAACCGACCTTTGAAGCTGCCGGGTATGTTGACGGAGCAGCATTGTTTGAAGCGACACCGTCTTTGAAGAAGTAAACAGCCTGAACCGGAGAGTTTACTCCTGTGTTTGCTCTTACCTTAAGGAGATACTCACCCGGAGCATCTACGAAGAGGCGAAGAGCAAGTCTCGGAGATGTGTTGCCATTCCAGAATGCATTACGGTTAGCTTCGTGTACCATCATTCCGTTGTAAACTGCAAGAGAACCAACTGTTACCTGATGATTCTCAAGTGCCCACGGAGCTGTTGCTTCGAGGTTCATTGCCTGGAATGCTTCACCTGTTGCTGAATACTCAGCCGGAACGACATAATCCCAGTGCATTACCGGATGGTAATAAAGAATCTTGTGTGTTGTACGGATTGTCGGAGTGGAAGCGTAAGCGTCACTCTCGACGAAGTTTGCCATATTGAACGCACCGAAGTGTGTCATATAGTTGATCTTATACGGATCCTTTGCTTCTACGACTGTAAAGTCAACAGTCTTTTCAAGCTCGCCTGATGTAGCTGTGATTGTAACATCGCCTGCAGCCTTAGCTGTAACAACGCCGTCTGCAACTGTTGCAACATTGTCATCAGAAGACTCGAATGTAACCTTTGACGGATCAAGCTCGTCTTCGCCGAAGATTTCGTAAACAAGCTTTACATCGAGAGCAAGCTCTTCACCTGCTACGAGGTATGTCTTGTCAGTTGAAACAGCAAGACCTGTAACAACATCGTTATCATTCGGGACAAGCTCAATACCTGTGAGGCTGAAGTCCTGAATATCGCTCTTGCCCGAAACTGTCTTTGTAGTCGGGCTCAATTCAGCAGAAGTTTCATCTGCAACGAATGCAACGATGTAGTCACCCGGGAAGTCAACTGTGACTCTGCCGAGAGCATGCTCGCCGCTCTTTGACAAGTCAAAGTATCTCGGGAGCTTTGAATCTTCAGGATATGTTGCAGCGCTTGTGTAGTTAACATCTTCATCATCCTTGAAGAAGTAAACTGCCGGAGCTGCGCCTGTGTTTGACTTAGAACCTGTAGCCTTGAGGATGTACTCACCCTTGTTTGCTACATTGAGGCGGAGAACAATATAGTTTGCACCGCTTGCGTATCTGTCTCTGTTGAATTCCTGATACATATAAGCGTCAGAAACAAAGAGTGAACCTGTTGTCTGACCGTTTGCAAGGAGTGCCCACGGAGCTGTTGCATCAAGATTCATAGCATCAAATGCTACGCCGTCCTTAGCGTACTCTGCCGGAACCTCATACTCCCAGCTCATTGCATCGCGGAAGTAGAGAGCATAGTTCTCAAGACGGAGTACCGGAGCTGTTGAATACTTGTCACTTGAAAGCATGTTAGCTGTGTTGAATGCAGCCTTTGTTGTGATGTAGTTCTGTGTTGCTGCTGTCATATTGTCTTCTGACAAAACAACAACCTTAACCTTGCCGGTTCTGCCACCGAGAACAGCCTTAGCTGTGATGTAAGCAGTACCTGCTGCCTTAGCTGTAACAACACCGTTATCAACAGTTGCAACAGTTTCATTATCTGAAGCCCATGTTACAGCTGTGTTAGCTGCGTCTGCCGGAAGGACAGTCGCTGCAAGCTCGTGTGTTTCGTTAACGAATGTGTTGATTTCAGATACTTCAGCACCATTTTCAGTGATTACAACCTTGTCAATAGCTGCTGCATCTTCATAGCTCATCGGAATGGAGAATGTTGCACCTTCTGAGAGGATGTATGTATCACTGTCATCGAGTGTGCTTACATTACCGAGGTTGAGGCGGATATTGTCGCCCATAGCCTCTGCACTTTCGATTACATATGCTGCGTTACCAACATTGTTTACATCTTCCTGAACGAACATTCTGCCTTCGAGGTCTGCTACATCAACATCACCTGCAACAGCGATATCAACATAGTTCTCGAATGTGACATCCTTATTGAAGTCAACAACAGTACCTGTAACAGCAGCTGCCTTACCTGTCATAGCGCCGATCTTTGAACCGTCGTTGACATAAGAGTAAAGCTGTGCGCCAGTCTTATCTACTGAGTAAACGCCAACGAAGCCCTGGAACGGGAAGCTTACTGCGCCGTCAGTAACTGTGATGTCAGCCTTGTTTTCTGAGTAGATGATATAGTCGATTCTGTCTTCAACAAACTCAACCTTAACTACCTTTGCACCCTCTACAGCGATTTCGCTGATGTTTGCAATGTAGCGTGTGTCGTTTGCGTACGGCTCGTAAACCGCTGTGAAGAGAGACTCTGAAGCGTTGCGACGAACGACGAAGCGCTCGAGCAAGCCAAGCTTCTCGTTTGTAGCAATTCTCTGCGGTGTTGTTGTTACGAGAGAAACCTCGTCAACATCGTTGAGCATTGTTACGCGGAGGTTAACATCAAGGTCCTTATTCTGTGAATAGCCCTTGAAGTCTGTAATCTGATAATCGAGGTAGAAGTTGTTTTCGGAAGGAGTTGCTGTCTGAGCGTCTTCCATCCATGTGTTGTAAGCAGCGATTGCGCTGTCTTCATCGTAAACATCTCTTACCGCGCCAAACTCGAGGTTTGATTCCGGACGGTCGTTGGAGTTCGGTGTGAAGCCGTAGAGGTGGTCTGAACCGCCCTTTACATTGAAGAAGTCAACACCGTAGGAAACTTCGTCGTCGAAGTTAACCATAACGACTGTTCTGCGGAACTCGTCAGCAGCAGCATAAGCATGCGGTGTGCGAGCATCGATAACCTGAACCTTGTCGCTTGTAGCGTCATAGTGGATCGGCTCCTGCGGAGTGCCGTCTGCACCGGAATTAAATCCAGCACCGTGGTTTGCATTATCGATTATAACTGTGTTATGACCGAATGCAGTAGATGCCCACTCATGTGAGTGCGGGTCGCCTGCAACCGGAGTTTCCGGATAACCAAGGTCAGTTGTAAGACCCATGCCGTATGCTTCGATCAAGAGATCGAGGTAGTCAGCGTGGTTGTGCTTATAGTGGCCTGAGAAGTTGAGCATATAAGCGCCCTGTGTATCCTTTATACCGTTGAGGTTCTTCTTGTCAAGCAATGTACCTGAACGGAGAACTGCATAACCGTAGCCTGTCTGGATTGTGCTCTTATCTGATTCATACTCGCCGTATGCATCGATATATTCACAAACATCATCATAGAGGCTGTCGGGGTTAGCTGCCCAGATGTCGTAGTGAGAGCTTGTTCCGATTCTCTCGTAGAGCTGCTGAGCAATCTTAGCAACCTCTGCGTCGATGCCGGGAACATTGCTGTCCTTCAAGACCTGGAAAGCTGTCAAGAGGTCTTCTGTATCCGGCCACTGTGTGTAAGAAGCAGCGGTACCTGAGTCAGCAAGACCCGGAACACCCTTATGGCCCATATAAAGCGGGCGGAAGGAGTTAATCAAAGCAACATACTTCGGGTGTGAGAGGATTGACTCATTATCGCCAATCGCGCCGTCGTTCTGAGCGTAACGCTCAAGAGTTACGGCACCGCTGAGAAGGCTTGAGATACCCATGTTGTTGTATGACGGGGACTCAAGGTTCTGACCGTCACGGTAGAGACCGTCGATGAGCATTGAGTTGATGTCGCCGCCTGTGTTGTAGGTATCACCATTTTCAAAGTTAGCCTGTACTTCTGAATCTGCATAAAGCCAATTGATCATCTCCGGTGTCATTTCCGGATCGTCAAGAGCTACAGCTGCAGACAAAACAGCCTGCTGATGAAGACCGAAGTTACCAAAGATCTGTGCTTTCTGTGCAGCATCGAAGATTTCGAGCAAGATGCCCTCTTCGATGTTAGCACGGATAGCATCGCCTGAAGACTTGTCGCCAGCTATACCGTAGTATGCAGCCTTGTCTTCAAGGAATTCGATAACCTCAGGCTCGTCGAATGCGGGCTTGAGTTTATCGTAAGCCTGTGCAAGAGTTTCAGCAACGAAGCACTCCCAGATACGGCCAACTGCCTTACCTGCGTTCGGGCCACCGTTGTTGTTCGGATATCTTACATACTCTGTAACATTAAGCGCATAGTCCGGGTAGTTGTCAGCAAAACGGTCAAGGATTATAGCACCAAGGATACCGTATCTTGCATCGCCCGTGTACATGTATGCGTTACCAAGAGTGCTAACAACTGAAACGAGGTTGTTAGTACCGCTCTGGAAGTTAGCAAAGTGGTTGTAAAGAGCTATGTACGGAACGACTCTTCCGATGATGTCGTTGCCAACAGGCGGCTCGCCGTCTGTTACATAACCCCAGCCGTCGTCAACGCCCCAACGAGCGTCGCCCTTGTCAGCGTGAAGGTCGTTGTGAAGGAAACCGCCCTCTACGCCGTAACCGTAGTATGCGTACCAATCAGCAGTGTACTCTGCTCCCGGAGCTTCCATATTTGCAGCTTCCATGGGAAGGAGTTCCTGCTCGATGAGCATTTCACGGTGAGCTTCAAGAGCAAGGAGTCTGTCAAACTTACCCTCAGGTGAGTTCTTCATACCGAGTTCATAGAACTTACCAAAGTCGTTTGACGGGAAGCTCTCGCCGCAAGCGGGACATGTGATCTTCCACGGATTGTTGACAGGGTCCACTCTCCACGGATAGTTTGATCCTATCGGGTAGAGGTCTTCTTCGCATCCGCGGCAGATATATCTGTCCGGATCAAAGAGAGAAGTTCCCGGTGTCGCGCCTTCCATACCGAGATGGTATGCGCGGGGGATACCCTGGCTTGTTACATGAGTCCAGAAGAAGTCTGCACCTTTTGCAAGGTACGCCTCTGCTGCATTTACAGCAGAATTTTTCTGAGACTCAGCCCATGAGAACTCTTCTATATTCTGACGAGCGTTTTCGATCATCTCATCAGTATAGATTGTTCTCACTGCCTTGCTGTTTACATCTGTTGCAGCGGCAAAATTAGCCGGCAAGAACGAGATGCACATTACAACAGCGAGAAGTAGTGCGATGTGTCTTTTCATGTTTCTCCTCCTTATTAATATAAAATAATTCCTCGTTTTTCATCAGGTTTATTTTCCGAAGACGCAAACATAGCTCTTTTGCTTCCCCTTCTCAAAAAGAAGCATAAGAGCTCTGATTTTTCGCCTACAGATTGACCTCATGTAAACTCGATGAAATATTCTTGTAACATTATGATAACAAATATTTTTTTGTTTGTCTTGTAGAATCTGCTCACTTTTGATGATTTCTTAAAGAATTTTTAAAAAATTGTGGTTTGATTTTCCTTAAAACACAATATATAGAAGCGGCATTTTTGACCCTGTTTTTGCACTTAAAAAGGGTCGCTAAAAGCGACCCTTTTTTAAAGTTCATCTACCGTCATATTGAACGCTTCCATGTAATTTTCCATAAAGTATTCCACTTCAGGAAGGTTCATCTTAGAAAGCGAATCGAGCGTCTGGCGTTCAGCCTTTGCGAAGTCGCGGTTGCCCGCGCCTATCTCTTCGCGGCATTTTATGTATGCATCAAGCTTGTCCGCCGCTTTTATTATTTTCGAGATTCTCTCGTCAGCCTCGCAAGCCGAGGACTCAACACCTGAGCGAATCTTTTCGTCAAGCGTCATGATAAGCTTCTCTGTTGCTTCGCGCTCTATCTTCTTGTACGCTGTCTTTATGTCAGCGCCGTAGTACTTTATCGGTGTCGGCAAGTCTCCTGTCAGGATTTCCGGCATATCGTGATAAAGAGCCGCGGTCGCGGCGCGTTCGGGGTTTATGTCATTTCCGAACACATCGCGCGAAATAACGGCAAGCGCGTGAGCGAGCACCGAAACATGAAACGAGTGCTCCGCGAGGTTTTCAACCCGCGTGTTTCGCATAAGCGACCAGCGCGAGATATACTTCATTCTGTAAATGAATGCAAAAAACTTATTCATATTCTCTCCCGCTTACTTTATGAAGCTTTTGTCTCTTGCAACGGCAATTGCCTTTCCGACAGCCGTACAGATTATAACCGCCGCAACCGCTTCGATAACTCCGTTGAAGCCTACGATACCAAGAATCATCTTAAGAAGAGCACCGTAGGTTGAAACGCCGTATGCAGAAGCCATACTGTCGAATGCAAAGAGATAAAGACCGCCAAGGTAGAATACCGTATTTGTCATTGAACCGACAAACGCCGCAACGCCCATTGCGCCTATCTTTGTTTTGTCAAATTTCGCAATTCCCTTGTATGTAAGAGCCGAGAACACACCGCAGAGGATACGCGGAAGGAATATTATCATTATAATAAGGAAGAGATTATATATTCCAAAACCTCCTGTGCTCTTTCCGAGCATGAGCTGTGCCGTTACATCAACCGGACTTGTAAAGCAACGGATAAGGCTTGTGAGCCCGAACACACCGCCAAGAAGCGCGCCACCCTTTGTTCCAAGCGAGTAGGAGCCGATGATAACAGGCATGTGAGTTGTAGTAATTGATACTACAAGCGGAATGAAGCCGAGCGGGGTAAGCCCGAGCACCGCGGTTATCGCAATAAAGAGCGCGTATAACACCAATTCGTAAGTTTTGTTCTTATTCATACTCATTCTCCTTTATTTAAGCTCATCGTCATAATGAGCGCGCTCGCCACCAATGAATTTTGCACGGCTTCGCGCGCAGACGAGATGAGCGTCTCCTATCGACTTTACAGAAAGCCTGCACGGCACAACTACCGGGCGGACATGCATACCGATGAGAGTATCGCCGATGTCCATTCCCGCATCCGCAAGAAAGCTCTCAACTGCAACGGGGTCGCGCATAGCCTTATAAGCCGCGGTCGCAAAGGACCCGCCCGCCTTCGGCTGAGGAACAGCGTTGCAGACATAAGCGCCGCGGGACGCCTCGCGCTCCATAATGAGCGCGCGGTTTAAATGCTCACAGCACTGCGCCGCAATGTATATTCCCTTTTCCGAGAAAACCTCATAAAGAGAAGCGTAAATCACCTCTCCAAGCTCTGCTACGCTTGATGTTCCGATTTTCTCGCCCATTACTTCACTTGTCGAACAGCCAACGGCTACAATATCACCTTTTTTAAGCTTTGCCGCAACGATAAGCTCACTTGCCGCCGCCTTAAGGCTTTCTTTTACATTTTCATACATTTTCAAACTACTCCGTTTCTTATTTACCCATTATTGCGCGGTCGATTTCTTCCGCCGCAGTCTTTCCTGCGCCCATAGCGAGGATAACAGTCGCAGCGCCTGTGACAGCGTCACCGCCTGCCCAGACCATGTCGCGACTTGTCTTACCAACTTCATCCGCAACGATACCGCCCCAGCGCTGAGTATCGAGACCGTCTGTTGAGGACGCGATAAGCGGGTTGGGCGATGTTCCGATTGCCATAATTACGCAGTCGCATTCCATATCAAACTCGCTACCCTCGATTACGACGGGGCGAGCTCTTCCTGACTCGTCAGGCTCTGAAAGCTCCATGCGCTGGCAGGTGATAGACGAAACTCTGCCGTCTGTGCCGTTGATTTCAATCGGAGAGGTAAGGAACTCAAACTTGATTCCCTCTTCAAGCGCGTGCTCGACCTCTTCCTTTCGTGCCGGAAGCTCCTTCTCTGTACGGCGGTAAACAAGAGTTACCTCAGAGCCGATTCTTCTTGCGCTGCGTGCCGCATCCATCGCAACATTACCGCCGCCGACGACGACTGTATGCTTGCCGTGGAAAATCGGGGTGCGCGAATCTTCCTTATAAGCTTCCATAAGATTGATTCTTGTTAAGAACTCGTTTGCGGAATATACGCAGTTTAAGTTCTCGCCCGGGATATTCATAAACTTCGGAAGACCCGCGCCTGAGCCGATGAATACTGCCTCGTAGCCTTCTTCGAAGAGCTCGTCGATAAGGAAGGTCTTTCCGATAATCATATTTGTCTTTATCTCAACGCCAAGAGCCTTGAGAGTTTCGATTTCGTTCTTTACAACCTTGTTCGGGAGACGGAATTCCGGAATTCCGTAGCTGAGAACACCGCCCGCTACATGGAGAGCCTCAAAAACGGTTACCTCGTATCCGCGGGAGGCAAGGCTTCCTGCACATGCAAGACCTGACGGGCCTGCACCGACAATCGCGACACGGTGACCGTTGCTCTCGGGCTTTGCGGGTTTTTCCGTGTTGTTCTGCATATGGTAGTCGGCAACGAAGCGCTCAAGGCGACCTATCGCAACCGGCTCACCCTTTATTCCGCGGACGCACTTTGACTCGCACTGTGTCTCCTGCGGGCACACTCTTCCGCAAACTGCGGGAAGAGAGTTTGTTTCTGTGATTACTTTATAAGCTCCCTCAAAGTCGCCCTCTGCTACATGGGCAATAAATTCGGGAATCTTTACATTAACCGGGCAACCTCCGACACACGGACGGTTTTTGCACTGAAGGCAACGCTTTGCCTCATCAATAGCCTGCTCTGCGGTATAGCCGAGAGCAACCTCGTCAAAATTGGTACGGCGGACATCAGGGCTCTGCTGCGGCATTTCGTTTTTCTTAAGAGACATATTTGCCATCTTATTCTACCTCCTTTTTGAAGAGATTGCAGGTTTCTTCTCTTGAATGCTTCTGGAAGTCGGCATACATTGAGGAGCGACGCATAGCCTCGTCAAAATCTACAAGGTGGCCGTCAAACTCAGGGCCGTCAACACAGGCAAATTTCGTCTGCCCGCCAACGGTAAGTCGGCAGCCGCCGCACATTCCCGTTCCGTCGATCATTATCGGGTTCATACTTACAACAGTCTTTATTCCGTATTCCTTTGTAAGAAGGGATACGAACTTCATCATCGGAAGAGGACCTATCGCGATAACCTCGTCATACTTTCTTCCGCCGTCAATAAGTTTTCTGAGGGCATCGGTAACAAGACCGTGTTCACCGTAAGAGCCGTCATCCGTGAGAAGGTGGAACTCAGAGCTTGCCGCGCGGAACTCGTCCTCCAATATAACAAGGTCGCGGGTTCTGAACCCGCAGATAGCATCTACAAAGGTTCCCTGCTCGTGAAGCTTCTTGGCAACGGGGTAAGCGATAGCACTTCCGACACCGCCGCCGACAACCGCAACGGTCTTTAAGCCTTCAGTTTCTGTCTTTCTGCCGAGCGGGCCTGCAAAGTCACAAAGGCTTTCGCCCTCTTCTTTATGCTTTAATATTTCTGTTCCTGCTCCAACAATCTGGAAGATTATGGTTACGGTTCCTTCCTCGCGGTCAAAGTCCGCAATCGTGAGCGGGATTCTTTCACTGTTATCGTCTGCCCTGACAATTACAAACTGACCCGCATTTGCGCGGTGAGCAACCTCAGGAGCTTTTATTACCATCCTTACGACGGTGGGGTTTAAATATTCCTTTTTTACTATTTCGTACATATTTACCTCTCCCATCCATGCTTTTATACAAATATATGTTATCACTTTATTCTGTACCGGTCAACAAAAAATAATTGCAAAAACAAAAAAGTTTATAATATGTATTTACGAAAAATGAAAAATCTTGTATAATGTTATATGTATATCTTTCTTTTTGGGGAGAATTGTTTAAAATGGCTAAATTAAAAGTTGAACTTCCAACTTCAAATACCGTTACACTCTCTGCCTCTGCCGCAAACTTACTTATGGACAAAGGCTCGGGAGATGCGGCGCTTCTTTACATATATATATTGTCACACTCCTGCGAGATTGATGTGGATTCCGCCGCAAAAAGACTTCGTCTCTCGCCTGACCGCATCTACTCTGCTCTTGATACGCTCTCCGAAATCGGTCTCATCGGGAAGTCCTCTTTCCCAACTGTCCGCGAGCGCGGAGATGAGGTTCCGGAATATTCTCAGAGAGATGTCGCAGAACAGCTCGGCCGTGACTGCGACTTTAAGAATCTTGTTTCCTTCTGCGAGGAAAAGCTCGGAAAGCTTCTCTCGACAGTCGATTTGCAGGTCCTTCTCGGTATCTACTCCTGGCTCGGGCTTCCTGCGGATGTCATCTGTCTCCTCGTTACAAGCTGTATAGACGAAACGAGAAAAAAATACGGTGCAACGAGAGTCCCGACTATGCGGACAATCGAAAAACGCGCGAAAGCCTGGGTGCGCGACGGTATCATGACGACGGGTCGCGCCGAGGAATACTTAAAGGAGCTTGAAAAGCTCGGCTCAGACAAGGTAAGGGTTGCCTCTCTCTGCGGTATCCGCGGCAGAGCGCTCGCCCCGACAGAGGACCGCTACATTTCAGAGTGGCTTCGTCTTGAGCTTGCCGACGAGCTCATCGCCTCAGCTTACGACAAAACAGTTACTAACACCGGCTCTTTAAAGTGGCGGTATATGGATAAAATATTGCAGGCGTGGTTCTCTGACGGTGTTAAGAGCCTCTCAGAGCTTGAGAAAAGCCCCGCGCCGACGACACAAAAGAAAACTTCAGGAGCCGATATCTCCGCGGCAGAGCGCCTTCGCGAGCTCAACCGCCGTAATCGACTCGAAAAGGAGTAAACTATGAAATACGATAATGATATAGTCGAAAGCATTATCCGCGAAAAGACAAGCGAGAGGATAAAGCGCGAGGAAAGTGCCGAAAAGATGCGCCTTGAGGTTTATAAAAAGCTTCCGCGCGTTGCAGAGATTGACTCTCTCCTTTCCTCTACCGCATTTGACATTATCCGCGCATCCTTCGGAAAGAAGGAGAGCGCAGCAGAAGTCTTAAAGCTTCGCCGCGAGAAAAATGCGACTCTTATTGAGGAGAGAAACTCGCTTCTCACCTCTGCGGGCTTTCCGACAGATGTTACCGAGGTAAAATATGACTGTGAGGTCTGCAATGACACAGGATATGACGGCGGTGTTCTCTGCCGTTGTATGCACAAGCGTTACGCCCGCGCAGTTGCAAAAAAGATAAACTCATACCTCCGTCTGCCTGAGGTCTGGTTTCCTGAATTTGACCTTTCGCTTTATCCCGAAAGCGGAAACGGGCCGATTTCTCCGCGAGCTCAGATGAAAGAAGTCTTCGAGTTCTGTAAAACTTACGCCCAGCAGTTTGACGAAACTTCCGGAAGCCTCTTTATGAACGGCGGAAGCGGTCTTGGAAAAACTCACCTTGCCGCATGTATCGCAAAAGCTGTTTCAGGGAAAGATTTTTCTGTGATTTACGGTACGGCTTTTGAAATTCTCGGCGCAATGGAGGATGTGAAATTCGGTCGCTGCGAGGCTGACCTCGACGCGCTTTTTAACTGCGACCTTCTCATTCTCGACGATGTCGGATGTGAAATGGCAACGCCGTTTACAACATCCGCATTCTACAACATAGTAAACTCGCGCCTTCTTTCAAAAAAGCCGACTATCGTCATCTCCCCGCTCACAAGAGACGAGCTTGTTTCACGATACGGCGCGCACACCGTTTCCCGTCTTGAGGGCGACTTTATAAAGCTTGAATTTCTCGGAAAAGATGTCCGCTTAATGAGATAGATTAGGAGAAAGATTGATGAATCGGTTTTTAAAATTCATTTCTGCCCTGTCGCTTGCTTTTCTCTTCACTTCTTCTGCCCTTGCAGCTGCCCCATCGATGATTTCAGAATCCGCTGTCCTTATGGATGCTGACACGGGGCAGATTCTCTACGACAAGAACATGCACGCGAAGAGATACCCCGCAAGCATTACGAAAATCGCAACCGTCATATGCGGTCTTGAAAACGGAAGCCTTTCAGATAAAATCGTCATGACAGACGAGGCTGTTTTCTCAGTTTCCCGCGATTCAAGCCATATTGCGCTTGATGTCGGCGAGGAGATTACTCTTGAACAGGCATCTTACGCGGCACTGCTCGTTTCCGCAAACGATGCATGTAACGGAATCGCAGAAAAATGCGGCGGAACGATTGAGAACTTTGTTTCGATGATGAACGAGCTTGCAAAAGACGCAGGGGCTCTGGGCACGAACTTCGTAAATGCAAACGGCCTTCGCGATGAAAACCATTACACAACGGCGTACGATATGGCGCGCATTACAAAACACGCGATGAAGAACTCAGACTTCTGCAAAATCTTCGGCACATATAAATACACAATGCCGCCGAACAATAAACAGCCCGAATCGCGTCTTTTCGTAAATCAGCATTACATGATAAGCGACCCCGCCCTTCTCTACGACGGCTTTGTCGGCGGAAAGACAGGCTGGACGACAGACGCCCATTATACACTTGTCACCGCGGCTGAGAGAGACGGCAAAACGCTAATCGCAGTTGTTATGAAGAGCCCGCGCAACTACGACAAATACACCGACACAAAAGCCCTTTTCGATTACGGTTTTGACGAATTTGACACTGTAACAATTACAAGCTCCGATATCCCGCAAAGAAGCGGATACCGCCTTGAAGCTCCGCTTAACATAAGCGTTGCAAAGGGAACAACAAAGGAAGACCTTTCCATTACAACAGCAATGGAAAACGGCGACGACTATATCGTCGTTACCTATTCCGACGGAACGGAAATAGGAAAATTCCCCTGCACCGTCGCAATTGACGCGTCTGCACCGTCTCCGAGAAACACTACGGAGAAAAAAGGAATGAACCCGTTTCTTATTCTCGGTCTTGTTTTCCTCTCGGTTATAGGTCTGTTCCTGCTTTTCATTCTCGCAATCATAATCCGCAAGAAAATATACCGCGCTCTGCGTCGCCGTCGTCGCCGCAGACAAAGAAGGAGATAAACCATGAAAAAGAAAATATCCCTGATTTTAACTTTTGTACTTATTCTCTCGCTCGTCTTATCTGCATGCAACGAGCCGACAGTCCCGGAGACTCCCGAGTTTGTCATCGCATCCGAGCCTGACGAAGCTACAAAATCTTCTGCAAACGAGGTTCTTTCCTCATTTATGCAGGCGTTTGAAGAAGACAACCCTTCCCTTGCAGCAAGGCTCTTCTCAAAAGGCTTTGAAGCAACAGATGAGAATATAGGCTCGTTTTTTGCCGAGGTCAGAAAGCTCGTTTCTTCTCCCTTTGTTCCTTATGACGCGTATTATGTGAAGGATATTCCGATTTCCGAGGCGCCCGCAAAAATCAAAAAGAGCTCTGATGCGAAGGATTACATCGAGCTCACCCCTGCCGAAAGCGAACTTTACTGCGCGATGTATGTTTCCGAGGGTGAGAAGATTTCATACATGATGACAATTCTCCTCGCAAAGGAAAACGGAGAGTTTAAGATTGTCTGGGTAAACCCCACAGACTTCAAGTACAACGGCAAGGACGCAAACGCGCTCTTTGAAAAGACAAAGGCTCTTTCCGATGACAAGAAGCTTGTCTCCGCGTATATTTCATCCTGCATGCTCTCAAATATCTTCCGTCCGGGTGGATATTTCAGATATGAAAAGGATGTTGATATGGAGGATATCTGCTACAAGCTCTTTACCGAGATTTCAACAGAAATTCCCCTCCCGCTCGAGCTTGAGAACACAGCAGACTCCGCAATTTATGAAATCGGCATCTCAAACGACCCCGAGCTTGGCATCATCCCGCTCTTCCTCTTCAAGACTTCAGTTGATATAAACGACGAAGCCGCTCTCTTGCTGGAATCCCAAAAGGTGCTTGATGCGGTTGAGAAGGTCTCCCCCGGAATCAAGGAAAGTTTTGAAAACATCCGCTTCGAAGCTACAAATGACAACCTTGACGAAAACACAACCACTATAAATTCAAAAGAAATTAACCTCGCGGTTAAGTAAAAAATACCCCCCTTCACACGAAGGGGGGTATTTTTATGCCATAATCAATTCAACAAGGTTATATATAATGGGCGCAAATATAATTGCGGGCAAAAAATCTGCAACCTTTATTTTCGTAATACCCATTAAGTTTGTACCAATCATTACAATCAGTATCGACCCGACACAGGTCATTTCATTTATTGCGCCACTTGTCATAAACGGGGATATCAGCCCAGCTAAAAGAACGAGACCACCCTGAATGACAAACACGGAAACGGCGGCAAAAAGAACGCCGATACCAAGACTTGACGCGAGCATCATCGAAGATACGAAGTCGAGGGTTGCCTTGGTTATAAGAACGGAGCTATCCCCCGTAAGCCCTGCCTGAATAGAGCCCGTGACCGTCATTGACCCGACGCAGAAAAGAAGAGTCGCCGTTACAAGCCCCTCGGCAAGAGATACGCTCTTTCCGTCTTTCTTAAACTTTACTTCAACCTTCTTTGCAAGCGTATTTACCGCGCCGTCGATATCAAGAAGCGTTCCGATTATTACGCCCAGCACCGTTGATGCAATGAGGATAAGAACATTCTCGCCGACAAGGCTTCCGGAAATTCCGATATATACCGTACACGCACCAAGACCTATCATAACCGCAGAGCTCACACGCTCAGGAATTCCCTTCTTAAACAAAAGGCCGATACTTGAGCCAAGTATTACGGTTATTACATTTACAATTACGCCAAACATATGTATTCTCCTGTCGATACTGATAATAAAAAGAGGCAGAACAATCTTCTGCCTCTTTATTATATACCATTATTCCTCGGTGTAGCAAGCGAAAATTTCTTCAACTCTTGCAGTATCCTTGTTCTTCGTAAACGCGCTTACGAGCGGAACGATAACGAGTGAAACCGCCATTGCCGCAACACCCATTTCAGGTGACTTTGAAGCCGCAGCAGCAAAGCCTGAATTGAGGCTTATTACAAGTGTCGAGATTCCTACAACAAGAAGTCCCGAGAGAACGCCTGCGTATGCACCGATCTTTGTAATCTTCTTTGAGAAAAGACCCCAGATATACGGACCTATGAAGCATCCCGATACGACGCCCCATGAGAACGACATGAGGCTTACGATAATCGGAATGTTCTGAGTTGCGAAGATGAACGAGCAGGCTACGAAGCCAAGGCAGAGAAGTCTCGTCAGAAGCATCTGTGTGTCAGACTTTGTCTCCTTCTTTCTTACAGCCGGGATGAGGTCAACCGCAACTGCCGATGCAGAAGTTAGAACGACTGCCTCAAGCGTTGACATTGATGCCGAAAGAAGCAGAATCATAATAACTGCAAGAAGAATAAGACCAAGTGTACCGTTACCCAAAACAGTCAGAAGAACCGACGGGATAACCGAGTCGATTCCTCCCTCCGGAAGAACTCCGCCGAGAACAAGGCGCGAGGTGCTTCCGATAAGGTATGCGCCACAACCGATTACAAGGCAGAAGATTGTGGAAATTACCGTTCCTCTCTTGATAGCCGCCGTGTCCTTTATAGCATAGAACTTGCCTATCATCTGCGGAAGTCCCCATGTACCGAAGCTTGTGAGCATGATGTTAAAGCAAAGGAATTTAAACGACGAGCCGCCAAAGATGCTTGTAAGCTCAATTCCCTTTTCTGAAAGAGAAGCGGCATTTTCCGACTGGTATGCAGAAAGATTTTCTATAAATCCGGTGATTCCGCCGACCGTCTCGTGACCGAGCACCGCGCAGACGAGGCAGATAACGCCGATAATCATAATGACTCCCTGAACAAAATCGGTATAGGCCGTTGCGACATATCCGCCCGCAACGAGATAAACCGCCGTAAGGCACGCGATGATGAGCATCCATACCCAGGTCTCAACACCCGGGAAAATTGCAGCGAAGAGAGAACCAAGACCCTTATAAACCGCCGCAGAATACGGAACGAGGAAGATAAAGATGATAATCGCCGCAAGAATCTTAAGTCCCCTTGAGTTGTATCGCTTTTCAAAGTAGTCGGGCATTGTTCTTGCATTGAGCTTCTTCGTCATTTTTCTTGTTCTGTTTGCAAAAAGAAGCCACGAAAGCAAGCATCCGAGAATTCCGTTACCGATACCTATCCAGATACTGCCGATGCCGATATTCCAACCGTGCTGGCCCGCGTAGCCGACAAAAACAACAGCGGAAAAATACGCCGTACCGTACGAGAAGGCTGTTGCCCATGCGCCGATATTTCTTCCGCCGATAAGAAAGCTGTCAAGATTTTTTGATTTGCCATAGCTGATGCATCCTATAAAAGCCATTGTGGCGGCATAGATACAAAGAGCTATGACGGTGTAGAGCTGTGCGTCCTGCATTTTTATCTCCTCCAAGTATTGCTTTTCTCTGTATGATAGTATATAATACATTTTATCATTAATCAAACGAATGATTTTGATATTTATCATCGATTTTTTCGATATTGGAGGGCACTATGGAACTTCGTAATTTGATTACTTTTATCCATGTTGTAGAGCTTGGAAGCTTCACCAAAGCCGCCGAGCAGCTCGGTTATTCGCAGTCAACAATCTCCTTCCAGATAAAACAGCTTGAGGAGGAGCTCGGGTGTCTTTTGTTTGAGCGCATAAATCACACCGTTACTCTTACGGAAAGAGGGCGCGAGCTCGTTTCATACGCGCACAGAATCCGCGCACTCACCGATGAGTTCAAGGAAAATCTTGAGGAAGAGAAGAGTTGTGGCGGAAACATCCATATCGTAACGCCCGACTCTGTTTGTGACGATATGATAAGCAGGACCTACATAGATTTTCACAACAAATACCCCGATATTTTTATAAAATTCACAACTGCCGATACGGATGTTATGTTCGATATGCTCGACCATAATGAGGCGGATATAATAATAACGCTCGACAGCCACTCCTACCATAAAGATTACATAATCGCAAAGGAAGAACCTCTTTCTATGCACTTTGTTGCAAACGCAAGCTCAAAATTTGCAGGTGCAAAAAATCTTTCAATCAACGACATTATAAACGAGCCGTTTATCCTCACCGAATACGGTCAGGGCTATCGCAAGGTTTTCGACAAAGAGCTTGCAAAACGCTCTCTTGAGCTTACCCCGATTCTCGAAATCGGGCGAACAGACATGATAACCTCACTCATCGCGCAGGGGGATATGCTCTCCTTCCTCCCCGATTTCGTAACTAAGGAGATGACAGAATCGGGAAAGCTGTGTTACCTTGATGTGTGCGATATGAAAGTCGAAATCTGGAAACAGCTTATTTATCACAAGAACAAGTGGATGTCAAAAAGCCTTAAAACCTTTATTGAATATATTGAAGAAAGCGAGTTTTCTGCATAAAAAGAGTTCCTCATAAGAGGAACTCTTCTTTATAAATTGACAGAGTAATCCTTCTTGAATCCGTGAGCGCCGAATATCTGCCACTTCCCTACTCCGAGGCGCTCTAAGATTGCGCGTCTTTCTTCAGAACAAAGCTTTGCATCCGTATCAACTGAGGTCATAAGTATCGGAGCATACTGATTATATTCTGCCTGCTCTGCGGTGAGACCGTGCATATTGATATAGATATCGCCCGTGATTGCGATATGCTTTGAATAGTCTATCAGCACGATCTCGCCCGGCAGATGTCCCCCTTTTCCCTCGTAAACCTCAAAGTGAAGCTCGCCGAAATCAAAGAAGCCTATCTGCGTAAGCGGTTCCGTCAAATTTTCAAAATCATTCCACATCGGCATAATTTTTTCAGGGTCCACCGGCTTATATGAAGTAAGTATTTTACAGATGTTGATGTACGGCTTATGCAGAGGGTTTTCTTCTCTGTATCCGTTTTCTCCTTCATATTCATTTTTAAGGCAAGAGGCGGTTTTCTTTCCCGTTATCACGCGATCAAACACAGGAAGAAGCCCGCAATGGTCAACATCTGCGTGAGTGACAAGTATCACCTTTTCCATTTCATCAAAGCCCGGGATCTCACGCCTGAAAACAGCGAGCATTTCATCGCGGTAGCACGCGTATCCGCTGTCAACAAACAATACCTTGCCCTTGCTTTTTATAATTATCGTATTGCTTCCGCAGGGTGGCTCAACTAAAGTTATTTCCGTTTCCTCGCTTATCCTGTGACGGCTTATGCGGGGGGTAAAATTCTCTCCCTTTGACGCGCCGAGAAGCTCTGCGAACTTACTTATGCTGTCAAATGTCCGATACGGCGACAGCCCCTGCTCATCAAGCGTCTGCATTGCGAGATTAACATGCACCAGAAGCTGACGGCTCACATCCTCGGAAAGCCCCATAACCTGCGAAAGACCTGTTACATATGTATTATAGAAAATGCTGTTATCATAGACCTTCTCAGAGCTGTTATAGTTTATTACCCGCACCTTACAGAGCTTTGACGCCTCTTTTAAAAATTCCGCAATTTTGTCATAATCATCAACATACAGCCCCATTTTGAAATACTGATAGTCTGTTCCGTTTTCCTGAGAGCTTATATACGATATATTGAAATTGAACTCATTTATAAGTCCCAGCACATCAGTTACGCTTCCCGGAACATCGGGAAGGCGGAATTCTATCAGGACAATACTTGTTTTGTTTGCTCCACTTTGCAGATATCCGATTTTCCGAAGCTCATTATCTGCCTTTTCAAGCTGTTCCTCCGTTCCTTCCGCATCGATAAACAGCGTATGAGAATCAACAGCCTTGTTATAGCTTACGCGGGTAATGTTTTTACCAAGCGCCGAGAAGCATCTGCTCGCCTTTAAAAATGCGCCGATATGATTTGGCATGGATGTTACATATGTCTTTTTCAATCAGATCACCTCATTTAAAATTACAAACCTGAATAAAACAAAAAAACTCGCCTCAAAAAACCTTTGAGACGAGTTTTATAACCCGCGGTACCACTCAAATTACGGAATGTGAAATTCCGTCACTTACCGAGCTCCAACAAGCTCTTTGCTTTTACGCAGCATTACGGAAGGAATCTACCGGGCACAGGCCTTTCGGTCCTTCGACTCAGAGGTGATAAGTCATTGGAAAACTCCGCCGTTGCCTCGCACCACCCGACAACTCTCTTATGACATCATTATCCGACCGTCCTCGTCGCAGTCTTTTGTGATATTCAAATTTGAAATGTATTATACTCCCGAAAATTTATTTTGTCAAGAGCTCTTTATCCGATAATCGCGCGGTGGAAGACTTTCTTACCCTTTTTAATCTTGACGCCGTTTTTAAGCATCTCTTCAGTAACAACAAAGTCTGCCGCTTCTACCTTTTCACCGTCAAGCGATACGCCGCCCTGCTGAACGAGGCGCCTTGCCTCACCCTTTGACGGGCAGAGACCGCAGAGTGTAAGAAGGTCTAAAATTCCGATACCGCCCTCAGCGTCAGCCGCAGAAATTTCGGTTGTCGGCATATTTGCATCATCGCCGCCACCTGCAAAGAGACTGCGGGCCGCGTCGCGAGCCTTTGTGGCTTCCTCTTCACCGTGAACGAGCGCTGTGAGCTCGTAAGCGAGGAGCTCCTTCTTTTCGTTGATACGGCTGTCGTCCCACTTTTCAATCTCGTCGATTTCCTCAATCGGGATGAAGGTGAGCATGCGGATGCACTTCATGACATCGGCATCGTCAACATTTCTCCAGTACTGGTAGAACTCAAACGGGCTTGTCTTGTTCGGGTCAAGCCATACTGCGCCGCGAGCGGTCTTACCCATCTTCTTGCCCTCGGAATTGAGGAGAAGAGTAATCGTCATCGCGTGAGCGTCTTTTCCAAGCTTTTTTCTGATAAGCTCTGTACCACCAAGCATATTGCTCCACTGGTCGTTGCCGCCGAACTGCATATTGCAGCCGAGCTTCTGATACATATAGTAGAAGTCATAAGACTGCATAATCATATAGTTGAATTCAAGGAAGGAAAGGCCCTTTTCCATACGCTGCTTATAGCACTCTGCGCGGAGCATATTGTTAACTGAGAAGCATGCACCGACTTCGCGGAGAACATCGACATAGTTAAGCGGAAGGAGCCAGTCAGCATTGTTGACCATCATGGCCTTACCCTCGCCGAACTCGATAAAGCGTTCCATCTGCTTCTTGAAGCAATCGCAGTTGTGCTGAATTGTCTCCTGAGTCATCATTGAGCGCATATCTGTTCTGCCTGACGGGTCGCCGATCATTGCAGTACCGCCGCCGATAAGAGCAATCGGGCGGTTACCTGCCATCTGAAGACGCTTCATAAGGCAGAGCGCCATAAAGTGACCGACATGGAGAGAGTCGGCAGTCGGGTCAAAGCCTATATAGAATGTCGCGCGACCGTTATTTACGAGCTCGCGGATTTCTTCCTCATTCGTAACCTGAGCGATAAGACCGCGCGCAACAAGTTCTTCATAAATCTTCATTGAAAATAACCTTCTTTCATCTTACATAAACCAAATAATACTATAACATAGAAAATATGAAAATTCAAGAGGATATAAAAAAGCCGCCGCATAGCGACGGAATTTGTTATTTTTTTAACAACCCAACAAAATTAGTTTAACACACCTTAATATATAAAGTCAACACAAATCTCACTTTCGCCGAAAATTTCTGTGTTTTGCCCAAATTGAAGGTGCGAACTTTAGATATTCTACTAATTGAAAACGGTGTTTTTTAGTGTTATTATATAGACAAAGAAAGGGTGATACCAATGTTCAAGTAGAACAAAGGGACATCAGATAAAGGGATAGATAAAATTAAACGACAGTTAAGTCGCCTTTACTGATAACCTGAACTCAAAAAACCTGCAGCTTCAAAGTTTAATGAAAAGGTGCTTCGGACATTCCCGAACTTGAAAGGAACACGGGAAGTTATCAAACAGAAGATGCAGAGATAGCGAAAGAGAGGTTAAAATGATGTTAGATATCAAGAGTAATCAGAAATAACCCTCGGATGTGATGTAAGGTGAAA
>JAZOAS010000057.1:0-16568 GCA_045595605.1 Eubacteriales bacterium
CCGTGACGGTTTTTCTCAATCAAAAGCTTTACCTGTTCAGGAGACTCCTTATCCTCTCTGAAAAGAATCATAACGACATCGGCATCCTGCTCGATTGAGCCTGATTCACGAAGGTCAGAAAGTCTCGGACGGCGTCCCTGCTTATCGCTTTCACGCGAAAGCTGTGAAAGGCAGAGAATCGGAACGTTCAAGTCCTTCGCCATAATCTTGAGCGCACGCGAAATCGCCGCGACCTCGTTTACTCGCGAATCCGCGCGGATGCCCGACTGAACAAGCTGGAGATAGTCGATTATTACAAGGCCGATTTCCTCACCGAGACGGCGACATTTCGCCTTCATCTCATTTACGGTAATTCCCGTTGCATCGGCAAGATAAATTTTCGTATTCGCAAGAGTCTCGGACGCGTGAGCTATAGCCACCCACTCATCATCATCAAGAAGCCCTGTGCGGAGCTTCTTTGAATCAACAAGCGCCTCACCCGAAATGAGACGGAGAGCAAGCTGCTCGTTTGACATTTCGAGAGAGAAAACAACAACAGCCTTATCCGTCATCTTAGCGGCGTTTGCACAGATATTGAGTGCAAAGCTCGTTTTGCCGACACCGGTGTTAGCCGCAAGGATTACAAGGTCTGAGTTGTTAAGACCTGTAAGGAAGGTGTCAACCGTTGAAAAGCCCGTAGGCGTTCCCGGAAGCTTTCCCGCATTCTTCGCAAGAGTTCCGAGGTGGGCATATGTATTCTCAAGGACCTCGCTTATAGGCGCGATGCCCTTGCTCTTTTT
The DNA here is from genome assembly GCA_045595605.1 of Eubacteriales bacterium. Taxonomy (GTDB): domain Bacteria; phylum Bacillota; class Clostridia; order Oscillospirales; family JAAYXM01; genus SIG480. The sequence goes on from JAZOAS010000057.1 coordinate 780, forward strand.
CTCGTTTCTTATCTCGTATATCTTCTGCTCGGCAAACTCAACAACATCGTCAGCCTCGCCCTCGCCCGACGCGATTACATTATGAATCTCCGCCGTAACCTCATCGACATTGCGAAGGACAGCCTTGTCGCGGACGATTTTTATATACTGTGCTACATTGACCGCTGTCGGAGTTATGTCGAGAAGCTTTAAGATATAGCTTCTTCCGCCCGATGCTTCAAGCACGCCCCTTACAGAAAGTTTATCAATAAGGGTAACCGGGTCTATCGTTTCGTTGAGCGTGAACATGCTCTGGATAGCCTCAAAGATATTTCTGTTCTGCGTAACATAAAAGTCTTCCGAGCGCAGATGCTCCATAACCTCGGGGATACAGCGCGGGTCAATAAGCATTGAACCGAGCACGGACTGCTCCGCTTCCACATTATGCGGAAGTCTCGCTCCGATGATTTCATCCATTTTCAAAACCTCCCAAAAAGGAAAGATTTAAGCTTCCTTTACCATTACCGTAAGTTTTCCGCTTACTTCGTTATAAAGCTTTACCTTTACTTCGTATGTTCCGAACTGCTTGATGTTTTCGGAAAGAACAAGCTTATGCTTATCGATTTCAATCTTGTACTGCGTCTTGAGAGCATCGGCAATATCCGCAGATGTGACCGAGCCGAAAAGACGGCCACCTGCACCTGCCTTAGCCTTTACCTCAACCTTCATGTTTGCAAGCTCGCCCGCAAGCTTCTCAGCTGCAGCCTTCTCTCTTGCTATTCTTGCGACATTTGCCTCTTCTGCAATACGCGCGGCATTGAGGTTATCAGCTGTCGCTTCCTTTGCAAGGTTCTTCGGGAAGAGGAAGTTTCTCGCGTATCCGTCAGATACATTTATAATCTGTCCTTTTTTTCCCTGACCCTTTACATCTGCATTCAAAATTACTTTCATTTTATATACCTCCTAACCGATGGTCTCAGATATCGCCCTTTTAAGCTCCTCTGAAACCTCTTCCATTGTCTTATCGTGAACCTGCGCGCCGGCGGTGTCAAAATGCCCTCCGCCTCCGAGCTGTTCGAGAACGAGCTGGACATTTATATCGCCGAGCGATCTCGCCGAAATGTTTATGACATCGTGCTCGCGATAGAGAACAAAAGACGCCTGAACTCCGGAAATTGTAAGAAGTTCGTCTGCCGCCTGAGCCGCAAGCTTTCTGTTGCTCGCCCCGTTATACTCAACTATCGCAACTCTGTCATTATACATCTTCGCAAGCTTTACAAGCTCTGCGCGCTTTACATAGGCGTCGATATCGTCCTGCAATATGCGCTTGAGCTCAACCGTGTCCGCACCTGCACGGCGAAGATATGCCGCCGCCTCGAAGGTTCTTACTCCGGTTTTCATAGTGAATTTCTTTGTGTCAATTACGATACCCGAAAGCATGGCTTCCGCTTCACACGGGAGAATATCCTTCGTTTCAACGATGTACTGGAGAAGCTCTGTGACAAGCTCACAGGTGCTTGACGCATACGGCTCGTGGAAAGTGAGAACCGCGCCTTCGATATAGTCAGTTCCGCGACGGTGGTGGTCAATGACGGCTATCTTGTTCGCCGACTCAAGAAGAGCCTCAGACTCGACAACCGTTTTTCTGTTCGTATCAACGACTACAAGAAGCGTATCGCTGTCAGCCTCGATAAGAGCATCCTCGGCGCTTATGAACGCACCGTCGTATGTATGCTCTGTCTTTATCTTTCTTATAAGAACATCCGCGCTGCTCTTCTGCCCTGTTACAATCGCCGCGTTTTTGCCAAGCTTTCTCGCAATACACGCTATTCCGACTGCCGCGCCGATGCTGTCGTTATCCGCATCGCGATGTCCCATTATCATAACGCCGGAGCTGTCGCGGATAAGCCCTTCAAGAGCGTTTGCCATAACTCGTGATTTGACCTTCGTTCTCTTTTCGAGCTCCTGCGAACGGCCACCGAAGAAGGCGAAGCTGAACTTATCCCTGATAACTGTCTGGTCGCCGCCACGCGAGAGCGCCATATCGATTGCAAGGCGCGCATTCTTGCGGTTTTCCTGGAAGTCCTGACCGTCTTTTCCGATTCCTATACTGAGAGTAACTTTAATTCCATTCTTGCTCTCAATCTCGCGGACCGAATCAAGAATTGAAAATTTTTCAGCTGTGTATTTTTCAAGATATCTCTGCTGGAAAAGATAAACATATTTATCGCGCTCGTATTTTATAAAGATTCCGTTTGACGCCTCCGTCCACTCGGCAAGGCGCTTGTCAATCTCCGCGACGATGAGCGAGCGCTCAGCATCGTTCAAGCCATTCATAATTTCAGCGTAGTTGTCAATCATTATGATTGAAACAATCTGTTTTGAATTTTCAAACTCCGTAATCGTTTCCACATACTCAGAAACATCAAGGAAATAAAGCGTAAGAAGCGCAGTCTGGTCCTCCGCATCGGTTGGATGGAAAAGGCTTCCGTAAACGCGGTACTTCTTCTCAAGAATTTCAACCTCTGACGGACACTCAAACTTGCCTTCGCTTGCCCAGGTAAGGTCAAACTCAGGGATGATATTGAAAAGCCTTTCGTCAAAAACGCGGTCATGCTCTCCCGCCATTGTTGTAAATGCGGAATTCGCCCAGACAATCTCACCGCCGTCCCACTTCATAATGACCGTAGCCATCGGGTAATCCATAACGGCGTTTCGGCTTGCCTGTTTTAGCTGTGAAAAGGTTTTTTCAATGTTTTTCTTAAGCTTTTTGTCTCTGTTATCGGCATTTATGAGAAAGGCAACAAGAACAGCCGCGGAAACAACAAGCTCCGCTACCGCGAGGCGGTAATCCGCGAAGAAAAACGACAATATTGAAAAGAAAAAAACAGTTGCAAAGCTGAGAAAAAACCTTGGTTCTATCCATTTTCCGGATTGTTTTTTCATAAATTTCGCTCCCTATGACCGAATAATAGTAATTCATAGTATAGTATATCACAAGTTGCCTCTTTTGTCCAACTTTATATTGTAATTAATTGACCTTTTTAATGAATGGTGGTAATATAATAATTAAAGATAATTTATCCGCAAAGGAGGTTGATACAGCTTGTCCGGTTTATTTAATGCTCTCAAGACTTTTTTCAAGCAGGTTGACACAAAGCTGCTTGCTCTTTGCATCGTCGCGTCAACCTTCGGTATGATTCTTATCGCAAGCGCAACTCAAAGTATGGGCAGCGGAAGCTTCATAAAGGTTCAGCTCGTTGCGACCTTCATCGGAATCGCGCTTTATCTCATGCTTTCGTGGATTGACCTTGACTCTGTAAGCTCGTGGTGGAAGTATGTATATATCGCAAATCTTCTCCTCATTCTGCTCCTCTTCATTTTCGGTACGGGAAGCGAGGAGACTGGAAACCGCGCGTGGATCCGCTTCGGAAGCATCGGTATCCAGCCTGCTGAAATTGGTAAGATTCTCTTTATCATCGCGCTCGCGGGGCATATTACTTCGCTTGAGGACAGACTTAATAACACTTCCTCTGTCATCGTTCTCTCCGCCCTCGCTCTTATCCCGATAGCCCTTTTGTATATTGTCTCCTCGGACCTCGGTTCCGTTCTTGTTTATCTCATTATCTTCGCGGTTATGATGTTCTGCGCAGGGATACAGCTTCGCTGGTTTGCAGGCGCGGGAATAACACTTGCCGCCCTCTCCCCGCTTATCTGGAAGTTTGTTCTGCGCCCTGACCAAAAGATGCGCGTGCTCGTTGTTTTCAACCCGGAGCTTGACCCGCTTGGGCGCGGATATCACGCGATACAGAGCAAAATCGCAATCGGCTCGGGTCAGTTTTTCGGGCGCGGGTACGGCGCCGGAACGCAGACTCAGCTCGGATATCTCCCTGCAAAGCAGACGGACTTTATCTTCTCTGTCGCGGGTGAAGAGCTCGGCTTTATAGGCTGTCTCCTCATAATCGCAATTCTCGCTCTTATCATCTTCCGCTGTCTTTCAATGACTATGCGCGCAGGATCGTTTTCGTCCTATCTCGTATGTGCGGGAGTCTCCGCACTTCTTATCGCACAAACGGTTGAGAACATCGGTATGTGTACAGGTCTTATGCCCGTTATCGGTCTTACGCTTCCGCTTTTCTCATACGGCGGTTCAAGCGTTATGGCGGTTTATATGGCGCTCGGGCTCATAAGCTCCGCCCGAATGCGCGCCCGACCCTCAAGGCTGTCAAGGTAAGTAACAAAACCCGGGATGAAATTTCATCCCGGGTTTTTTACTACCTTATCCGACAAGAGAAGTATTGCTGTGAGATTCGGCACCATCATAAGACCGTTGAACATATCCGAAAGCTCCCACACACTCTCCACGCTTATAGCCGTGCCGAGCCCTACTGCGAGCGCATAAATCACTCTGTATATCTTTCTCACACACTCTTTCCCTCCTGCGAGATAAAAAACACAGCTCTCACCGTAATATGACCAGCCGAGAATCGTCGTGAAGGCAAAGAGAATTGTTGACAGACCTACAAAGACACCGCCGAGGTTTCCGATATGCAAAGAGAAAGCCCGTGCCACAAGGCTTGCGCCCGTGAGACTTCCGTCTGAGCAGCCTGAGCTTATTATGATTATCGCAGTCGCGGTGCACATAACTATTGTATCGACAAATACCTCAAGAAGGCCCCAATACCCCTGTTTTTCAGGGCTTTTCGCGTCTGACGCGGCATGAACAATCGGAGACGAACCGAGCCCTGCTTCATTTGAAAACACACCGCGCGCGAGTCCAAACCGCATTGCCCGCCTCATCATCTCTCCACCCATTGCGCCATAAACGGCGTTTGGCGTGAACGCCGATCTGAAAATCTCCTCTATTGCAAAAGCTGTCCTTCTCATGTCCGAAAGCATTATAAATACACACATCCCGACAAACAGCGCGACCATTACCGGAACTATTTTCTCTATCGTCCCCGAAAGGCGACGGATTCCCCCGCTTATCCCAATCCACGCGAGTATTGACAGCGCGACTCCGACGGCGTACGGTGAAGAAAAGCCCCAATCGTGAAACACCGTCGCAATTGAGTTTGCCTGATTCATTCCGCCCATGCCGATGCACGCGAGCGCCCCTGACACGGAAAACAGAACGGCAAGCCACCGATATCCTTTCGGAAGCCCCCTCTCGATATAGTACATCGGTCCGCCGATATACCCTGAAGGTGTCTTCTTGCGAAACTTTACTGCGAGGAAAATTTCGGCATATTTAGTTGCCATTCCGAATACTGCGGATATCCACATCCAGAAAACCGCACCCGCGCCACCCGAGGCAATTGCAGTTGCAACACCTATCAGATTTCCGCTTCCGACGGTTGAGCCGAGCGCAGACATAAGCGCACGATACGGCGATATCCCGTTTTCATGGTTCACTTTTTTATCAAAGAGCGAACCGACCGTTTCCGAGAGCCATATCCGAGCTTTCAGAACCTGAAAGAATTTTAGTTTTACCGTAAAGTATATCCCGCAACCGATGAGAAGCACAAGCATAGGGCTTCCCCACAGCGTCTTGTTTACTGCACTTACAAATCTTTCCATTTCGCCCTCTTAAATCTTATTTTTCTTTATAAGATATTGAATCGAGCAACAAAATATTACATATACATTTCAAAAAAGCTTGAAGTGTTGCAAAAAGGAGCTTTTACTTGTATAATATAATCACGCAAAGGAGGTGATGAGCGTGAAACGCGCAGTTGCGATTATCATTATAATCTGTATATTATCGCTTTTGGTCGCTATTCCGACCTCGGCGCAAGGTGAAGTCTTTGTTGCGGTCGGTAACACGGTCCTTCCCCTTACGGATGCTATGCCGATTAAGTCAAACGGTGCATGGTATGTCGATTACAGGTGTTTTTCCGAAGGCACGCTCAACATAAGCGCCTCGTACAACGCTACCGAGAAAAAGCTCGTCCTCTACAACTGGGACACCACGCTTATTTTTGACCTTGACACCTCAACCGCTCAGACGGTTAGCGATAAAGTCGAGTACAAAGCGGTTACGGTTGCTGCAGCCGGAACAGTTTATGTCCCTGCCAAGTTTACGGCGCAAATTTTTGGTCTCGAGGCTACATACCACTCACGCATATCGCTCCTACGAATAATGCGCCCGAATGATATTCCGTACAGCATGTTCCAATACATCGCAAAAAACGCTATGCCTGAACTTCTTGAGAAGTATAATTCCCAAAAAAAAGCCGAAGCTGAAAATCAACAGCCAGTAACAGATAACCGAAATCCGAATAATGAAGTTGTAAAAAACAGAACACTTCGACTTACCGTCAACATAACGGAGGGTGAAAGCTTCGCGAAGGTTTTGAATCAGCTTTCGCAACGCGGTTTCCGTGCAACCTTCTTTATAGATCAGAGCGCTATTCCAAACTGTGAAAATGAGATTCGCCGCGCGATTGTTCAGGGGCATTCTGTCGGAATCCTCGCCTCGTCACCGGACGACCTCTCAACCACAAACGCAAAGCTTTTTGATATTTCAAAAACGAAAACGCGACTTGTTAGATTTAAAAATGGCTCGGCGGCACTTTCAAAAGAGGATGTCGAGCGGGTTATCTCCGCAGGCTACAGACTTTGGGACTACGATATTTCCCCGACAGGCACTTCAGCCTCACGGATGTATTCAAACGCCGTTTCGCGTCTGAAGTCTTCCACGCGTTCACCCGTCCTTGCAATTTCCGATTCCGAAATGGGGCTTACGGTGCTTGGCAGAATCCTCAATTACTTAGACTCCGAAAATTACGGCACATATATCATAAACCTTCTTGACACCCCGATAAATCAGATATCGGAAAGAAGATAAAAGCATACAAAAAGACCACCCGTACGGGTGGTCTTTTTTATTCTTTAATTAGTCTTCACAGGAGCAATCGCCGTCGCAGTCACAATCGTCACCGCAGCAACAATCGTCCATATCGAACTCGAGGTCCTCACCGCAGTTGGGGCACTGGATGCTACCGAGAGCAATGATATCCTCATCTACCATGATAGAATCGCCGCAAGTCGGGCATACGACTTCGTAGTGGAAATCGTCGCAATCGCACTCACAATCGTCTTCGCAATCATCGCAGTCACAGTCGCATTCGTCGTCGAATGCGCCTTCAAGCTCAAGAAGCTCTTCTGCAACCTCGTCGAGCTCGTCGCTCATGCTGTCTGCAACAGCTTCGAGGTCAGAGATTGACGCTGCAAGCTCGTCGATAACATCTACCATAGCAAGGAGAAGCTTACCTTCTTTTGTGTCGCCGTTTATCTCAAGACCGTCACAAAGACCTTTGAGATATGCAGCTCTTTCAAGAATATCCATTATGCTTTACCTCCGGAAATCTTACTTCGCGCGCTCGAGGTATTCGCCTGTTCTTGTATCGATCTTGATCTTGTCGCCGATGTTGATGAAGAGCGGAACGCGGACTTCAGCACCGGTCTCAACTGTTGCCGGCTTTGTAACGTTGGTAGCTGTATCGCCCTTGATGCCCGGCTCAGTCTCAGTGATTTCAAGCTCTACGAAGTTAGGCGGCTCAACGCTGAATACATTGCCCTTGAAGGAGAGGAACTTGACAACCATGTTCTCTGTAACGAACTTAAAGCTGTCAGGAAGCTTCTCTGCGTTAAGCGGCTCCTGCTCATAAGTCTCCTGATTCATAAAGTAGTAAAGCTCACCGTCGTTGTAGAGATACTCCATATCCTTTCTCTCTACGAATGCCGGCGGGAACTTATCTGTCGGGTTGAAAGAAGTTTCAACAACAGCACCCGTAACAACATTTCTATACTTTGTACGAACGAAAGCAGCGCCCTTACCGGGCTTAACATGCTGGAACTCGATAACCTGCATTACCTGTCCGTCCATTTCAAAAGTTACGCCGTTTCTGAATTCACCTGCAGAAATCATATTAAATCCTCCGTTTTCTTGTGTATAAATCTCTTTATATTTTACATTATTTTGTTCTATATTGCAAGAAAAATTTTCATCTTTACTTCATTTCGCACAAAGCTCTTACCCCGAGCGGATATACAAGCTTTCCGAAACCGCAAATCATTCCAACGCAGACCGCGGAAATTACAGACTTATGGCGGAATTCGTCTCTCGCGTGGATGTTGCTTAAGTGAACCTCAACACACGGAATTTCAACTGATGCGATAGCGTCACGGATAGCAATGCTGTAATGAGAATACGCCGCAGCGTTTATAACAACGCCGTCAAACTTCTCGTCTCTTGCGCGATAGAGAAGGTCTATTATCTCGCCCTCGTGGTTTGACTGGAACGCCGAGATTTCAACCCCCAGCTCCTTTGTACTTTCCTTTGTGAACTCGATAATGTCGGAAAGCGTGTCCTTACCGTAAATCTCAGGCTCGCGCTTCCCAAGGTTATTGAGATTCGGACCGTTTAAAATCATTATCTTCTTCATTACTCAAACATCCTCCTTTTGCCAAGCGGTTTTACCTTTATCGAAAGAATCCCGCATCTTTTTGCGCCTATTATATCCGTTATGAACTTATCGCCGACAAGCGCGGTTGTTTCTTTTGTTCCGCCGAGCTTTTCCATAGCGCGTCGGATTGTCTTTCTGCTCGGTTTTCCGCTCTTCCAGTAATAGTCAACGCCGAGAGGCTCGCAGTATTTTTTCACGCGCTCCTCACCGTTATTCGAAACAACGGCAAGCGAAATTCCGTTTTCCGAAAGAGACTTTGCCCAGCGCCTTATATCATCATCCGGAGTTTCGTGTTCATACATCGCAAGCGTGTTGTCAAGGTCTGCAATCAGAACCTTTATTCCGATTGAGGACAAAAACTCGCCCGTAATCTCGCTCGCCCTGTGAAATTCAAGATCTGCTCTTAACAAAGAAAACATCACTTTCCTCCGAATAATATAATTTCGCTTTTAATATACTGTTTTACGCCTTGTCTTTAGAACGGGTAAAGAGAATAAACAGAATTGAACTTACGGCAAGGAGTATCGGGTAGTAAAGCTTTGGCATAATATCAAACGCCGAAAGGCTTCCGCCAAGCTCTGATACGGTTGAGAGCGCTATAAGCATCTGAGCACCGTAAGGAATTACGGCCTGGAAGCAACAGGAGAAGGTATCGAGAATTGAAGCCGCCCTTTTCGAGGAAATGCCGTACTCATTTGAAATCTCCTTTGCAATCGGGTTTGCTATAACTATTGCAACCGTGTTGTTCGCCGTTGCTATGTCGAGAACGCCGACGAGCGCCGCCATACCGAGCTGCCCTCCTCGACGACCCTTAAACACTTTCTTTATGCCGTTAAGAAGCGCATCAAAGCCGCCGTGTTCACGGATGAGCGCGCAGATTGCAGATACAAGGATTGCAACCATAGCAGTCTCAAACATTCCTGCCGCACCTGCTCCCATATTTGCGAGAAGGTCCGTCGCAGCAGTTGCGCCTGTTGAAATCATGATTATTGCGCCCGAGAGAATACCTATGAGAAGTACTACGAATACATTTATTCCGATGATTCCGCCGATAAGAACGAGAGCGTACGGAATAATCTGAATGAGGTTGTATGTATTCTCAACCGTTCCCTTTATGTCACTTCCCATAGACAGCACGATAAGAAGAACAAGCGAAACTATCGCCGCAGGAAGCGCAATAAAGAAGTTTGCGCGGAATTTATCCTTCATCTTACAGCCCTGACCGTTGCACGCAGCAATAGTGGTATCTGAAATGAAGGAGAGGTTGTCTCCGAACATTGCACCGCCCATTACGGACGCAACACAAAGAGCCATGTCAAAGCCCGAAGCGCGCGAAACCGCGACGGCAATCGGAGTAAGAAGCGTTATGGTTCCGACGGAGGTTCCCATCGAAAGAGAAACAAGACAGCCTACAACGAACAAAACTGCAACCGCAAACTGAGCAGGGATATGCGAAAGCATGAAGTATGCAACGCTCTCTGCACTTCCACGGCCGACAACGCCGACAAAGATTCCCGCTTCGAGGAATATGAGAATCATGGTTACGATGTTTGAATCGCCTATACCGCTTCCCATGACAGAGATTTTTTCGTCAAACTTGAGCTTCCTGTTCTGAAGGCAGGCGACAACAAGTGCGATAAGAAAGATAACTACTATCGGAATGTTGTAAAAGCCCATCGGAATCTTGAGAACATACTCAAAGAGAATTCCGAGACCGAGATATAAAATGATAAAAATTCCTATTGGCAAAAGCGCCCATGCGTTTCCTTTTTTCATAAGTTCCCCCGTATTATTTTACTTCAATCGAACCGATCAATCTTCCTGACTTCTCGTAATACTCAAAAACCATGCTTGTCACATTCGGTTCCTCAGCCTGCATCTGCACAAGAGTTGCATCCAAAGTTTCTTTCTGCTTCTCTGCCTCTGCCTCAAGTGCAGCTTTTACAGCTGCAAACTGCTCATCGCTTAAGTTGTCAATTTCCTTGTATATGTATTTATAAACGATAGCGGTGCCTCGTGCTTCAAGATCAACGCTTGCTTCCGCAGTTTCAAAAGCTTCTCTGAACTCTTCTACTGCAGCTTCAACATATTCTCTTACTGCCTTTTCAGCTTCAGTTTCAACAGGCTCTACGACATTCTCTACGACATTCTCTGTCGGGGTTTCTGTCGGAGTTTCTGCCGGCAAATTGCATGCGGTCATTGCAAGCATCATAAGCACAGCCATCATACCTGCAAGCAACTTAATCAAATTCTTTTTCATAACAAATCCCCTTTTCTCTTTAAAAAGATAAATTTTATTTATTATACCATATATTGCATATATTTTCAAGGACAGAAGGTGTTTTGAGTGAAGATATGCCTACTCTATTCAAAAGAAGATTTTTCGATACCGCAGAAGTGCGGCTTTCTGCGTGGAGTTTTTCTCGAAAGAAATCTCCCATTCGGGCAGGCAGATGTTCTCGTCATATCCGAACGAATTGCAACCGCAGAGGCTTCCCCTGCAATATGCGACGAAGCGAAGAAAATGGGAAGCCGTGGGATATTTATTGATTCTGAAAAAGCCCCCGAAAAAGAGCTTATCTTGTCTCTTTCAAAAATAGGTCTTGATGTTTTTATGCCCTTTTCCAAAGCTTTATGCAACGGTGCAATCCCCGTCATTGAAACTGTGGTTTCGGGTGGAAGTCTCACGGAATATCTCGATTCGGCAGGCGCAACCTTTCCCCGTTTTGCGGTTTCCGTCAGGCGGGCGGCATATGAACTTGCGCTCCCGATGGGCGGGCAAAACACAAACGAGCTTACACAAAGGGAGCTTCGCTCGCTCATTTCTCTCCACGAGCCCGACATTTTCTTTTCTCCACAGCTTATGTGCAAGTACTTTCTTATGAACACAGAAAAGGAAGCTGTTTCTCTCGTTCTTTTTGATGACGCTGAAACAATTTCAGGAAAGCTTCGCCTTGCAAAAAAGCATGGCGCAAGCCATGCTTTTTTAGTCTGTAACGAAATCTCGGACATATTTGACAAAATAGTCTTTTAGTCCTCTTTTGAGAGTTTTCTGCAAAGCTCCTCATCGGGCGTTGCATAAGCCGTATAGTAGTTTGTATATATTACTCTTCCGGGAGCCGCGCCCTGCGGTTTCTTGACAAACTTCACCCGTGTATAGTCCACTGGAACATTTACCGAATCCTTCGCCCTTGAGTATGTTGCCGCAATAATCGCCGCCTCTGTTATCGTGCGGTCGGGAAGCTCGGCTCCTGCACACTCGATTATGACATGAGAGCCGGGGATATTCTTGGTGTGAAGCCAGAGATCCCCCTTCTCGGCACTTTTAAGCGTCAGCATATCGTTCTGCTTGTTGTTCTTACCAGCATAAATTGCAAAGCCGTCGCTTGAAACAAACTTGAACGGCTCAAGCGCGTGAGGTTTCCTCTTTACATTTTTCGCGCCCTTATCGACATATCCCATTTCGGAAAGCTCTTCTCTGATTTCAGAAACCGTGTTTTCGGAATCCGCCTTTTCGATACTCTCAAGAACGCTTTCAAGATATACAAGCTCCTCCTCACCCGCTTCAATCTGCTCGGTGAGGTAACGCTCGGCGTTCTTCATTCTTCTGTATTCCTTAAAGAGCTTTTCTGAGTTCTGCTGAGGAGTAAGGCGGGAATCAAGCTTTAAGGTTATCTCCTCACCTTCGGAAAAGTAGTTACTTGCCGTAAACGAGGTCATTCCCTTTTCAAGCCTGTAAATATTTGCGGCGATAAGCTCGGCGTGCTCGCGGAGAGCTTCTCTGTCCTCTGCTTTTTCAAGCTCCTCGCGCTGAAGGGCAAGCTTTCGCGAAACCCTTGAGAGTGCTGTCTTTACAACCTGCGTAATCCCCTGTGTCTTTGAACGGAGATTCTCCCTTATTTCGCGCTGCTCATAAAAGTCTGCGAGCGCGTCTGAAAGGGAGTTTTTTTCTTCACGGCGCATCTTTTCGCCATACTGAGTTATCGGAAAGAACGAAAATTCAAACGGAACATTTCCGTCATACACGACACACGGTTTCGGGTCTGAATTTGAGATTTCAAATATCGCGGAGGCGAGCTTCTCCTTTTCTTCTGTCGAAAGCTCCGACATATGAGTTGCTACATCTCCGCATGCGCGAAACGAAAGCTCACGGCAAACAAGCGGAGAAAAGCCGAGAAAGCTCTGAAGCACCCACTTATCGCAAAGAATTTCCTCGTTTTCGCGGTAAATTATCTCGAAAAGTTCGGCGCGCGAAAAGTTCTTCGCATTGAGCTTTTCCTGCTTCGGCGGAAGCTCATAAAAAAGCCCCGGAAGCACCTGACGGCGCATACTCTGCTCAAGGTCAACGCGCTTTAAGCAGTCAATTATTCTATCCTCCGCATCGCGCAGGATTATGTTTGAGTGCCTTGACATTATCTCGCATGTCAGCGTCCTCTTTGAGGGAATGCCCATCTCATCGCTCACCTCGAAGGTGATGTCGATAATTCGCTCCATCTTCGGCGAGCTTACAGAAAGAATTTTTCCGTTCGTGAGATGCTTTCTGAGGAGCATACAGAACATAGGCGCCGCTGCCGGATTCTCACGGGTTCGTGATGTGAGATAAACTCTCGGCATACTTGCGTTTGCCGAGAGAAGAAGGCGTTTTCCCTTCACAAGAGGACCGCGAAGCGCTATCACGATATCATCGCGGGACGGCTCGTGAATTTTATCAACGCGCGCTCCGACAAGAAGACCTGAAAGCTCTTTTGCCAGCGCGCCTATATAACTTGCATCAAGTGCCATATAATCTATTTTTTCCTTTCGGCAATTTTAAAATAGCTTGTACTGTCTATGTTACTCTTCGCAATTGAAACTGAAAGTGACGGGAAAATTTTTCTTATAATTTCACAAAGCGTTTCACAGACAATGTTCTCCGTCGCAAAATGGCCCGCATCAATCGCGTTGATTGAGAGCTCCTTTGCATCGAGAAACTGATTGTGCTTTATATCTGCCGTGACTATCGTATCACAGCCAAGGCGCTTAGCCTCGAGGATATACTCCCCGCACGAGCCACCGCCAACCGCAAGCTTCTTTACGGGTTTGCCTGCGTCGTGATACCTTACGCCCTCGCTTGAAAGCTTTTCGCAGAGCATTGGGAGAAACTCAGAAAGCTCCATTTCTTTTTTGCAATCGCCGTATCTTCCGCCACCGATTGTACCGTCCTCCAACGGCTCAACCGGCATCGGATTCTCTATTCCGAGAAGGCGCGCAAGAATATCGTTTATACCGTCACGGCAGAAGTCGAGATTTGTATGCATACAGATTCCCGCAATCCCCGCCTCTGCCATCCGAAGGACCTTATCGCCTGTTATGCTTCTGTCGGTAACGCTCTTTTCGGCACTAAAAATTATCGGATGATGAGCGACAATGAGCTCAGCACCAACCGCCTTTGCCTCGTCGATAACATCTCCCGTTATATCAAGCGCAACAATAACCTTTCTGACTTCGCTCTCGCCTCTGCCGACAAGAAAACCGGGGTTGTCAAAATCCGCCGCAAGATGAAGCGGTGCAAAATCACAAAGCACCTTTAAAATATCTGAAACTGTTGTCATATCGTCTTCCTCACTTCCAAAAGCGAATTCAAATCTTCTTCGCGGCGCAGTCTTTCCTCATCCGAAAGAACGCCTGCTACACTTCTGCTTTTAAACTCCCTTGAGAGTCTTTCGAAAACCGCATCTGCATACTCTTTTGCAAGGCTCTCCGTGAGAGCTGATGTGCTTATGTACTTCTCAAACGGCGCGTATCGGACATCGCCTTCAAACCTCGCCGAGATTACGGCGTACATATGTCCGCCTTCACGAACTATCTGCTCTCTGTATATCGAAAAGCCTTCGCGGTAAAGATATTCGCGCAATATTTCAGGCTTTGTCATAGGCTGGAGAATAAGCGCAACCCCGTCCTTTGTCCACGGAGCTTTTGAAATGATATCAACTATCGTCTCACCGCCCATACCTGCAATCACAACGCAGTCGTGTCTCGCTATCCCGCAGAGTCCGTCGGTAAGGCGGGTTTCGATTTTATCGGAAAGTCCTGCCGATGCAATCTCTCCTTTAGCGTTCTCAAGCGGGCCTCGGTTTATGTCGCTCGCTGTAATTCTTTTTACCTTCCCGCTTTGCATTGTATATATCGAAACATAGCCGTGGTCACAGCCACAGTCCACCATACTCCCGCATTCGGGAACTGCATCCGCGACGGTAAGAAGCCTTGCTCCAAGTTCTCTGTTCAAATATATCACACCTCGCTTAAATAAAAAATGCGTGTCTTATCAGAAGACACGCAATTTTTAAATTATTACTTGCCCTCGAGGTGATTGTTGAGCTTCTCGAGAAGAGCGTCGGTATCTACGCCGTGAACAGCGCAAGCCTGCTCAAGGGTTTCACCGCGGGAAGCCGGGCAACCGAGGCAGTGCATCCCGATCTCGAAGAAGTACGGAGCTGTTGTAACATCCATATCGAGAATATCACCAATGATAGTATCTTTTGTAATCTGAGCCATTGTTCGGACTCTCCTTTCACAATTATATATTTATTATATAACTGATATATCTTTTTTTCAAGTGGATTTTCGTATTTTTTTTGCTGACTGAGAGTGAAGAAAAGAAAGCGCGTCCGAAAGCCCGCCGACCTTGTCGATAAGCCCTATATCAACAGCCTCCGAGCCGTATATCACCGTTCCGACATCCGTCGCAAGTTCGCCAACTTTAAGCATATATTCGCGAAACTTCTCCGCTGACATTTTCGAGTGGCGCTCAACGAAGCTCGTTATCCGCTCCTGGACACGCTCGAAGTAGTTGAATGTCTGCGGTGCGCCGACAACCACCCCGCTCATCCGTACCGGATGTATCGTTATCGCCGCACTCTCTGCAATTATCGAAAAGTCCGCCGCAACCGCAAGCGGTACTCCGATAGAGTGTCCGCCGCCAAGGATTAGCGAAGCAGTCGGTTTCGTCATCCCCGCAATCAGCTCCGCTATTGCAAGACCTGCCTCTATATCTCCGCCGACGGTATTGAGCATTATGAGAAGTCCGTCGATATCATCGTCTTCCTCAACCGCCGCAAGGGAGGGGCACACATGCTCATACTTTGTCGTTTTCGTATCGCTCCCGAGAACACTGTGCCCCTCTATCTGCCCGATAATTGTTATACAATGAATGTTTCCGCGCTTTCCATGGGTAACAACGGACCCCGTTTCAACTATGTCCTCTCTGATTTCCTTCTGAACATCGCTTTTTTCCGACATATTCTGCCCTCCGTAATATTTCTCCCCATATTTTTAACAGAATTTTTATAAAAATACATAT
>JAZOAS010000058.1:0-14805 GCA_045595605.1 Eubacteriales bacterium
AAGCGCTTGATTCGCCACAAGAGAGTTCGTGCGAAGATAAGCGGAACAGCCGAGCGTCCTCGCCTTAACGTTTTCCGCAGCTTGTCGAACATCTACGCTCAGATTATCGACGATACGACAGGTAACACCATCGTATCCGCAAGCTCTGTGGAAAAAGGATTTGAGGGCAACGGCGGCAACAAAGAAGCTGCCAAGAAAGTCGGCGCAATGATTGCCGAAAGAGCAAAGGCAAAAGGCATAACTGAGGTTGTTTTCGACCGTGGCGGTTATGTTTACCACGGACGTGTAAAAGAACTTGCAGAAGGCGCTCGCGAGGGCGGACTTCAGTTTTAATCGGGAGGAGGTAAGATTTTTATGGCAGGAAGATTTGAAGAAAGAAACGATGAGTTTCAGGAAAAGGTCGTATCTCTTAACCGAGTATCTAAAACCGTTAAGGGCGGTCGTATCTTTAAGTTTGCAGCGCTCGTAGTTGTCGGTGACGGCAAGGGTACCGTAGGCTTCGGTCTCGGTAAGGCAGCTGAAGTTCCGGATGCAATCCGCAAGGGTATTGAGGATGCTAAGAAGAACCTCGTAAAAATCGCGCTTTTGGGCACATCAATTCCGCACGAAGTCGTTGGTGAGTTCGGTGCAGGCAGAGTGCTTCTTAAGCCGGCAGCTCCCGGTACCGGTGTTATCGCAGGTGGTGCAGTTCGTGCAGTAGTTGAAGCAGCAGGCATTAAGGACATCCGTACAAAGTGCCTCCGTTCAAACAACCCGCAGAATGTTGTATCAGCTACAATGGAGGGCCTCAAGTCCCTTCGTGTTGCGGAGGAAGTTGCACTCCTTCGTGGAAAAGAAGTTTCTGAAATTCAAGATTAGTAGGAGGGCAAAGCAGTGTCTCAACTTAAAATAACGCTTACCAAGAGCTTGGTTGGCAGAATTGAAAAGCACATTGCCACCGCCAAATCGCTTGGCCTCAAGAAGGTCAATAATGTTACGGTGCAGCCTGACAATGCGCAGACTCGCGGCAAGATAGCTCAGATTTCTTATCTTGTCAAGGTCGAAGAAGTTTAATAGGGAGGTGTAGCTATGAAACTGCACGAATTATCTCCCGCAGCAGGCTCCGTCAGCGATGTAAAGCGTAAGGGCAGAGGTCCTGGCTCGGGCAATGGTAAAACAGCGGGAAAAGGTCACAAGGGTCAGAACGCTAGATCCGGCGGCGGTGTCCGTATCGGATTCGAAGGCGGTCAGATGCCTATCACCAGACGTCTCCCGAAGCGTGGTTTTAACAATATCTTTGCAAAGAAGTACGCAATAGTTAACATCGAAGCTCTCAATGCATTCGATAACGGTGCTTTTGTAAGCGCCGCAGAGCTCCTTGAAAAGAAGATCATCCGTAAGGAAGAAGACGGTCTCCGTGTTCTCGGAAACGGCGAACTTAAGAAGAAGCTTACAGTAAAAGCTAATGCTTTCTCCGAATCGGCAAAGGCAAAGATTGAAGCCGCCGGAGGGAAGGTCGAGGTGGTCTAATTGTTAACGACAATTAAGAACGCATGGAAGGTACCTGAGCTTCGCAGCAAGATTTTGTTTACACTTTTCTGTTTGCTTATCTTCAGACTTGGCTCAGCTATCCCGGTTCCGTTCATCAACTCCGAGTTGCTCGGCGGTCTTTTTGACGCATACGGCAACACAATCTTCGGATTTATGAATGTTATGTCCGGTGGTGCTTTCGAACAGGCTAAGATATTCGCGCTTTCAATTCAGCCGTATATCAACGCTTCAATTATCATGCAGCTCCTTGCAGTTGCAATTCCGGCTCTCGAGCGTCTTTCAAAAGAAGGCGGCGAAGAGGGCAAGAAGAAAATCGCATCAATCACTCGCTATGTTACAATCGCTATCGCACTTCTTCAGGGCTTTGCTTATTATTCATTGCTCAAGAACGGTGCAGGCACAGGCACAAGCTTCATAAATACAGCAGGCCTCAACGGTACTTTCGTTGCATTCTCAATCATTGCAACATTTACAGCAGGTTCAGCGTTCATTATGTGGCTTGGTGAGCAGATTACTGAAAAGGGCATCGGAAACGGTATCTCAATGATTCTTTTCGTAAGCATCATTTCACGTGTATATCCGGCTATCCAGTCTCTTATCGGTAACTATGCAAGCCTCAAGTGGTATGGAATCGCTGCGATAATCGTTGTATTCCTCGCAGTAATCGCTTTCATCATCTTCTTCGACGGTGCAGAGCGCAGACTTTCCATCCAGTACGCAAAGCGCGTAGTTGGTCGTAAAATGTATGGCGGCCGCAGCACACACTTGCCGATTAAAGTAAATATGTCAGGCGTTATGCCGATCATCTTTGCTTCATCAATCGCAACATTCCCGGCAACAATCGCTGCGTTCTTCCCGAACAAGAGTGGCTTCTGGGATTGGATGCTTACAAATGTATTCTCTCCGAACAGCTGGCCGTATGCAGTAATTTACTTGATTCTCATTGTTGCATTCAGCTATTTCTACACAGCTATTCAGTACAACCCGACTGAGATTGCAAACAATCTCAAGAGCAACGGTGGATTTATTCCGGGCTTCCGTCCGGGCAAGCCGACTGCTGATTTCATCACAAAGGTTATGAACAAGATAACACTCTTTGGTGCTTTCTTCCTTGGTGTAATTGCTGTTCTCCCGATTATCGTCGGACACTTCACACCGGGCATCAACCTTTCAATCGGCGGTACTTCAATCCTCATCGTTGTCGGTGTTGCACTTGAAACTGTAAAGCAGCTCGAATCACAGCTTATGATGAGAAACTATAAGGGTTTCCTTGAATAAGGAGGAAGAACTCAGATGAGACTCATTCTCCTCGGCGCACCCGGTGCCGGAAAAGGAACTCAGGCAGAACTTATCTGCAAAAAGCTTGGTATCCCGACAATTTCAACCGGAAACATTTTGCGTGAAGCAATCAAGAACGAGACAGAATGCGGTGTAATGGCAAAGTCCTACATGGATGCAGGAAAGCTTGTTCCCGATGAAGTTGTTGTTGGTATCGTGCGTGACCGTATTTCAGAAGCAGACTGTGCGAATGGTTTTATTCTCGACGGTATGCCGAGAACAATCGGTCAGGCAGAAGCTCTCGACAAAATGGGCGTCAACATTGATGTTGTTCTCTCAATTGAAGTCGAAGATTCAGCTATTGAGAAACGAATGGGAGGTCGCCGAGTTTGCGAGAGCTGCGGAGCATCTTACCATATCGAACACAAAAAACCAAAATGCGACGGTGTATGCGACTCTTGCGGCGGGAAGTTGATTCTCCGTGCAGACGACGCACCTGAGACCGTTCGTGATCGACTTTCGGTGTATCATGAGCAGACAGAACCGCTCGTTGCGTTTTATGCAAAGAAGGGCATCTTAAAGAAGATTGAGGGTTGTGACGGCATTGACGACACTTTCCGACTTATTTGCGAAGTTCTTTCAGTGTAAAATGGATGAGACAGAAACTTCATATTTACTGTATGTACGGTGATTGGAGGATGCGTTTTGATACAGATTAAGTCAAAAAGAGAAATAGAGCTTATGCGATGTGCAGGTCGCATAGCAGCAAATGCTCTTGCTGCAGCAGGTGCTGCGGTTAAACCCGGAATTACAACAGGTGAGCTTAACGATTTAATCAAGAAGTCAATTGAGAAAGACGGAGCATATCCGAGTTTTCTTGGATATGCCGGCTTTCCCGGGTCTGCATGTATATCGATAAACGACGAAGTAATTCACGGAATACCGGGAAAACGCGTTCTTCATGAGGGCGACCTGGTAAAAATAGATGTAGGGGCGACATATCAGGGCTACATCGGAGACTGTGCAAATACCTTCCCGGTAGGGGAGATAGATGTTGAAGCGCAGCGTCTTATAGATGTAACCCGGCAGAGCTTCTATGAGGGTATGAAATATGCTCAAACGGGCAATCGCGTCTCTGATATTTCTCATGCGATACAGACCTATGTTGAGGAAAACGGATTTTCTGTTGTACGGAAATATGTCGGACACGGCGTAGGAAGCAAGTTGCATGAAGATCCGGAGGTGCCCAACTTCGGAAGCCCCGGAGTCGGAGCAAGACTGGTCAGTGGAATGACGATAGCAGTCGAACCGATGGTAAATCAGGGAATTTATACCGTCAAAGAGCTAAGCGACGGCTGGACCGTGAAAACACGGGACGGAAAGCTGTCTGCCCATTATGAAAACTCGGTATTAATAACAGAGAACGGCCCGGAAATATTGACACTGGCCGACTAAATTCAGTAGAGGAAATTAATAATGGATGCTGATGTGGGACATATAGTAATATCTCTCGCGGGTCGCGATAAAGAGCGACCGTTCTATGTGTTAAAAACCGAAGAAAACTTCGTGTACCTTGCAGACGGAAGTCTTCGAAGGATAGAGAATCCGAAGAAGAAAAAGAGCAAACACATAAAAGTCATAGATTCACAATGTGACTCCCGTGTTTCACAGAAACTCCGTTCTGGCGAAAAGGTATTAAACAGCGAGATGCGCAAAGCGCTTTCGGATATTACCAAAGCGCAGACACAAGCAGAGGGAGGTAATTTGCTTGGCGAAAGATGACGTAATCGAGCTCGAAGGTACCGTCATAGAGGCGCTGCCTAATGCAATGTTCCAGGTGGACATTGGAAACGGGCACAAGATTTTAGCTCATATTTCCGGAAAGCTTCGAATGAACTTCATCCGAATTTTACCCGGAGATAAGGTAACGGTGCAGATGTCGCCGTACGATTTAACACGCGGACGCATTACATGGCGTTCAAAGTAAATGCATGAAAAACCCGTGTCGGATACCGGCAAAGACGATTATGGGGTGCAAATTAGAAAATTGCCGGAGAAATGGAGCTTTTTACGATTATGAAAGTTAGACCGTCGGTAAAGCCTATTTGTGAAAAGTGCAAAATCATTCGCCGTAAAGGCCGCGTAATGGTTATTTGCGACAATCCAAAGCATAAGCAGAAGCAGGGTTAATTATTAATTAAACCCACATACAAAATTGGAGGTATGTAAAATGGCACGTATAGCCGGAGTTGACCTTCCGAGAGAGAAGAGAGTCGAAATTGGACTCACATACATTTTCGGTATCGGAAGAAAGCGCGCAAATCAGATACTGGCTGCAACAGGAGTAAATCCTGACACACGCGTCAAGGATCTTACCGAGGAAGACGAAGTTAAGCTTCGTGACTACATCGGCAAGAATTTTGAAGTAGAAGGCGACCTTCGCCGTGAGCTTGCCCTTGACATCAAGCGTCTTATCGAGATTGGTTCCTATCGCGGCTTAAGACACAGAAAGGGCCTTCCGGTTCGCGGACAGCGCTCTAAGACAAACGCAAGAACACGCAAGGGTCCGAAGAGGACTATTGCAAACAAGAAGAAGTAAGGAGGTTTGTTAAATGGCTAGTCCTAAAACAGCAAAGAAGGGCGCTTCCCGTAAGCGTCGTGAGCGTAAGAATATTGAAAATGGCGCGGCACATATCCGTTCCTCCTTCAACAATACAATGGTAACCATTACAGACTTAAACGGTAATGCACTTTCTTGGGCATCAAGCGGTGGCATGGGCTTCCGTGGCTCACGTAAGTCAACTCCGTTCGCAGCTCAGGTTGCAGCAGAAACAGCTGCAAAGGCTGCTATGGAGCATGGTCTCAAGACAGTCGAAGTTTATGTCAAGGGTCCGGGAGCAGGCCGTGAGGCTGCTATCCGTGCACTTCAGGCAGCAGGCCTTGAAGTCAACATGATCAAGGATGTTACTCCGATCCCGCACAACGGTTGCCGCCCGCCGAAGAGAAGGCGCGTATAGTTTATTGGAGGTGTAGAACAAATGGCAAGATATACAGGAGCTGTCTGCAGGCTCTGCCGCAGAGAAAATCAGAAGCTTCACTTAAAGGGAGATCGTTGCTATACAGGCAAGTGTGCTCTTGACCGTCGTCCGGCTCAGGCTCCGGGACAGCACGGTAAGGGTCGCAAGAAGCTCTCCGAGTATGGTTTGCAGCTTCGTGAGAAGCAGAAGGCAAGACGCTACTATTGCATTAGCGAGAGCCAGTTCCATAAGTACTTTGAAATGGCTGTTGCTAAGCAGGGAATCACAGGTGAAAACCTCCTCCGTATTCTCGAGTCTCGTCTTGACAACATCGTTTACAGACTTGGTCTTGCAATGAGCCGTCCTGAGGCTCGTCAGCTTGTAAACCACGGTCACTTTACAGTAAACGGCAAGAAGGTTAATATCCCGTCCTACCTTGTAAAAGCTGGCGATGTAATCGCAGTATGCGAGAAGAGCCGCTCACTTGCAAAGTTCAAGGATGTTGCAGAAGCAAACTCAGCTCGCCCGGTTGCGAAGTGGCTTGACTTCAATAAGACAACATTCGAGGCTAAAGTTATGAATCTTCCGGATAGAGCAGACATTGACTTCCCGGTCGAGGAGCATCTCATCGTCGAGTTGTACTCCAAGTAAGATTTATAAAGCCCTCGGAGCTACGAGTGTAATTAAACGCGGCTATGCCGCCTAAAAGGAGGGTAATCACTTTGATGATAGAAATAGAGAAGCCCCGCATTGAGTGCTTGGACTTGGTTGAGGACGGCTCTTACGGCAAGTTTATTATCGAGCCGCTTGAGCGTGGATACGGCACAACTCTCGGTAACTCACTTCGCAGAGTTCTTCTTTCTTCACTTCCCGGTGTTGCAGTTACAGCAATCAAGATTGCAGGTATAGCACATGAATTTTCTACAATTCCCGGCGTTAAGGAAGATGTAACTGAGATAGTTCTCAACATAAAGAAGATTGTTGCAAAGCTTCACACAGACGAGCCTCAGACAGTTACGATTGAGGCAAACGAGGAAGGCGAAGTAACGGCAGGAGATATCAACACATCAGCTGATATTGAAATCTTAAACCCCGACCTTCACATTGCAACACTCGCTGCAAACGCAACTCTTTCAATGGAGCTTACATTTGCACACGGCAGAGGATATGTTTCGGCAGAGCGCAATAAGCAGGAAAATGCTGCTATCGGTGTTCTCCCGATAGACTCTATCTATACTCCGGTTCACAAGGTGAATTATTATGTCGAGAATACCCGCGTTGGAAATATGACCGACTACGATAAGCTCACAATTGAAATCTGGACAAACAAGACCATTTCTGCTCGTGATGCGATATCTTACAGCGCAAAAATCTTGAGCGATCATCTCTCACTCTTCATTGATTTGTCCGAGGATATCGGCAATACTTCAACAGTTGTTGTTAAGGCTGAAGATTCGAGAGATAAGGTTCTTGATATGACAATCGAAGAGCTCGACCTTTCAGTTCGTTCCTTCAACTGCTTAAAGCGTGCAGGAATCAACACGGTTGCAGATCTTATCGGCAAGACTCAGGAAGACATGATGAAGGTTCGTAACCTTGGTCATAAGTCTCTTGAGGAAGTCATCAACAAACTTGATACAATGGGGCTCGCACTTGCAAGTGAGGACAACTAATGTCCCACTTGCGGGCAAGCCACGATAAAAGGAGGTATTACAATGCCCGGAACACGTAAGCTTGGACGTACCACAGATGCTCGTATGGCAATGCTTCGCGCAATGGTTACGTATTTGCTTGAAAACGGAAAAATTGAAACAACGCTTATGCGTGCAAAGGAAGTTCGTCCTCTTACCGAGAAGATGATCACTCTCGGAAAGACAAACACTCTTCACAACAAGCGTCAGGCTCTTGCTTTTATCACTAAGGAAGATGTCGTCAAGAAGCTTTTTGACGAGATTTCACCGAAGTATGCAGAGCGCAACGGCGGTTATTGCAGAATCACAAAGCTCGGCCCGCGTCGCGGTGACTGTGCTGAAATGGCAATAATGGAGCTTATCTAACAAAGCTTAAAAGGATTACCTCAGAGTTTCAAGCCTCTGAAGTAATCCTTTTTTTATTATACAGCAAAAATCTCGTCTGCAAGTTTTTCTGAGAAGGAATAAAGCGCGTCAAAGTCAATATGCGGGTTGTAAAGCTCCTCAAGCTCGTCATGAACAAGTTTTGCTTCCCTGAGAATGTCACAAGCTTCATCGAGAAAGCCTGTTCTCATCTTTCTTAGTTTCCGAAGCTTTGTTTTCTCAAGCGGGGAAAGAGAGGATTCAACCGCCCAATCGAGGCGTATTTTTCTGTAATGCTCGCCGGTAATTGGAATATCTCTTGACGATGTGATAAAGGCAAGCGAAAGCTCAGGGATATAGAGATGTACAAGCTGAGTCGGTTTTAAGGGGCTGTAAACGCCTGTACAACCATAATCTGATGCAAGACAGGCATCTTTTATGGAGCTCAGCAAAAAGTGCGACAAACCGTAAGAATCTTCTATTATGAAGGTATGTGAAATGTCAAGAGGTTTGTCGGAAAGCAGGCTCATATATCCTTTTGGTGAAATTGCTTCGGAAAACCGTCGCTTAAATGTAGCACCGCTACCTTTTCCCATAACCTCGCGCGAGATAATTCCTTTTGCCTTTTTTCTGAGGCGGTCAATGCTTAGCGCTCCAAGCGCCTTGTCGAAAAGCTCGTCATCTATCTTCCCGGCGCAGGCAGTCATTCTGTATGCGCGGGGAAAGAAAGTAGAGTAATGCTCTTTAACTTTTATAATGTCGTTCTTTTTGTCTTGAATCCCTGCTATGTCGGCAAACTCACCGAGGTTTATATACCGTTCAACTGCAAGCGGGAAATTAGGCTCGACAATATGGGGAGCTGTTCCGTCGCAAACTGCAGTTTTGAGGGTTGGGAAAACAACTCCGTCAAGAGAATCGGGGTCAGAGGAGCAGTAGATTTTCTCATAAGATATGTTAAGCTCATCTGCTTTACGCGCAAGGACTTTCATGAGCGAAGATTTTCCGCTTCCCGGACCGCCTTTTAAGATATAAACGGACTTTGCATCATGTAAATCAATAAGTTCATCATAGAAAGAATGGAACCCTTGAGAAGAATTTGCGCCTAAAAAGAAAGAAGAAAACATAAAAAATCCCTCCGGAAAGTACTTTGGTATAGATTATGCGATAAACCTTTCGTTTGACACGAATACCAAGTACAATTCGGAGGGAAGTTGTATTTTTAGAAGTGTTAACTTGAGAAATCTTCGAGAAGCTTTTGCATCTCAACCTCGCCGCTTACGGTTATACCTTCGTAGAGTCTCTCGCGGTCGAGGTGGCGCAGAGTTCCTGCATATATGTCCGTGACAATAACGGGGCGGAGATTGTCGCTCTCATCAAAAACAACAAGGACACCGTCCTCGATTTTGAAAGTATAGCTTCGGTTATTCTCTTCAGGGATATCGGTCTCAGAGATTGCGGGGGTGTCTTCTCTCTTATCTTCTTCATCCTCAAAAGACTTTGAAATTCCGCCGCTTAAAAACCCGAGCATAATAAAAAGAGCGCAGGCGGCAATTGTTATTCGCTTTTGTGAATTCAATAAAACCACTTCCGATCAGATAGATGTATATATAGTATAGCCGTAAATTTCATTTTTGATACAAAAAAAGAGCACCTGAGACTCGAATAGAGCGTCAGGCACCAAGTAATGGGTTGTGGGGATAAAGATATGAATGGACGAAGGCTTAAAAGCCTTTGTCGCTCATCACATATATAATAACATGATTTCCAGAATTTGTAAATACTTTTTTGGGAAAAATTTCCAGTAACACAATTTTGGCGTTAACATAGAATGAAGTGAAAAAACTTTTAGGAGGTAACGCCACATGTTATGTAACGACAATTACTCAGATAACAACTGCTGCAACTGGATCATCATCATCGCAGCTATCGTAGTTGTATGGCTTCTTTGCGGAAATAACTGCAACTAACCTCAATAAGTTCTCGCAAGAGCAGCAGGGGAAATTCCCCTGCTGTTTTGTTATACAAGTATATTGGAAATCGCGATAAAGGAAACGGCTCCGGGTATTCCGAGAAGGGAAGAAAGCGCGATTCCGACATAGTTGAATGAAACACCAAAGTTGAAAATCTTTGCGAGAAGAAGGGTTGAAACTCCGAGTGTTGCGCGAAGGGAAAATCGCCTGAACGGTTTTGAGAAGAAAAACAAAACCAGAAAGAAGGCAATAAGAAGGAAGAAGGAATACCGACTCATGGTAAAACACTCCAAATCAGATTTTTACAGACATAAGTTTCGCCTTTCTAAGAAGAAAGCTGTACCGCGCCTCAGCGGACTTAATTTCAAAGATACAAGCTTCAATCATCTCAGGGTCTCGAGCTTCTTCAAAACAATTCCGGGCGTAGCGGATATCAGAAATCGCCTGTTCGATATCCTCGAGAAGAGCCTGTCGCTCAATTTCTTTTGTGTTTTCGGGCTCTTTGAAAAAGACTTTCTTTGCAAGAGCGAAAACCTTTTCTGCAAGCGGAGAATGATTTTTTTGTACTGTTTTTTCCATTATAGATAACCTCCTTGGCATAAAGCCATATTCCGTGTAATTCCTGCGGTACATATATATTTCCTATTGTGGACAAATATGCAAAGTTAAATACAAAAAGTCAAAGATTAATGTTATAGTTGCTTATTTCGACTTGAAATGTTATAATAAAATAGTATAAGAGTGGAGGTATGTAGCTATGACTTTTTCTCCTGAGCTCGTCACCTTTGCGATATCAATGGTGCCGGTTATAGAGCTTCGCGGGTCAATTCCGTATGGCGCGGCGATGGGTATGCCGTTTTATTTGAGTTTTATTCTTGCGGTGGTCGGTAATCTGCTTCCCGTACCGTTTATTATTCCGTTTGTAAGAAAGGTTTTTGATTGGTGCAAAAAGCTTCCGATGCTCTCAAAGTTTGCGGAGTGGAGCGAGAAGCATGTCCTCGGTAAACAGGATGTTCTTGCCAAATACGAAAAAATAGGACTTGTGATTCTTGTTGCGATCCCGCTTCCGGGAACAGGTGCTTGGACGGGGGCAATGCTTGCAGGGCTTCTTGGGATGAGAATCAAGGACTCTCTCCCTGCGATATTTGCCGGTGTTCTTATAGCAGCGCTTATCGTTTCAGGCGTGTCGTACGGATTCTTGGGAGCAATAGATTTGTTCGGTCTTCACGCATAAGATTTTCTCTGCATAGGATATGGCGGGGGTGTAAATATGCTTTTTGCCATATTGCTGGATGCACTTTTTGCCTGCGTTTCGGCGTTTGCGATAATATATGTGCTTTCGTTTTCCTTTTACTGTATTTTTTTGTCAGACAAGGCAGAGAAGTTTTCGTTAAATAAATTTGTTTTTGCGGTGAACAGTTTTTTCGAGAGGGAGAAAAATGACAGAAGAAGCTAATATCTGCGGGGTTATAGACTCTGTTATATTTAAAAATGATGATAACGGCTACGCGGTGCTTAAGCTAATTGGCGATGACGGCGAAGAGATTATCGCGGTCGGTTGTGTTCCGTTTGCGGGAATAGGCGAATACATAGAAGCTGTCGGTACCTGGGCGAACCATTCCACCTATGGCGCACAGTTTAAGATTTCGGCGTTCCACAGGACGCTTCCGCAGAGTGCGGATATGATTTTAGAATATCTTTCGTCGGGGACTATCCGCGGAATAGGAAGAAAAACTGCAGAGAAGATTGTCGAGCTGTTTGGCGACGACAGCCTCTACATAATAGAGAGATATCCAAAGCGTCTTTGCGAGGTAGCGGGAATAACCGCTAAAAAGGCTGAGCAAATCGGTAAGCGCTTTGAACTCCAGAATGCAATGATGCTTCTTATGGAGTTTTTAGTGGAAAACGAACTTCCACCTGAGGTTGCGGTTGCGCTGTGTCACAATTACGGCAATCGGGCATCCGAGATTGTTCGCGAGAATCCGTATATTCTTTCGGATGAGGCAATAGGCGTTCCGTTTTATAAGGCGGACAGGCTCGCTATAAATATGGGCTTTGAGGCATCCTCGAGGGAGCGCCTTACGGCAGCGGTGCTTTACGAGCTTCGTTTTAATTCGGAATCCGGGCATACCTTCCTTCCGAGAAATAAGCTCATCCTCGCGACGGCAACTCTTCTTAGTGTAGAGGAGAGCGAGATTGACGAAACGGTGGAAAGGCTTATAAAGAGCCACGAAATAATTTCTGAAGAAATCTGCGGGGTTGACGCGTGTTATCTTTCGTCGCTCTATGAAGATGAAACCTTTGTTTCAAAAAAGCTTGCGGCGATGTCACTCCGCAATGACAAGACGAATGTTTCCTGCGAGGAGCTTATAGAAAAGGCTGAAAAGGCGTGTGAAATAACCTTTGAGCCGACACAACGCAAAGCGATAGAAATGGCTGTAAATAACTCGGTTATGCTTCTTACGGGCGGCCCGGGAACGGGAAAAACCACAGTAATCCGAGGTATGCTCTACGCGTTTGATAAAATGGATCTCAGGGTTATGCTTGCAGCGCCTACGGGAAGAGCGGCAAAGCGTATGACAGAGTTTTGCGGAGTTGAGGCAAAAACTATTCACCGTCTTCTTGAAATATGTTATGAAGAGGGAACTCCGGAGCCTGTTTTTTCGAGGGATGAGACAAAACCTCTTGAAGCGGATGTGCTTATACTTGATGAGATGTCAATGGTTGATATCTCGCTTATTGCGGCAACGCTCCGTGCCCTTCCGCCGAAGTGCAAGCTGATTCTCGTCGGAGATGCGGACCAGCTTCCGTCGGTAGGCCCGGGCAATGTGTTTAACGACCTTCTGAACTCTGACTGTTTTCCGTCTGTCCGTCTCAGCCATATTTTCAGGCAAGCGGCGGAAAGCGAGATTGTTGTCGGTGCTCACGCCGTAAATGCGGGTGAGTTTCCGGATTTTTCCAAGAAGGATAAAGATTTATTTATGTTAAGGCGCGAGAATGATGAAGATATAGTAAAAACGATTCTCGAGCTTTGTAAGACCCGGCTTCCTGACAATATGAAGATTCCGGCATCTCAGATTCAGGTGTTGTCGATGAGCAGAAAGGCAGAAACCGGAACGGTAGAGCTTAACAGACTACTTCAGGCGACGCTCAATCCGCCGGCAGAAGGAAAAGACGAGAAGCGAATTGGGGACAGGCTTTTCCGAATCGGCGACAGAGTTATGCAGATAAAAAACAACTACACTATAAACTGGTACAGTATGTACGGCGGTGAGGTTGGTTATGGCGTTTTTAACGGAGATATCGGCGAAATAATAAGCATAGACACTGTTGACGAAACGCTGACCGTAAACTTTGATTCAAGACTTGTCCACTATCCGTTCTCGGGACTTAACGAGCTTGAGCTTGCATATGCTATGACTGTGCACAAATCTCAGGGAAGTGAATTCCGCGCAGTTATTCTTGCGGCGGGAAAGACAGCACCGCAGCTTATGCACCGCAGTGTACTATATACAGCGATGACCCGCGCGAGAGAGCTTCTTATAATAGTCGGAGATGCGGGAGTTGTGAAGTATATGATAGACAACAACAAACAGCGCAACAGATACAGTGCGTTAAAAGCAAGAATTTTGGCGCTGTTGACATAAAAACCTTTATATGTGAGGTGGTTTTGTGAAGCTTTCTGAACTTATAAATAAATATCTGTTTCCGCCCAAATGCGTGTTTTGCCGCCGTGTAATGGAGGCTGACGGCGTCTGCGACAAATGTAAGGCGAGTCTGCCTTACAGACATGTACAGGAATCAAAAGAGCCGATAATGTTTATAGACGGGGCGTACTCCTGCTTCCACTACGAGGGCGATGCGCGAAACGCTCTTATCCGCTATAAATTCGGAGGTCTTTCAAAGTATGCTGTTGATTTCGCGGTCTATCTTGAGGAATGTATAAAGGAAAATCTCTCAGGCGAGTTTGATGTTATTTCCTGGATACCGCTCAGCAGAAAGAGGCTCAGGAGCCGTGGCTATGACCAGGCAAAGCTTCTTGCAGATGAGGTCTGTGCGCGTCTTGGCATTTCGGCGGTGAGGACGCTGAGAAAAACGCGTGATACAGCTCCGCAGTCAAAACAGCGCGAGATTTCAAAGAGAATGGCAAATATCCTCGGCGCGTATGAAATGGCAAGCTTCGATGCGACAGGAAAGAGAATAATTTTAATTGACGATATTCTCACAACCGGCAGTACGGTCAGCGAATGCGCGCGAATTTTAAAGACGGCGGGTGCTGAGAAGGTCTATGTCGTTACAGTTGCAAAAACAAGGCGAAGAAAAAAGAATTGAAAAATTTTGAAAATAGGGTATAATATACTTAGTGAATAAAAACAGAGGTGGTAGAAAATGGTTTTCAGCAGAGATATAGGAATTGACTTAGGTACAGCGTCCATTCTCGTTTATGTAAAAGGAAAGGGTATAGTTCTTCGTGAGCCGTCGGTTGTTGCGGTTGATAAGACTACCGATAAGGTCTTGAAGGTAGGTTTGGAGGCTCAGAAGATGCTCGGTCGTACTCCGGGTAATATCATAGCTATCCGTCCGCTCCGTGGCGGTGTTATTTCCGACTACGAGATGACAGAGCATATGATAAAGAGCTTTATCCGCCGTGTAATGGGCGGTTTCAGCCTAATCAAGGCGCGAGTTATCATTTGCGTTCCAAGCGGTATAACAGAGGTTGAAGAGCGTGCCGTTATCGACGCGGGTCGTCAGGCGGGCGCAAGGTCTGTATATCTTATCGAAGAGCCGATTGCTGCTGCAATTGGCGCAGGTATCAAAATTGACGAGCCGGACGGCAATATGGTTATTGACATCGGTGGCGGTACTACCGACATCGCAGTTATCTCTCTTTCAAACATCGTTGAGTCATCATCAATCAAAATCGCGGGCGACCACTTTGACGAGTACATCGTGAAG
>JAZOAS010000059.1:0-13374 GCA_045595605.1 Eubacteriales bacterium
GGTGTTCAGAGTGACGATATGATGCGGGAGGCTATGAAAAAGGCACGCGAGCTCGACCGCGTAATCGTTGCCCACTGCGAGGTAAACTCGCTTCTTAACGGAGGCTATATCCACGACGGCGAATATGCAAAGAGGGGCGGACATCGCGGAATATGTTCAGCGAGTGAGTATGAACAGATAGCGCGAGATATTGAGCTTATCCGAGAGATTGGATGTCGCTACCATGTATGCCACATCTCGACAGCCGAATCGGTTGAGCTTATCCGCAAGGCAAAGGCGGAAGGGCTTGACATAACCTGCGAAACCGCGCCGCATTATCTCATAATGACGGACAATGACCTTCAGGAAGACGGTCGCTTTAAGATGAACCCGCCAATAAGAGCAAAACGCGACCGCGACGCGCTCATTGAGGGTATCTGCGACGGCACGATAGATATGATAGCAACTGACCACGCGCCACACTCGCTTGAGGAAAAGGCAAAAGGTCTTGAAAAGAGCGCGTTTGGTGTTGTCGGGCTTGAAACGGCGTTTGCCGCGATGTACACCTACTTCGTAAAAACGAAGAAGATAACTATGGAAAGGCTTATTGCGCTTATGTCGGAAAACCCTCGACGGCGCTTTAATATCCCCCTCGGAGAGGACTATACGGTGTGGGACCTCAAAAAGAGCTTCACCGTAAACCCGGACGAGTTTCTCTCAAAGGGTCGCGCTACCCCGTTTGAGGGAATGAAACTGTATGGAAAATGCTTACTTACCGTAAAAGACGGCAAGCCGGTATATAAAATATAATTTGGAGGTTTGCAAAATGGCAAAGAGAACAGATTTAAAGAAAATTCTTATCATAGGCTCAGGTCCGATTGTTATCGGTCAGGCTGCTGAGTTTGACTATGCGGGAACACAGGCTTGTCTCGCACTCAAGGAGGAGGGTTACGAGGTTATCCTCTGTAACTCCAACCCCGCAACAATAATGACAGATACCTCCATTGCCGACAAGGTTTATATGGAGCCGCTTACTCTTGAGTATGTCGCAAAGATTCTCCGCCACGAGAGACCGGATGCAATCGTCCCCGGTATCGGCGGACAGACAGGTCTTAACCTTGCTATGCAGCTTGAGAAGAAGGGAATTCTCCGCGAGTGCAATGTACAGCTTCTCGGAACTTCCTCAGAGAGCATCGAGCGCGCAGAGGACCGCGAGATGTTCAAGGAGCTTTGCGAATCTATCGGCGAGCCGACTATCCCGTCACAGATTACATACTCTCTTGAAGAGGCAAAGAACGCTGCTGCAGAAATCGGATATCCGGTTGTTCTCCGTCCGGCATTTACTCTCGGCGGAACAGGCGGCGGTTTTGCAAACAACGAAGAAGAACTTCTTGAGGTCGGCAGAAATGCATTCAAGCTCTCTCCGGTGCATCAGGTTCTTATCGAAAAGAGCGTAAAGGGCTATAAGGAAATCGAGTTTGAGGTTATGCGCGACAGTGCGGATAACGCTATCACCATCTGCGGAATGGAGAATGTTGACCCGGTTGGTGTTCATACGGGTGACTCTATCGTTGTTGCTC
This sequence comes from Eubacteriales bacterium, assembly GCA_045595605.1. GTDB lineage: Bacteria > Bacillota > Clostridia > Oscillospirales > JAAYXM01 > SIG480. The sequence goes on from JAZOAS010000059.1 coordinate 1,560, forward strand.
CGATTATGACTCTTTCAAAAGAGGACGAAAAGATGCTCAACGACAGCGCAATAAAGCTCATCCGTGAGCTCAAGATTGAGGGCGGCTGCAATGTTCAGTTTGCGCTCAACCCGAATTCGAGCGAGTATTATCTCATAGAAGTCAACCCGCGCGTATCAAGATCATCCGCTCTTGCTTCAAAGGCAAGCGGTTACCCGATTGCTCGCGTTACTGCAAAGATTGCAGTCGGTATGACTCTCGACGAAATTCCGCTTGCAGGAGCAACGGCGGCAAAACCGCCGATGCTTGACTATATAATTGCAAAGCTTCCGAGATTCCCGTTTGATAAGTTCACTCAGGCGTCAAATATGCTCGGAACACAGATGAAGGCAACAGGTGAGATTATGGGCATCGGCTCGAATCTTTCCGAGTGTCTCTTAAAGAGCGTCCGTTCACTTGAAAACGGCGTTCACCACTTCAACCACCCGAAGTTTGACGGAATGAAGAAGGACGCGCTTATCGAATATATAAGCGAATTCCACGACGATAACCTCTTCGCGATTGCTGAGGCGTTCTGGCTTGGTGCAAATATCGACGAGGTTCATAAGGTAACAGGTATCACTCCGTTCTTCCTTGAAGCATTCAAGCAGATTACGGATGCTGAAAAGAAGATTGAAAGCAACAAATTCGACCTTGATACACTTATAGAGGCAAAGAAGCTTGGCTTCTGCGATAAGTACATCGCAAAGCTCTGGAAGATTACAGAGCGCGAGGTGTTTGATTACCGCAAGAAGAACAATGTTTTCCCTGTTTACAGAATGGTTGATACAAGCCACACAGGCGCGTATATTCCGTACTTCTATTCATCCTACACGGGAGAGAATCAGAGCCGTTTAGGTGACAAAAAGAAGATAATTGTTCTCGGCGCAGGTCCGATAAGAATCGGTCAGGGTGTTGAGTTTGACTATTCAACTGTTCACGCTGTTACAACAATCAAGAAATCAGGTTATGAAGCAATCATCATAAACAACAACCCCGAAACAGTTTCAACAGACTACACAACTGCTGACAAGCTTTACTTCGAGCCGCTTACAACAGAGGATGTAATGAACATAATTGAGTTTGAAAAACCCGAGGGCGTTATCGCGTCGCTCGGCGGTCAGACTGCGATTAACCTTGCAGAGCCGCTTCGCGCACACGGTGTAAAAATCATCGGTACAGACTGCGACGCTATTGAGCGCGCAGAAAACCGCGACAGCTTTGAAAAGGTCCTCAAAGCACTTGATATTCCGCAGCCGCAGGGAAAAGCCGTCACAAAGATTGAAGACGGTATCGCTGCAGCAAACGAAATCGGCTACCCCGTTCTTGTTCGCCCGAGCTTTGTTCTCGGCGGTCGTGCAATGCAGATAGTAAGCAACGAAGAACAGCTCCGTCAGTACCTCCGTACAGCGGTTGAGATTGACGAGGACAAGCCCGTTCTTGTTGATAAGTACATTCAGGGTAAGGAAGTTGAAGTTGACGCTATCTGCGACGGTCACGATGTATTCGTACCGGGTATCATGGAGCTTGTTGAGAGAACAGGCGTCCACAGCGGTGACTCCATAAGCGTTTACCCGACCTTCTCAATTTCCGACAAGGTAAAGGGAATTATTCTCCAGTATGCAAAGAAGCTCGGTCTCGGTATCGGCATTGTCGGTCTTTACAACATCCAGTTCATCGTTGACAAGGACGATAATGTATTTATCATCGAAGTTAACCCGGGATCATCAAGAACTGTTCCGTTCCTTTCAAAGGCAACGGGTTATTCTCTTGCGGATATCGCAACTGAGGTAATTCTCGGTCGCAGCCTCAAGGAGCAGGGAATCTTCCACATTTACCCCGAAGAGAAGAAGCGCTGGTATGTAAAGGTTCCGGTGTTCTCCTTCAGCAAAATTCGCGGTCTTGACGCTTATCTCTCACCTGAGATGAAGTCAACGGGTGAAGCAATCGGTTATGACGATAAATTGAACCGCGCGCTTTACAAGGCTCTCCAGGCATCGGGCATGCACCTCCAGAATTACGGAACCGTGTTTGCTACGATTGCAGACAAGGATAAGGAAGAAGCGCTCCCGCTCATCCGCCGTTTCTACAATCTCGGCTTCAATATTCAGGCGACCGAGGGAACAGCAAACTTCCTTAAGGAAAACGGAATCAGAACTCATGTTCTCCAGAAGATATCAGACGGAAACGAGGAAATTCCCGACGCTCTTCGTCAGGGCCATATTGCGTATGTAATCAATACCCGTGACCCCGGCTCAACAGGTCAGGAAAGCGACGGTTTTGAAATCCGCCGCCTTGCAATAGAGAACAATGTAACAATGTTCACAGCTCTTGATACTGTCCGCGTTCTCCTCGATGTTCTTGAGGAAACAACGCTTACAATTTCCACAATAGATGCATAGGTGATTTGATGAAGCAGTCAATTTTTAAGATTAGATCAAATATCGCGCTCAATGCAAGCGTTTATAAGATGGAGCTTTCGGGCGACACTTCAGACTGTGTCTGCGGCGGTTTTGTAAATATTGCCCTTTCGGGCAAGTTCCTCCGCCGTCCGATTTCCGTCTGCGATATAGTTGGAGATGTTCTTACCATTATCTACAAGGTAGTGGGAAAGGGAACAGAGCAGATGTCGCGTATGGAAGCGGGCGAGGAGCTTGATATCCTCACGGGTCTTGGCAACGGCTACGACCTCGCGCCTGCAGGCGATGCTCCGCTTCTTATTGGTGGCGGTGTCGGCGTTCCGCCGATGTATCTCCTCGCAAAAAAGCTTATCGCAGAGGGTAAGAAGGTCTCCGTAATCCTCGGCTTTAACAGCGCAGATGAGATTTTCTATAAAAATGAATTTGAAGCGCTTGGTGCAAAGGTTTATGTGACAACGGTTGACGGAACATTTGGCATCCGTGGCTTCGTAACAGATGCAATGCGTGATATTTCATATTCCTACATCTACACCTGCGGTCCTGAGCCGATGCTCCGCGCTGTGTATTCAGCCTCGAAGACGGGCGCCCAGTTCAGCTTTGAGGAGCGAATGGGTTGCGGCTTTGGCGCATGCATGGGATGCTCCTGCAAGACCGTCACGGGATATAAGAGAATATGCAAGGAAGGCCCGGTTCTTAAAAAGGAGGACATAATATGGGAAGCTTAAATGTAAACCTCTGCGGAATTGAACTGAGTAATCCCGTTATCCCTGCAAGCGGAACCTTTGGCTTCGGCTATGAGTTTGCCGAAATTTACGATATAAACTGCCTCGGTACATTCTCCTTCAAGGGAACAACACGCGACCCGCGCTTCGGTAACCCGACGCCAAGAATTGCAGAGTGTACTGCGGGAATGATAAACGCTGTCGGTCTTCAGAATCCGGGCGTTGACAAGGTAATTTCCGAAGAACTCCCGAAGCTTTTTAAGGTTTTCCACAAACCCGTTATGGCGAATGTCTCGGGTTTTTCGGTTGAGGACTATGCTTATACCTGTGAGAGACTTTCTGAAGTAGATGAAATCGGCTGGCTCGAAGTAAATATAAGCTGTCCGAATGTCCACGGTGGCGGAATGAGCTTCGGAACAAACCCGGCTGCAGCGGCAGAAGTTACGGCGGCAGTAAGAAAGGTTACAAAGAAGCCGATTATAATAAAGCTCTCTCCGAATGTCACGGATATTGCGGAAATCGCAAAGGCGTGCGAAGCAGCAGGTGCTGACGGCATAAGCCTTATAAATACGCTCCTCGGTATGAGAATTAATTTAAAAACAAGAAAGCCTGTCATCGCAAACAAGATGGGCGGCTTCTCGGGAAGCGCAATTTTCCCCGTTGCTGTCCGTATGGTTTGTCAGGTTGCAAACGCGGTCAAGGTCCCCGTTGTCGGAATGGGCGGCGTATCAAGTGCCGAAGATGTAATCGAGATAATGATGGCAGGCGCAACTGCGGTTGAAGTGGGTGCCGCAAACCTCATTAACCCGACGGTCTGCCGTGATATAATAGACGAGCTTCCGCGTGTTATGGAAAAATACGGAATAAAAGACTTGAAAGAAATAATAGGAGTGGCGAAATAATGGGAAGAGATGTTATTGTTGCATGCGATTTCAAGAGCAAAGAGGATACTTTTGCTTTCCTCGATAAATTTACGGGAAGAAAGCCGTTTGTAAAAATCGGTATGGAGCTTTTCTATGCTGAAGGGCCTGAGATTGTCCGTGAGATAAAAAAGCGCGGACATAAAATATTCCTCGACTTAAAGCTTCACGATATCCCGAACACGGTTAAAAAGGCGATGAGCGTTCTCCGCAACCTTGATGTTGATATCACAAATCTTCACGCGGCAGGAACAGGCGCAATGATGCGCGCTGCCATCGAAGGTCTTACCCGTGAGGACGGAACCCGCCCTCTTCTCATCGCGGTAACACAGCTTACCTCTACAGACCAAGAGAGTATGGAGCGCGACCTTCTTATCGAAAAGCCGATTGACGAGGTTGTTATGCATTATGCTGAAACTGCAAAAAATGCAGGTCTTGACGGTGTCGTCTGCTCACCGCTTGAGGCAGAAAAGGTTCATTCCCGTTGCGGAAAGGATTTCCTTACGGTCACCCCGGGCGTCCGCTTTGCAGACGGCGATATCGGCGACCAGAAGCGCGTTATGACACCGGCTGAAGCTAAGAAAATCGGCTCTGACTATATCGTTGTCGGTCGTCCGATTACAGCGGCAGATGACCCTGTTGCGGCTTATGAGCGCTGTGTCAGCGAGTTTGTAGATTAATTTTTGGGAGGATAAAGATAATGGAAAAGCTTATTGCAAAAGATTTGTTATCAATAAAGGCGGTTTTCTTTCGCCCCGAAGAGCCGTTTACCTGGGCGAGCGGAATAAAGAGCCCGGTTTACTGCGATAACCGACTCACTCTTACAGCTCCGAAGGTACGCGATGATGTAGAGAACGGTCTCTGCGAGCTTATAAAGAAGAATTATCCCGAAGTAGAGGTTCTTATGGGAACTTCAACTGCAGGTATCGCTCATGCGGCAATCTGCGGTCATATAATGAACCTTCCGATGGGCTATGTCCGTTCAGGCGCAAAGGACCACGGCCGCGGAAACCAGATTGAGGGTCGTTTAGAGAAGGGTCAGAAGGTTGTCGTCGTTGAGGATCTTATCTCAACAGGCGGAAGCGTTATTGAGGTTGTAAATGTTCTCCGCGAGGCAGGCGCTGAGGTTCTTGGTGTTGTGTCAATCTTCACCTACGGTATGCAGAAGGGGCTTGACCGTCTCGCAGCTGCTGATGTAAAGAACATTTCTCTCACAAACTTTGATGTTATTGCTCGCGTTGCGGCAGACGAAGGCTATATCAAGCCAGAAGATGTCGAGCGCCTTATAAAATTCAGAAACAACCCGTCAGACGAGAGCTGGATAGGAGCAGGAAAATAATGAGAAGTGTTATAGATATTCTTGACCTCACCTGTGAAGAGATTGCAGAGCTTATGCATGTCGCCTGCGACATTATCGAAAATCCGTGGAAGTACTCTGGAATGTGCCACGGCAAGAAGCTCGCAACGCTCTTTTTTGAGCCGTCAACAAGAACAAGACTCAGCTTTGAGGCAGCTATGCTTGAGCTTGGCGGAAGCGTTCTCGGCTTCTCGGAAGCTGCAAGCTCGTCAGCATCAAAGGGCGAGAGTGTGTCGGATACCGCTCGCGTTATGAGTGCATACTGCGACATTATCGCGATGCGCCACCCGAAGGAGGGCGCGCCGTTTGTTGCGTCCCGTAGCGCGACCGTTCCGGTTATCAACGGCGGCGACGGCGGACATTGCCACCCGACACAGACTCTTGCAGACCTTCTTACGATTTACCGTGAGAAGGGCGACCTCAACAATATAACAATCGGCTTCTGCGGAGACCTCAAGTTTGGAAGAACCGTTCATTCGCTTATTTCCGCTCTTGCGAGATATAAGGGAATAAAGGTAATTCTCATCTCTCCCGAGGAGCTTCGTGTTCCGAGCTATATCAAGAAGGAAGTTGACTTTGATTTTGAAGAGACAACCTCTCTTGAAGAAGCTATGCCGAGATTAGATGTTCTCTACATGACGAGAATCCAGAAGGAGCGCTTTGAAACAGACGAGGAGTACAACCGCTTAAAAGACAGCTATATCCTCACGGTTGATAAGCTCGAAAGCGCAAAGAAAGATATGTGCATCCTTCATCCGCTGCCGCGCGTAAACGAAATTTCCGTTGCAGTTGATAAGGACCCGCGTGCTTGCTATTTCAAGCAGGTCGAAAACGGAAAGTATATGCGAATGGCGCTTATATTAAAGCTTCTTGAAGAGGCGAAAACTCCGGGAAACACTTCTCTTGACGATTCAAAGTTCACAATCGGCGAGCACAAGTGCGTAAACCCGCGTTGCATCACCTCAACCGAGCAGGAGCTTACACACATGTTCAAGAAAACCGCATCAGGCGCAGAGCGTTGCGTATACTGCGAAGCAAAAGCAAGAATATAATAAAAAGACAGGAAAGACTTTATTTGAGAGACACTTTATAAAGAAAAAGAAGTTTACTAAATGAACCCTCCGAAACTTATCGGAGGGTTCATTTTTTCGTGAATTCTTCACCTGTTATTAAAAAGTTTATAGAAACATTAAAATATTTTGACATAGTCACCAGTAACGAAAGGGAAGGCTCTCTTTTGCCATTCTCATAATAAGATAAAGATTCGCGTGAAATGTGTAAATCCATTGCAACCTTTTGTTGATTTAGGTTGCGCTGTTTTCTTATAAGTTTTAATCCAAGCATTAAATCACCCTTGATTTTATTGTAACCGTTTGTTACAATAAAAATGTAACAGTTTGTTACATTGGAGGGCAAATGTATGGCAGGAAATAGTGATTTAAAAAAGGCGAATAAGGCAAAAAAGGACGAGTTCTATACTCAACTTGCCGATATTGAAATTGAAATGAAGCATTACAGAAAGCATTTTAAGGATAAAGTTGTATTCTGTAATTGTGATGACCCATACGAAAGCAATTTTTTTAAATACTTTGCTATGAACTTTAACTTCTTGGGTATTAAAAAGTTGGTTGCTACTTGCTATATGGGTTCCCCCATTGTTGGTGAACAGTTTGAACAACTGTCTATTTTTGATATTTTACCTGATGAAGAAAATACCCCGAAAAGATTTCCGTATAAAATTGAGATAACCGAAGTTATTGATATTAACGGAGACGGTGCCGTTGATTTAACTGATGTTGAATATCTATTACGAAACAAGAAAAATTCACTCTCTCTTTTGGGTGGGGACGGAGATTTTCGTTCCCCCGAATGTGTTGAGATTTTGAAACAAGCGGATATTGTTGTTACCAATCCACCATTTTCTCTGTTCCGTGAATTTGTTGCTCAATTAGTTGAATATAATAAGCAGTTTATTATTATCGGTAATGTTAATGCGATAACCTATAAGGAAATATTTGCCCTTATAAAAGATAATAAATTGTGGATGGGATATTCCATACATAGTGGCGATAGAGAGTTTAGGGTTCCCGATGATTACCCATTAAATGCTTCGGGGTATCGTATAGACGAACAAGGGCGAAAGTATATACGGGTTAAAGGTGTTCGTTGGTTTACCAATATGGATTATATTGAAAGACACACCGACCTTGATTTATGGAAAAAGTACACCCCCGAAGATTATCCACAATATAAGAATTATGATGCTATCAATGTTGATGTAACTGCCGATGTTCCCGAAGATTATTATGGAATTATGGGTGTGCCTATAACTTTCCTTGACAAGTACAATCCCGACCAATTTGAAATTGTCGCATTAGGAATTGTCGGTAGTTGTGAATTTACATCAAACAGAAGAATGGAAATTTTAGATAAAAGTGGTAAAGGAACGGGAAAATTTACAATGAATGCCAAAGGAACTTTGTATAGAGATTTCAACCCCCTAAAAGATAAAACCCCTGCTTTTCGTGATGAAGAAACAGGTGCTTTGTATTCAAGCATATATGCAAGAGTTCTTATAAGGAGAAAGCGATAATGGATATACAATTACACGAAATAACCGTTAGAGATGTATTTGACGGATATTTTAATAACGAAGAAAGCGGACAAGTTGTTGCCTATGGTGGCAAGCTAAATGTTCGTCCTGCATATCAACGAGAGTTCGTTTATGACGATAAAAAGAAGGTTGCTGTTATGAACTCTATTCTCCACGAATTTCCGCTTAATGTTATGTATTGGTCGGAGAACGAAGACGGTACATATGAAATGTTGGACGGACAACAGAGAACCATATCTATTTGTGATTGGTTGGATAATGGTTATTCCATTTTTGCCAATCCCAATTCTCCTTTGACCCCTTACTATGCACATACATCAAAGGAAATCACGGAACAAGTGCTTGACTATAAATTGATGATTTATATTTGCAAAGGCACAGACACCGAGAAATTAGACTGGTTCAAGATAATCAATATTGCGGGAGAAAAACTAACTGAGCAGGAATTAAGAAATGCCATTTACACTGGCGAATGGCTGAGTGATGCTAAAAAGTATTTCAGCAAAAACCAATGTATCGCCTATAAGATTGGCGAAAGATATATGAACGGATCAACCATAAGACAAGATTATTTGCAAACCGTTTTAAGTTGGGTATCTGCAAAGGAAAACAAGACCATTGAACAGTATATGGCAGAACACCAACACGACACCCACGCAACCCCATTAAAGCAGTATTTCAAGACCGTTATTGATTGGATTGAACTTACTTTCCCGAAATACCGAGCAAAACTGATGAAAGGGTTAAATTGGGGTGTTCTTTACAACGAATACGGAAACAATGTTTACGACCCTAACGAGTTGGAAAGCGAAATTAACCGTCTTTTGCAGGACGATGATATTACCAAACAAAAAGGTATTTACGAATATCTGTTAAGTGGTAAGACCAAAGAAAAGGTGTTGTCAATCAGAGCGTTTACCGATAATGAAAAAATGACAATGTATGAAAGACAAAAAGGCATCTGCCCTATGTGCAAGGCAGAGGGTAAGGATATTGTTTGGGAATTTGAAGATATGCATGCAGACCATAAAATACCGTGGTGCAAGGGCGGTCATACCACACTTGACAACGGACAAATGCTTTGTCGCGAGCACAATCTTGAAAAGTCGGATATATAGCATTGTATATTGCAGAAGGCTCTTTACAAAAGAGTCTTCTGTTTTTTATAAAAACATTTTTAAAGTTGAAAACGAAAGAGGAGAAACACCGAACCCGGCTCTTTTATAAGAATAAAACTTTTCCACAAGGTAATTTGTCAACTTATAGTATAGCACTTGCCAAATCGTTACAGATGTAGTATAATTACGATGTATAGTTATATTGAATTGAGGGTGTAAAAAACTTGAAAGAAATAATGCTTTTAAAGCTTGGTGAGCTTGTGCTCAAAGGGCTCAACCGAGGAAACTTTGAAAAAAGACTTATGAAAAATCTCGCGTGGAGAATAAGAAACTTCGGCGAGTTTAAAATCTATTGCTTACAGTCAACGATATATGTCGAGCCACAGTCTGACGACTGCGATATGGACTCGGCGTTTGAGGCGGCGACAAAGGTTTTTGGCGTTGTAAATATCTCCCGCGCGGCAGAGTGCGAAAAGGATATTGCAAAAATCATCGAAACCGCAAAAGAATATCTTGCAGACACTCTTCAGTTTGCAAAGACCTTCAAGGTCGAGGCAAAGCGCTCGGATAAATCATTCCCGATGAAGTCACCCGAAATTGCGATTGCAGTCGGCGGCGAGCTTCACGATGCTTTTGAAAATTTAGAGGTTGATGTTAAAAATCCCGAGGTATGCGTGCGCGTTGAAATCCGCGACAGAGCGGCATTTGTCCATGCTAACCCCACTCCCGGTGCGGGCGGTCTTCCCGTCGGCATAAACGGTCGCGCGGCAATTCTTCTCTCGGGAGGAATTGATAGCCCCGTTGCTGCATATATGATGGCAAAGCGCGGTGTCGAGCTTTTCGGAATACACTTTTTCTCATACCCCTATACCTCAGAGCGCGCAAAGCAGAAGGTAATCGAGCTTGCGCGACTTGTAGGAGTATATGCGGGAAACATAAAGATTGCAATGGTTCCGTTTACTAAAATTCAGGAAGAAATCCGCGCGCATTGCAAAGAAGAGTATTTCACTCTCATTATGCGCCGTTTTATGATGAAGATAGCCGAAAAGATCGCCGTATCGCGCGACTGCGGTTCGCTCATCACGGGTGAGAGCCTCGGTCAGGTTGCAAGCCAGACTATGGAAGCGCTTGGCGTTACGGAAAACGGAATTGAGCTTCCGGTGCTTCGTCCCGTAATCGGTATGGACAAGGAAGAAATCGTTGAAATTGCGCGTCGCATAAATACTTTCGAAACATCCATACTTCCGTATGAGGACTGTTGTACGGTCTTTACGCCTCGCCACCCGAGAACAAAGCCGAAGCTTGCACAGATTGTCGAGGAAGAGAAGAATCTTCCGTTTGACGAGCTTGTGGATGAGGCGGTAGCAAATACCGAAATCATTTAATCTTGAAAAGAGGTAAAACCCTTTGAGTTTATCAGCTGAAATAATCGCCGTCGGAACAGAGCTTCTTCTCGGCGAAATTACGAATACAGATGCCGTTACCGTGGCAAGAGCGCTGTCGGAGCTTGGCATAAACGCCTATTACCAGACGGTTGTCGGCGATAACCCAGACCGCCTTTACGATGTCATTATGACGGCTAAGAAAAGGGCAGACATTATAATAACGACCGGCGGTCTTGGCCCGACTTTTGACGACCTCACAAAGCAGGTTGCCGCCCGAGCCTTCGGAAAGGAGCTTAAGCTCTCAGAAAATGCGCTTGCAAGGATTGAAGGTTATTTTAAAGACCTCGGCCGTGAGATGACGGAGAACAACGCCCGCCAGGCATACCTCCCCGAGGGCTGTACCGTTTTTGACAACGACTGGGGAACTGCGCCCGGCTGTGCGATTGAGGATGAGGGCAAGATTCTTATAATGCTTCCGGGGCCTCCGCGCGAGTGTAAGCCTATGGTAAAGTATAGGATGATACCGTACCTCAAAAAGCTTTCCGACGCTCACCTCGTATCCCACAGTATCCGTATTTACGGCATGGGCGAAAGTGCGGTAGAGGATAAAATTGCCTCTTTTGCAGAGGAGATGAAAAATCCGACTCTTGCGCCGTATGCAAAGGACGGCGAGGTTCTTCTTCGTGTTACGGGCAAGGCTACAACCGAAGAAGAGGCGGACACCATAACAAAGCCTGTAATCGAGAAGGTTTGCGATATCCTCGGCGATGTTGTTTACGGTGTTGATGTTGACTCTCTTCACTCAGCGGTTGCAAAACTTCTTTCGGAGAAAAAGCTGACACTTGCCACTGCAGAATCGTGCACAGGCGGTCTTGTTTCAAGCCTCATCACAGATATTCCGGGCGCATCAGAATTTTTCCGTGGTGGAATTTGCGCATATACAAACGAAATGAAGATGAATCTTTTAGATATCCCACAGGATATTCTTGATACCTACGGCGCGGTAAGTACCGAGTGTGCAGAAGCGCTGTCACGCGCCGCTTGCAAGAAGTTCGGTACAGATGCAGGTATCGGTGTTACGGGATATGCAGACCCCTCATCCGGCGACGATAAAAACCCGGGCGGAACGGTTTATGTTGCAGTAACGCTTTCGGGAAAAACCGTAAGCTCAAAGATTTACCAGCCGAGAGGACGCGAGCTTGCAAAGTCACGCGCAGCACAGGAGGCGTTTGACCTTCTTCGTAAGGAATGTGAAAAGATA
>JAZOAS010000060.1:0-10572 GCA_045595605.1 Eubacteriales bacterium
CCCATAAGTCCGGGTTCTCCTGTAGCAGGGTCACGTGTGAATGCAACACCTGTACCGCAATCATCACCCATATTACCGAACGCCATCATCTGTACGTTTACTGCTGTTCCCCATGAATATGGGATATCGTTGTCACGTCTGTAGATGTTAGCTCTGGGGTTGTCCCATGAACGGAATACTGCCTTTACAGCACCCATAAGCTGTTCGATTGGGTCATCAGGGAAATCGTTACCGATAGCCTTTTTGTATTCATCCTTAAACTGATGAGCAAGATTCTTGAGGTCATCAGCAGTAAGGTCTACGTCGTTTGTGATGCCTTTTTCTTCCTTCATCTTGTCGATGAGCTGCTCAAAGTACTTCTTGCCGACTACCATAACAACGTCGGAGTACATCTGGATAAATCTTCTGTAGCAGTCCCAAGCCCATCTCGGATTGCCTGACTTTGCAGCCATAACATTAACAACATCTTCGTTAAGACCGAGGTTGAGGATAGTGTCCATCATACCGGGCATGGAAGCGCGAGCACCGGAACGAACAGAAACGAGGAGCGGATTCTCGGTATCACCGAACTTCTTTCCGCAAATTGTTTCGAGTTTCTTCATGTGCTCAAGGATTTCAGCTTCGATTTCGGGAGCGATAACCTTTCCGTCATCATAGTAGCGTGTGCAAGCCTCTGTAGTAACAGTGAAACCCTGCGGAACAGGCATTCCGAGACTTGTCATTTCTGCGAGGTTAGCGCCTTTGCCTCCGAGGAGGTTTCTCATTGAACCGTTACCTTCGGAGAACAGGTATACATACTTAGTACCCAAAAATATCATTCCTTTCTATTAATTACCTTTACAGTATAACATATATTAAAGGAAATTTCCACAAAAAAAATTAATTACTCGCAAAAATCGAGTAATTAATTTTAATGTCAAAAAAAACGATACAAAAAAAGTCCTATTCCATAAAGATAACACGGCAAAAATCTGTAAAAACATCTAAAAGATTAACTTTTTCTATATTTTCACTTGCGATGAGCGGGAGGGTAAAAAGTTCCTCGTCGCCCGATAAAACTTTAATTTCACCGAGTTTTTGGCCTTCTACGACAGGGGCTTTGACGCTTTCTGTAAGTTCAGTAACGCAGGTAAGCGAAGAAGCTTTGCTCTTTTCGGTGAGGACAAGAGGGTTATCGGAGAACTTAGGTGTTACGGAATCAGCCTTTCCGAGAATTACAGGAACGCTTCTGAGAGAAGTATTTTTTGATGCGTCATACAGTGTGTAGTTTGCAAAACCGTAGTTTAAGAGATTTGACGCATCGGCAAAGCGTTCTTTACTTGACGGGGCCGCCATAATTGTTGCAATAAGCTCCATTCCGTCTCTTTCTGCCGTTGCCGAAAGACAGAACTTTGCTGCACCTGTTGACCCTGTCTTCAGTCCGGTTATTCCGTTGTATGAGCGAATCAGCTTGTTGGTATTTGCAAGTGTAAAAGCGCCGTTTCTGAGCGAGTCCATCCAAGTTGTTGAGTATTCTTTTATCTTGTCGTGCTTTATAAGCTCTTTTGACATAAGCGCAATATCGTGAGCGCTCGTTAGGTGTCCTTCGGCATCAAGTCCTGTGCAGTTTTGAAAAGTTGTGTCAGTCATTCCAAGCTCTTTTGCGCGTGAGTTCATAAGTGCGACAAAGCTTTCTTCACTTCCTGAAATGTGCTCTGCGAGCGCAACTGCGCTGTCGTTTCCGGAGGCGATTACCGTCGCTTTCAGAAGGTCGTTGACGCTCATTTGTTCACCCGGAGAGAGGAAAACCTGAGAGCCTCCCATTGATGACGCGTGTTCGCTTACAGAAACCATATCATCATAGCTTATTTTCCCGTTCTCAAGCGCCTCCATAACTAGAAGTAGAGTCATAACCTTAGTTACGCTTGCGGGAGGAAGACGCGTGTGGGAAGCTTTTTCAAATAAGATTTTTCCGGTAGTCTTTTCCATAAGAACAGCCGACGGGGAAATTGTCTGCGGTGGCGCGCCAACTGCAAGGCACGGTAGCGAGAGAAGTGAAATAATGAGTAAAACCGAAATAATTTTTTTCAAGGTTGCACCTCCGAATATGAGTATATAGAAAGATATTTTTCGCGTTGTCCGAAAATTCGCGATAGCGTGTACAAATTTTAAACTGTAGCATAGGATGATATGAAAGGGGAGAGTTTGATGAATTATGCTTATCTGACGAGTAGGTCAGTAACCTATGCTCAGAAAATGGAGCGCGCACTCCGGCGAAGCGATATTCTTGCCCGCATTGAACGACCGGAGAGGGAGATAACTGAAAAGGGTTGCGCTTATGCGGTTGTCGTATCAGAGACTTTTCTTCCTGAAGCCATGGAAGTGCTCAGATATAACGGTCTTTTTCCTGTCAAGGTTGTTGCGAGGGATGAGGATGGGTACAGGGAGATTCGGATATGATTTATCTTGATAACGCGGCGACAACGATGAAAAAGCCCGAGAGTGTTATTAATTCAATGATTAATGCTTATAACACCTGCACAAGCGTTGGCAGAGGCGGATATGAAAGTGCGATGAACGCGGCGGATACAGTCTTTAATGCGCGCGAGGTGGCGTGCGAACTCTTTGGAGCTAGCGGACCTGAACAGGTTGTTTTTACTTCTAACGCGACGCACGCGCTGAATCTCGCAATCAAAGGGCTTGCGAGGTGCGGAAATTGCGTAATTTCAGGGTATGAACACAACTCGGTTGTCAGACCTGTTATGTCGCTTCCTGATGTAGAGTGCCGAATTGCGGAGGGAAAGCTCTTTTATCCTGAAAGTATCATAAAGAGTTTTGAAAAGCTGATTGATAAAAACACCTCATTTGTGGTTTGTACGCATGTTTCAAATGTGTTTGGATATATTTTGCCGATTAAAAGAATCGATGAGCTCTGCTTTAAGAGAGGTGTTCCGCTGATTATAGACGCGTCACAATCGGCAGGAAGTATAAGAATAAAACTAAATGAACTCAAAGCGTGTCAGTGTATCTGTATGCCGGGGCACAAAGGACTTTACGGGCCGCAGGGGACAGGGCTTCTTGTCTGCAAATACGGTGAGAAGTTAAACACCGTAATTGAGGGCGGCACGGGAAGTGTTTCAAAAGAGCTTGCCCAACCTGACTTTATGCCTGACCGTCTTGAGTGCGGAACGCATAATGTGCCGGGCATAGCGGGACTTACGGCGGGAATTTCGTATGTAAAGGAGCGAGGTGAAGGTAAAATTTTAAGATATGAGCGAGGGCTTATTACCGAGCTTTCGCAAAATCTCAAGAGAATTGACGGAGTTTCTGTTTTTGCTTCTTATGACAGTATGTTGCAGGGCGGAGTAGTTTCTTTTGTGTCCGACAGAAAAAGTCCCGACAGAATAGCAAATGAGTTAAGTGTCGCAAAAATCGCGGTACGAAGCGGGTTTCACTGCTCTCCGCTCGCTCATGAAATCGCAGGAACAAGAGATGGAACGGTGCGTGTAAGTGTAAGTGACTTTACAGCGAAAAATGAGATATCTGAGCTTATAAATCAGCTTCGGAAAATCCTTTGACGGATACAAAGAAAAACAATATAAAAATTTTCTGTAAATTAATGAAAAAAGGTTTCCCAAAAGCGATGTTTTATGGTATTATATTATATATGTAATACTATCCTGGCAGAGGGGTGCTTTTATGGAAGTTTTCAATCAGATAATCAAATATCTTACAACCTTCGGAATATGGGACATGGTAGATATCCTGATAGTTGCTTATATCGTTTATAAGATTATCAACTTCACCCGCCGTACAAACGCGGGACAGGTTTTCAAAGGAATCATATTCCTTCTTCTTGTTGCGCAGATTTCGGGCCTTTTGGGGCTTAACCTGCTCAACTTCCTTCTTGTTAATGCTCTCCAGCTCGGACTTCTTGCGCTTGTTGTTCTCTTTCAGCCGGAGCTTAGAAAAGCTTTTGAGCGCGTCGGCAGTAAGAAGTGGCAGCTTTTTGGTGAAAAAGAGGCGGAACCGTCCGAGGTTGAAAATGCAATCATTCAGACTGTTGAAGCTTGCAAGAGTCTTTCCTGGTCGAGAACGGGTGCTCTTCTCGTGTTTGAAAGAGACATAACCTTGTCCGGTGTTCTGAAGACGGGAACCGTTATTGATTCAAAAATGAGTTCAGAGCTTATTAAGAATATCTTCTTCCCAAACTCTCCGATGCATGACGGAGCTATGGTAATTCAGCACGGTCGTGCCGCTGCGGCGGGTTGTATGCTCCCGCTTTCTGCGAATACAAATTTAAGCAAACAGCTTGGTATGCGCCACCGTGCGGGTGTTGGTATGAGTGAGAACTCAGATGCTGTTGTTGTAGTTGTTTCAGAGGAGACAGGCTCTGTTTCAGTTGCAATCGGCGGAATGCTCAAACGCCATCTCGCGCCTGAAACGCTTGAAAAGCTTCTTCGCAATGAGCTTATGCCCGCTCAGGAAGAAAAGCAGAATACTTTGTGGAGCTATATCACCGGCATTTTTTACAAGAAAAAAGAAGATAATGAGGAAATATAAAGGAGGGTGCTCATTATGACATGGTTAAAAAAGCATGATGTTGTTACAAAAGCACTTTCCGTCCTTATTGCTTTTGTGCTTTGGTTTTATGTAGTTAATGTTACTGATCTTTCGAAAAACTATAAACTTCGCGGAATAACTCCTGACTTTGTTGGCGTTGAGGAGATAATGGCTTCGAAAAATTTGAAGGTTGTCGGTAAATACTCGGTCGATATTGAAGTTTCCGGTAGCCGTCAGGATATTATGTCTCTTTCGAAGAGCGATGTTAAGGTCGAAGTTGATATTTCGAAAATAACAGCGCCGGGTACATACGAGCTTCCTTATACGGTGACGCTCCCGTCGTCTGCGTACACGCTCAGGGGAAAGAATCCTCAGAAGCTTGCCGTAAAGGTTGACGAAGAAAATGTCAAGGTTATCCCGGTTCAGCTTAAAACCGACGATATTGCTGAGGACGGTTATGTTGTAGATAAGTCAAACATCACTATGACACCTAAGGAATTGAAGCTTTTAGGCCTTTTGGAGGATGTCGAGAAAATCGCTTATGCAGAGGTAAAGCTTCCGCATAAGAATCTCAAGACTTCGCTCACAGGCAAGCTGGATTATGAGTTTTACGATATAAACGGAAAGGTTATCAAAAACTCTGAGGTAACTGCAGATTATGACCAGATAGACATTATCCTTCCGATTCTCAAGTCAAAGGAGCTCCCGCTTTCAATTGAGATTCAGGGAAGTGATTCTTTCAAAAAGTATATAGAATATACCTTTGTTCCTGAGAAACTTCTTGTAGCGGGCGAGGAGAGCAAGATTGAGCAGATGTCAAGTATTATGGCGGGAACAATCAAGATTTCCGACATTATTTCAGGTATGAAGAAAGAGTTTACTTTGACTATGCCCGAGGGCATTTTAAATCTCAGCGGAGAGATGAATGCTACCGCGACAATAAATCTTGACGGTCTCAGCAAGAAAACTGTCAAGACAACGCTCATCGAGGTTATAAATACATACACCTTGCCGTCGGGATACAAGATTCGCCCTGTAACAACAAGTCTTGATGTTTCGATTCTCGGCACTGACGATGTTCTCAGGAATGTAAACGGAAACAATGTCCGTGCCGTTGTTGACCTTCAGTCCACGGTTCTCAGTAAGGGTACTCACCCTGTGAATGCGACAATTGTTGTTGACGGAATCGAAGAAACTGCTGTTGCTGGTGCAGATAAATACATCGTCTATGTTGAGGTAAGTTAAGGCGGTCTGATATGTTTGGATATATAAAGCCTTTAAAACCTGAGCTTAAGGTAAAGGAATATGAATATTACCGCTCGGCATACTGCGGGCTTTGCAGCTCGTTGAAATCGCGTTACGGTTTCCTTGCGCGCTTTATAGTGAATTATGATTTTACCTTCGCAGCCCTTGTAATGTCGTATGCAGGAAAGGATACTGTAACGGTAAAGAAAAAGCGTTGCCTTGTGTGCCCATCCGGGAGACAGTGTCTGCAGTCCGGAGTATATGACAAAGCGGCTGATATTTCGGTGATTCTATTTTACTTAAAGCTCTGTGACGATATCGCGGATAATGGCTTTTTTAAAAGTCTTTTCCGTGCGAGAATCCCGCGCCTTTTTCTTTCTCGCGCATACAAACGCGCGGCAAAAGAAAACAGAGAATATGCAGAGTGTGCAAAAGTTCTTTTCTCAGAGCTTTCGCTTCTTGAAACAGCGCGTATCCCGTCGATAGACGAGCCTGCGGACAAGTTTGCGCGTATGCTTGAGAGTGTTTTTTCTGAAGACGGAACGACAGGGAGAATCCTTCGAGAGCTTTTATACCATACCGGTCGGTTTGTATATATAATAGACGCGCTTGATGATTTTAAAGAGGATGTAAAGAAAAAGGAATATAACCCGATTGCTGAGCGTTTTGGCGTCTTTTCGGAAAAGCTTCCGGAAGACATCCTTGAGGAAGTAGTTGTGACGCTTCGACATAGCATCAATGCCATAAAGCGTGCTTTTGACTTGCTTCCGGAGAATGAAAACACGGGAATTTTGAGAAACATAATAGAACTCGGAATGGAGAATTCTATATACACAGTTACTAAAAAGGAGAATTAACTTATGAAAGACCCATATGCAGTGCTCGGTGTGCCGAGTACGGCATCAGCTGATGAAGTGAAGCGGGCGTATCGTGAGCTCGCAAAAAAATATCATCCTGACAATTATATAAACAATCCGCTTTCTGACCTTGCGGAGGAGAAGATGAAGGAGATAAACGAAGCATACGATGCTATAATAAACTCTAGAAGCTCTTCAAACTCATCCTCATCATCTTCGGGCGGATATTCGGGAAGCTACTATCAGGGCGGAAACTCGAAGTATCAGAACATCCGTCGCGCGATAGCTGAGAATAATATTCTGCTTGCAGAACAGCTTTTATCTCAGGCGACAGTACGCGATGCCGAGTGGCATTTCCTTATGGGAAGCGTGATGCTCAGAAAAGGCTGGTACGATAACGCGCGAACATATTTTGAAAAAGCTTATTCCATGGAGCCGAATAACCGTGAATATGCAGAAGCGCTCAACCGTATGAGATATACCGGAAATTCAGGCAATTTTTCAGGCGGTATGATTACGCCGTGTGACTGTTGCACAGGTCTTATGTGCGCAGATTGCTTGTGTGATTGTTGCTGATATGAGAAAAAATACGAAGAATATTGCGTTTTCAGCTGTGTTCACAGCACTGTCGGTGGTGCTCCTTCTTTTGTCGTCTGCACTTCCGAATATGTCGCTCTCAATTCTTGCGGTTGCGGGAGTTGTTTCGGCGCTCGCGCTTTCTGAGTGCGGGTACAGGTACACTCTGCTTATGTACCTTGCGACATGTGTGATTTCGGCGATTTTCGTGCCTGATAAGTCTTGTGTTATACTGTATGTACTGCTCTTTGGGCATTATCCAATGCTGAGAACGATAATCGGAAGAGTTGGAAAGGCGTGGCTTTGCCTTATAATAAAACTCGCGGCTGCAAACATCCTTGCATTCGCCGTGCTCTATATAACGCTGTCATTTTTCGAAAATGTCGGTCATGTTATCATAATGGGCAGAAAGTACTTTTTCCTCTTTTATAATCTTGCCGTCATACTGTACGATGTCTTCATTGGAAAATGTATGTATTTCTACACTTCAAAGCGCTTTTCAGGAAGCAGATTCGATTGACAAACATCGGTATGAATTGATATAATATTCTTATTGTGCATTATAAATTTTGAATAGAGGGATATACCATGGTTAAGAGTATGACAGGCTACGGCAGAGCCTCTGAGATTTTACATAATCGGGGAATCACCGTTGAGGTCAAGAGCGTAAATCACCGCTACCTTGACTGTACGGTAAAGTCTTCAAGAACATATACTTTTCTTGAGGATTCCGTCAAGTCAGCGGTTTCTTCGGCAGTTGCAAGAGGTAAAGTCGATGTTTTTATTTCGATAGATAATTCTGAAGCGGAGAATGTCAAGGTTAGACTTAATAAATCTCTCCTCGACGGCTATTTTTCCGCTTTCAAAACACTTGAAGAGGATTACGGAATCCGCGGAATCAGCTCGGTGTCAGAGATTATGAGAATTCCCGATGTTCTTACAGTTGAGAAAGAAGATGATGACGCCGACGAGCTTACGGCAGATGTCGGAGAAGTTATCAAAGAGGCGCTTGCGGGGCACAATGAAATGCGAGTAAAAGAAGGTGCCCGACTTGCAGAGGATATCCTTTCCCGTCTTGAGCTTATAGAGAAGCTCGCACTTACGGTTGAGGAGCGTTCTCCGAAGTGTGTTGAGGAATATCGCGCCCGTCTTGAGGCGAAGATGCAGGAAGTTCTCGAGAGTACAATGATTGAACCGCAGAGAATCGTTACCGAAGCTGCGATATATGCAGATAAAATTGCAATAGACGAAGAAACCGTCCGTTTGCATAGCCATATCGCGCAGTTCCGTGAAATGCTTAAAAACGGTGGCGCAATCGGAAGAAAGCTCGACTTCCTTGTTCAGGAGCTCAATCGCGAGGTAAACACAATGGGTTCAAAGGCAAATGACCTTGAAATCACCTCAACGGTAGTTGATATTAAAGCAGAAATCGAAAAAATACGCGAACAGGTCCAGAATATAGAATAAGGAGTTCGTTTAAGGTGAAATTAGTTAATATAGGCTTCGGAAATGTAGTTTCCGCAGAAAGAATTATAACAGTTGTAAGCCCTGAGTCTGCACCGATAAAGAGAATGGTGCAGGAGGCGAAGGAGCGAGGGATGCTTATTGATGCGTCCTACGGCAGGAGAACACGCGCCGTAATAATTATGGACAGCGACCATATCGTTCTCTCGGCGATACTTCCGACCTCGATTTCAAACCGTGTAAACGGCAAGGATACAGCAGAATCACAGGACGAAGGTTCTGAGGACAATAAATAATAAAATTTTGGAGGAAAACCATCATGATGTTATACCCGTCAATGAGCCAGCTTTTAAAGGAAGTAAACGGAAGATACCTTCTTGTTAACCTTGCGGCTCGCAGAGCAAGAGAAATTGCAGAGTATGCAGAAGAGGAAAGAATAGAGCTTACAGAAAAGCCTGTCAGCCTTGCAATAGAAGAAATTGCAAACGGAAATCTTTCTGCAATCGAGATAGAAGACTAACTCTTCGGAGGGATTTTTTTGGAGAAGCAGCTTGTTGCATTTGTTGCGCTTGAGGCGGCAACTTATGCGATTGACAAACCGTACGAATATCTGATTCCGCCGGAGCTTTCTGAAAAGGTAGTTCCGGGTGTTCGCGTGCGCGTAAGCTTCGGACGGGGAAGAAGAAAGACAGAAGGTTTTGTTCTTGAAGTACGCTCGCTCTCCGAAGAAGTCAACTTTAAATTAAAGCCTGTACTCGAAGTTATCGACGAAACCCCTGTACTTGATAAGGGGCTGATTCGCCTTGGGCTTTGGATACGCGAACAGTGTTTCTGTACTTTTTTTGATGTAGCCCGCGCAATGCTTCCGTCGGGAGTATGGCACAAGTTCGACACGGTTTATACAGTGGCTGAAGGTGCGGAGCTTTCAGATGCGAAAGCAATCGTTTCTGACATTTCAGAAGGAGAAGAAATCTGTAGCTTTATTTTCGGCTCACTCAAAGAAGTTAAAAAGGCAGATTTGAAGAAACTGTTTGAAAATGAAGCTCTCGATAAGACTCTTTCAAAGCTTCAAAAAGAAGGTTTGCTTTCAGAAAAAGAGTATATAATAAAGAATGTCTCGGACAAGACCGAAAGGCTTGTCCGAATTGATGTATCAAAAGAAGAAATTGAGGAGTATAAAAAGCGCAAAAAACCGAAGGTTGAGGCTTGCGATGCGCTTGAGCTTCTCTCAAATCTCGGCGCGGTTACTTCTCACGAGCTTCGCTATTTTACAGGTATCACTCAGGCACAGCTCGGAACGCTTAAGAAAAACGGAATAGTTCATTTTGAAGATATTGAGGTTTACAGACGCCCAAAGCTTAATTCCGTTTCAAAAAAACGCGAGGTTTCCCTTAATGAAAAGCAGAACGAGGTGTTCCGTAACATTTCGGAAAAAATAGGAAAGGGTGCGTCCTGTACGCTCCTTTACGGAGTAACGGGAAGCGGAAAAACTCTTGTCTATTTCAAACTGATTGAAGAGGTCCTGAAAAGCGGTAAGCGAGCAATTCTTCTTGTTCCTGAAATCGCGCTTACGCCACAGCTTCTCGGTCAGGTTTATACATATTTTGGCGAAAGAACGGCAGTAATGCACAGTGCTTTGTCTGTCGGTGAGAGATATGATGAGTGGAAGCGTATTAAGAACGGCGAAGTCGATGTCGTCGTCGGAACGCGTTCTGCGATATTCTCTCCGCTTTCTGACATTGGAATAATCATCCTTGACGAAGAGCAGGAAGACACATACAAATCATCCTCAAATCCGAGATACCACGCGCGCGAGGCGGCAAAATTCCGTTGCGTCAGCGATTCTGCTTTGCTCGTGCTCGGTTCGGCAACACCGTCTGTCGAGAGT
>JAZOAS010000061.1:0-6139 GCA_045595605.1 Eubacteriales bacterium
GGAGCATATGCAGGAGGGCGATATTCTCTTTATTTCTGAGAAGTGCGTTGCCTGCTCACAGCAGAGAGCGGTTCCGCTTGATGAGATAAATCCGCGTCCGCTTGCAAAGCTTCTTTGTAAGTTTGTTCTCAAAACACCTCACGGTATCGGCCTCGGAATTCCTGAAACAATGGAAATGGCGCTTCGCGAATGCGGAACTTTCCGCATCCTCTGCGCGGCGTTTGTGAGCGCGATAGGTAAAATCTTTAAAAAGCGTGGCTGGTTCTATAAGGTTGCGGGATACCGCGCAGAGTCAATCGACGGCCCGACTCCCTATACTCTTCCGCCGTACAACAAATGTGTCGTTCTCGGCCCTGAGGACCCCGATAAGGTTGCGCGCGATGTTGCGGCAAGGATTGGCTTTAAAACTGTTATTGTTGATATAAACGACCTTGCAGGAAAAATCCTTGGTGCATCTGACGAAACTCTCGACCGCGAGCTTCTTCCGAAGATTCTCAAGGACAACCCGCTCGGTCAGAGCGCACAGCAGACTCCTATGGGAATAATCCGCGAGGTCAAGTAGGAATGCAGTTTGAACATATAAAGAAAGTCGCCGAGGAAAACTCGAAGCGAATTCTCGATTCTTTTGCAAAACACAGAGTCTCTGACACCATGTTTGCAGGCACGACGGGCTACGGCTACAACGACCAGGGAAGAGACACGCTTGATTCTATATACGCCGATGTGTTCGGTGCAGAGGATGCGATTTGTCGCATACAGTTCGTAAACGGAACCCACGCGCTTTTCTGCGCGATGTTCGGCGCGTTGAACCCGGGAGATACGCTTCTCTCCATAACCGGTGCGCCGTACGATACGCTTCTCGGAGCAATCGGTGCGACAGGTGAGCCGAAACACGGCACGCTCTCTGAGTACGGAGTAAAATACCGTGAGATTGCGATGAAGGACGGCGGTGTGGATATTGAAGCTGCCCTCAAGGCGGCACAGGAAGAAGAAAATGTCCTCGTTTACATACAGCGCTCCCGCGGTTACGGTGACCGCCGCGCTCTCTCCGTTTCAGAGATTGAAGATATAATCAAAAAGATTAAGGATAAAAACCCGAAAGCTCTCGTAATGGTGGATAACTGCTACGGCGAGTTCTGTGAGACGCGCGAACCGACCCATGTCGGAGCAGACATAATGGCAGGCTCTCTTATAAAGAATCCGGGCGGCGGACTTGCGCCGACGGGCGGATATGTCGCAGGAAAAAGCGAGCTTGTCGAGCGCGCGGCAGAGAGACTTACCGTTCCGGGAATCGGGCGCGAGTGCGGCTCGAGCCTCGGCAACAACAGACTCCTGTTCCAGGGCTTCTTTATGGCTCCTCATATTGTTTCGCAGGCGCTTATGACGGCGATTTTTGCCGCAAAGACCTTTGAAGATATGGGATATGAGGTATCTCCGCGCTCTGATGAGGCGAGATACGACATCATCCAGACGATAGAGCTCAAAGAAGCGAGTGCGCTCTCTGCATTCTGCCGCGGTATTCAGGCAGGCGCACCGTGTGACTCATTTGTTACTCCCGAGGCGTGGGATATGCCCGGGTATGATGACCCCGTCATTATGGCGGCAGGTGCTTTTGTTCAGGGCTCGTCAATCGAGCTTTCGGCAGACGCCCCGATGAGACCGCCGTATCGCGTATATCTCCAGGGCGGGATAACATATGAAAGCGGAAAACTCGGAATTCTCCGCGCAGCGGAAGAAATCAAGAAACTCGTTTGAAGGGAGAAGGTAAAATGAATTATCTTGCAATAGACATTGGCGCATCAAGCGGTCGCCACATACTTGGAACACTTGAAAACGGAAAGCTGAAGCTCCGTGAAATTTACAGATTCGAAAACGGTATGCAGAAGGAAGGCGAAAGCCTTATCTGGGATATCGAAAGCCTTGTTCGTGAAGTTAAGAACGGCATAAAGCGTTGTAAGGAGATTGGCGTAATCCCTGAGACTGTCGCTATTGATACCTGGGGTGTTGACTATGTTCTCCTTGATGCTGACAAGAAGGAAATCATGCCCGTAATGGCATACCGCACAGCAGAAAACGAGATTGCAGAGAAGGAAGTTCTTGAGATTATCTCTCAGGACGAGCTCTATGCAAGAACGGGTATCCAGAGACAGTGCTTCAACACAATCTACCAGCTCTGGCGCGATAAGAAAAGCGGAAAGCTTGATAATGCAGAGTATTTTCTCATGATTCCTGATTATCTCTCATACAGACTCACAGGTGTCATGAAGAATGAATATACTGATGCTTCCACCTCAAACCTTCTCAATGCAAAGGAAAAGACCTGGGACAGCGAGATTTTAAAGAAGCTCGGCATCCCTGAGAAGATTTTCCAGAAGCCTTCATGCCCGGGAACTCCGCTCGGTCATTTTACACCTGAGTTTGCGGCTGAAGCCGGCTTTGATGCAGAGGTTGTTCTCTGCCCGTCACACGATACGGCATCCGCTGTCTGCGCTTGCCCGATAGGCGATGACGGTATGTACATCTCATCAGGCACATGGAGCCTTATCGGAACGGAAAACCTCGAACCCCAGCTTTCAGATGCTGCAAAGGAAGCAAACTTTGCAAACGAGGGCGGAATAGACTATCGCTTCCGTTTCCTCAAGAACATTATGGGAATGTGGCTCTTCCAGAACATCAGAAAGAACATCGACAAGTCGCTCACATACGATGAGATGATGCACCTTGCCGAGGAGAGCAAATATACAAAGACCTTTGACACAAACGCGCGCGAAATCCTCGCACCCGAGAATATGATTGACGCTATCCGCGGACTCTTGGGCGATAAAAACCTTCCGCTCGGCGATGTTTTAAAGAGCGTATATCTCTCGCTTGCATACTCCTATAAGAAAGCAGTCGAGGAGATTGAGAGAATCAGCAAAAAAGAGATAAAGGAAATCTACATCGTCGGTGGCGGCAGCCGTGATATGTACCTAAACCGCTTGACCGGCGAAATCACAGGAAAGAAAATCTTTATCGGTCTTTCTGAGGGTACTGCGACGGGAAACCTTATTTCGCAGATAATGTATCATCAGAAGCTCACTCTTGCTGAGGGAAGAAAAATTATAAAGGACACCTTCGAAATCACCGAGGTAAAGTAAGTGAAAAGGATATACATCGCAATAGCGTGTTTGCTTCTTTGTGTGACAGCTGTTTTTGCAAGAGCAATGCCTTACGAGTACGGGTGTAGAATTGACAGGAATGGATTGCCCGAAGATGTGACGTATGTCGATATGCTCATTCCGCTATCTGAAGATGCGGAAGAGTTTACTGCATACAACCGTGAAAACGGCGAAAAGTACGACATAACAGAGGAAAGTGAAATTATCGCTTATAATAGGGATGGTTTTGTGAGCTATACTTTTCACAAAAAGGCATCAAGGGGTGATATCGAGCTGTCTTTGAGCGGAACCCCGAGTGAAGAGGCATATGTTTATTTCGCTGTAACTGATGGTTTTGAAGAAATTGAAGATTTTGGTAAAAAATATCAAAAAGCCAAATTTGCATATCTTGATAAAACAGGAAAAGTCCTTGCGGTAACAAACGAGATTGATATATGGCAAGGAGGATATTTTGATATTTCGATAGACATTAAAGGCGAAAATGCGACTGCTGAAAAAGAGGAAAACGAAGCTGGAACGGTAGGTTTATTATTTGCGTTTATTATTTTCGTTTCGCTCATTTTACTTGCAGGAGCTATTCTTCTTGTCTTGATTGGTCCGTTTGTTTTGATGGTTTGCTTGATTTGTAAAAAACTAAAACAAAAACAAAATTAAAAAGAGCAGAGGTTATAACCTCTGCTCTTTTTCTATATCAATTTTTCAATTTCTGCTGTTTCTTCTGGGGTGAGGAGACCTGTTGTTATGTGGAAGGTAACCTCCTTACCGCTTTCGAGATATCTCGCATAGCCGTTTTCCTTGCACGATTTATATCCCGTGTGCGGTGCTGTTGACGGGAGCACCATTCCCATTGAAGCCTCGTCACCCGTTCTTCCTATCCAGCGGACTGAAACCGGAAGCTCTTCGGGACGGTGGCGAACATAGCAGGAGTAGCCGTCGGGCATAATCTGGAGAGTGTGGGCAAAACCGTCCTTATCCTCCTCGCAGGTGTAGAGGAATGAAAACTCAGGAGTGCAGAGCGAAACATTTTCCTCCGTAATATCCATTTTTGACGGGTCAGCCTCAAGCGATTTGAGAAAATCAAGAACCTCGCAGTTTGCACCCTCGGGATATGCTGAAGGAATAGCTTTCTTTTCTGCTTCGCTTCGAGCCTTTGCGTTTGCGCGAAGGCGTGAGCCGAGAACCTGAGCGTAGTTTATGTGCGCGAGGTAGAAGTACTCAAGAGGAGTATCCTTCTTGTTTTTAAAGTTTATTATAAGCTCAAGTGTCGATGCGCCCTCATAAAGTCTGTATTCGGGGATAAAGTCGTAGTTTGCGACATATGCGCGCTTGTAGGTGTAAACACCGCCGATAGAGATGTATTTACCCCTCTCGTCTTCGCCGATAAGAATGTAGGCATCTTTGTACTTTGCAAAGGGAAGCTCGCCGTGGCGGGCGTGATTCTCGCCCTCTGACGGGATACCCGTAACCGTAAGACCGCAGTGCATAAGGAAGCAACCGTAGCTCTCGCCGTATGCCTCACGGCAGAATTCGGGCTCGTCGAAGATTGATTTCATAACCATATTGCGCCCGAGAAATTCCATATCCCATATCATCTGCCCCATAAACGGGAGCGAGATAACATAGCCCTTGTCGTTTTTAATCTTGACGGCAGAAACGCCTGTCGAATATTTAAAAATTTCCGCAGAAAAGCTTTCGCTTTCAAAAACAGTTTTTGACGCTCTTTCAAAAAGCTCTTCGTAGAGATAAATTTTTCCTGTCATAACAATTCACTCCTAAAACAAAACGGTGCAAAAAATTTTGCACCGTTTCGTCTTTTTTAAATAGAATTACTCAGCGCTGATTGCCTCAACCGGGCAAGCTGCAGCGCAAGCGCCGCAATCTGCACAAGCATCCTTGTCGATAACATATTTTGTATCGCCTTCAGAAATGCAGCCTACGGGACATTCAGAAGCGCAAGAACCGCACTGGATGCACTCGTCACTAATTACATATGCCATGGGTAACACCTCCAAGTATTTGATGTATATATTGTAACAATGAATAGCGAAAAATGCAATGGGGAAAACTAAAATTTTTTAAAAATTTTAAAAAGTCGAAAAAAGGTGGCAAGAAACAAGTGTTAAAACAGCCGTTAAATGGGAATAATAACACAAAAACCTTTGGAGGCGAAAATGTTTTTTGAAAACAGATTTACCTTGCGCGCGGAGAGCGTGCTTAAAAAGTCGCACAGATGCGCGGCGGAGCTCGGCCACGGCTATGTGGGGAGTGAGCATATTCTTCTCGCGCTTTCGGAAGAGAAAGAGGGAAAAAGCCGTGATGCGCTGCTTGCGGCGGGAATAACTCAGGAAAAAATACGAAATGAAATCTGCGCGAGAGTCGGCAAGGGAAGGAAAATGGACGCAACTCCTCAGGGGCTTACACCGTGTGCAAAGCGGATAGTGATAAACGCGTACGAGATAGCAAAGCGTTTTGGAAAGAGCTTTATAGGAGAGGAGCATATATTTCTTGCGCTTATCAGAGAGCGCGAGAGTGAGGCTTTTCTCGTTCTCAAGGCTCTTGGAGCAGACGAAAAGCTTTCCGAGAGTTTGCTTTCGTTTGGCGGAGAGAGCGAGGCGGAATATCGCCGTGGGGAAGCTCAGGGAAAAACAAAGGAGAAGGGGGAACTCCGTACACTCAAGAGCTTTGGGCGCGATATGTGTACTCTTGCCCGCGATGGGAAATTTGACCCTGTGATAGGTCGGGACAGAGAGCTTTCAAGGATGATACAGATTCTTACAAGGCGAGGTAAGAATAACCCGATTCTCCTCGGCGACGCTGGAGTTGGAAAAACTGCGCTTGTCGAGGGGCTTGCACAGAGGATAGCAAGCAAGAGCGTGCCGTCAGCTCTCGCTGACAAAAAAATATATTCGGTTGACATTTCTTCAATAGTTGCGGGAACGAAATACCGCGGTGAGTTTGAGGAACGGATAAAGGCGATGTTT
>JAZOAS010000062.1:0-10998 GCA_045595605.1 Eubacteriales bacterium
AAACGGGTTTTCTTTTTCACCCATGACATAATAGTAAAAGTCACGCATCATATCGTCATATCTGCCATTCGCTGTGTTGTCTTCAAATTCGTAGAAGATTTTTCTGTCTTCGTATGTAGAATCTGCGATTGAGGTGTCAGAGAAAGTCATCGTAAGAGGTCTCTCAATCGGGCAGATGTTGACAGTTCCGCGGCTTCCTGAGACCATAAACTGGCGCCTTCCGAAGCCGTTGACCTCAACGGAGGACACAAAAACTCTCGCAAGAGCCTTTTCGTATTCAAGAACCGCAAGGTTATTATCGTCAAAATGTATTCCGTCAAGCCCCGTCTGCTTTAAGAAGGTATGAACTCTGTCGGGCTTGCCGAGGAGATAAACGATAAGGTCGATGAGGTGGCACCCGAGGATGTACATTATTCCGCCACCGAAGTTTGTCAGCCAGCGTCTGTAATCTTCCGGGTGGAAGGTGCTCATCTCTGCGTTTATTGAGTAAATTTCCCCGAGCTTGCCCTCGCGGATAAGCTCAAAGCATTTCATTATGGCGGGGTTGTAGCGGTACATATACGCGAGCTGAACTATGAGGTTTTTCTCCTTTGCGGAATCGAGAAGGTGCTTGTATTCCGCAAGAGTTCCGCTTCCGGGTTTGTCCATATGTATATGCTTTCCGGCATCTATACATTTCTGCGCAGTTTTGGTGAGATCCCAGACATCGGTTTCAATCATAAGAGCATCACACTTTTCAATGAGCTCGTCTGTCGAAAGTCTCGGAACGCCCTCATACCATTCCATACCACCGCGCTTTTCTACCCAGCGCTCGTTATCCTCGGAATAACCGACAAGCTCAAAAAGCTCCGGGAACTTTTTTATCGCGAGAGGTTTTGCACCGGCGTGGTTGTGACCGATTCCAATCTGACCTATTTTCAATTTCTTCATGGAAAGCATCTCCGTTATGAATAATCTTACAGGTTAATTATAGCAAGTGCAAAAACAATGTAAATGTGAAATGTGATACTTTTATCATATTTGATACAGAAGTTTGGCCAAAAGATTGACAAAAAAGAAAAAATATATTAATCTTTAAGAAAAGAGGTGAGGGCAGTGGATACCAATATTCTTTCAAATCTGATAATAAATCGCGTTTATTCCGCGGCAACGATATATACCGAGAAAAACAACCGTTTGAAGAGAACAGACCGCTCATGCTGGGCGCTTGTTATGAAGTTTGAGGGCGAAACGGTTTACAGAGTTGACGGTGTTGATTATATTTCAAATAAAGAAAATCTGGTAATACTGCCGAAAGGACTTTCGTATGAATGGACCTGCATTGAAGCGGGGCATTTTGCAATAGTCGAGTTTGACAGCGACCTCAAACATGATAAGATTTTATGCTTCAAGGTAAAGGACAGCAAGAAAATTCTGAGGATGTTCCAGGAAATCGAATACAAGCGCACCGTAAAGAAAACGATGTATAATATGGAGAGCATATGCGACTGTTATTCGATTATCCTTGAGATGATAAATTCAGGCGGGAGCAGGTATGCCCCCAGCGCAAAGCAGAAGAAAATTGCCCCTGCGATAGAGCATATTGCGAAAAACTACAACAAAAAGCTCACCAATGATGAGCTTGCGGAAATCTGCGGGCTTTCCACGGTGTATTTCAGGAAGATATTTACCGATATGTTCGGCGTATCGCCGATTTCGTATATTCAGGAGCTTCGGATAAAAAAGGCAAAGGGAATGCTTCAGTCTGACTACGGAAGTATCGCGGACATCGCGCTGTCTCTGGGTTATACGAACATCTACGATTTCTCGCGCGCGTTTAAAAAAAGCGTCGGAATTTCTCCGATGCAGTATGCAACTCTTTCGCAGAAAAAGGAATAAAATAACACCGCCGTATGGCGGTGTTATTTTTTAAAATATTTTCGACTTTTCAAAAATTTTAACAAGGAGAATTCCAACTATGATGCCGGCTACGCCCTGAACTCCGTTAGGGGGGATATTTACAACAGACGGTGCAAAACCATACAAGAAACCTTCAAATACAAAGTACCCGAGAATCATTACAATCTCTGCCACGACTCCGCCGATAATTCTTGACGGAATTCTTACCTCACAGCTTGCAAAAACAAAAGCATCTGTACTCCACATAACGCCGTTTCGAAGCTTCCCGAGCGGAATTACCGCAAGCGCATCAAAGCGAAACGAATATATCAAGTGGGCGACAGACAGAGATGCCGTTATAATTGAAGACGATTTCAATTCGGAGTTTACGGTATCGACAAAAAATGAAGATACGGTCTTTTCGCTTGAGCCTGCCCATAGCGTTATATATGTAAACACATTTACAAAAACGATTGCGCCCTCAATGAGAATCGGATACATGGTGTTACCGGAGAAGCTTGTAAAACCGTTCTTCGAGAAGGTTGGCTTTTATTCATGCACCGTTCCCGTGTTCGAACAATATGTACTTGCTGAATTTATTGCGAACGGAGATTTCGAAAGACACATAAACAGAACGAGGAGAAAACTCCGCCAGATGATGAAAAATAAAATATAATGGAGTAACAGAAAACACATCCTAAAGGATGTGTTTTCTGTTTGATAGAGCCGAATGATTTAGAATCAACATTTTCTTGGTTATAAGATAACCTCAAAAAGCTTTTGAATTTGAAAAATTATTTTTTGCATATTACTTTCGTCATCACAAAGGCGGATTCAACTTTTGAAAGAGGATCAGGAGCATCTTTCTCTCCCTTTACATAGTGAAACTCCCCTATGATAAATACATTATCGCCTATCTCGAATTCATCTGTTGTTAAAAGATAGTCTCTTTTAACTGCCTCCATAACCGGAACTTCTTCATAAGGAATTATAGTACCAGATTTAGTAAATAATGAACCATCGTAATCATTGTCGCCACTGATATTTTCTTTGTTTGAGAAATAATACCAATAAGTGTTTTCAGACGAAATATATGTATCAATCGCTACCATTTTCCCATCATATTTTTGTGGTGATTGCTTTAAATCTTCAAAAGTTACCATTTCCACATTTGGAAATTCGTCTAAAAACTTGACATATGGATGAGCTTCATTATATATTTGCGAAGAGGCATACGATTCAGCTCGGACGCTTTCTTGTTCCATTAGCGCAATCACTTTTTCAATTGGAATAGCCAAGTTCAAATTTTGTCCCTCAACCAAAGACGCATATGTAACTCCGATTACCTTTCCATTTTCATCAAACAGCGCACCACCACTACTGCCACTTGATATTGCCGCAGTAAATTGAAGAACATCCATATTTCCTTCCATCAATCGACCGCTCAAAACTCCTTGAGAAACAGTGTTTTTAATACCCAACGGGCTTCCAATGGCAGTTACTGTTTCTCCTTTTTTAATTTTTTCAGAATTTCCAAGTTGAAGAACTTTTAGTCCTGTAGATTCTTCTAATTTTATAATAGCAACATCGTGCTCTTTTGAATAAGCTAATATGCTTTCAACCTCATATGTTTTATCCTCATCGGTTGAAATTTTACAAGTATATGCTTGTTCCATCACATGATAGTTAGTTACTATTGTTTGATCATCAAAAGCAATAAATCCACTTCCTGTTCCCGATGCTTCTCCGAAGTAATCATAACAATAAATTTTCACAACGGATGATGTTGACTTTTCGATGGCTAATGTATTTTTAGAAAACGGAAGCAAAAGAAGATATGCCAGGATACTAATCATCACAACAAGAAGGGTACCTATAGAGACAAAAACTGTAAGTTTCTTTTTCGGTGCCCATTTTTTGCTCGTTTCAGAATTTGAACCAGTATCTGAAATAAAATCATTTCGAAGTTGCTGCTGATTTTCTTCATTTTCCACATTATCGAAAATGAAATAATCAGTAGTCACATCAAGAGTACTGCTCAATTTAGCTATATCTGCAATTGCGGGTATTGTTTCGTCAGATTCCCAAAGCGCTATATCACCGGTAGATTTATTTATTTGGTCAGCTAATTCTTTTTGGCTTAACCCTTTCTCTTGCCGCAAAATCCTGATTTTTTCACCTAATGTCATTTAAACTCCTCCATATTAAGAGTCTTTTCGAGTTTAATTGTACCATGTTTTATCTTATTTGTAAACTTATATTGCAATTATGCTATAAGGCAAATAAAAAAGACTACCCATGGAAAATCTCATGAGTAGTCTTTTTTGAAGCTTGTCTTTTAAATAGAGCAAGCCAGAACGAAGACTCCGTCAATCATAAAGATTTTGGCAGTGTTCGTCTGGCTCTGCATTGGTGGGCCTTCGGGGACTCGAACCCAGGACCATCCGGTTATGAGCCGGGAGCTCTAACCAACTGAGCTAAAGGCCCGCTTAATAAGCTAAATTATTATACAAAAAAACTGAGTTGTTGTCAATAGTTTTTTGAAATTAATTAGCTCTGTTTGCTTAAAATTGAGCGAAGAAAGTCGTTATATATCCGCTCGGCGTTCTGGTAGAAGTTTACAGTAAATTCCTTTGCCGATTCTTTTGTCGGAGCAGTTACAGAAAAGGAGAAAATCTCGCCCGATTCGTCAGAAAGCGAGCAGATTGCGCGGAAGGACGGACCCTCCTCAACGACCTTTACCGAAACGAGGTTCTTCCTGAGAATTTCCTCGCGGCATTTGTCACACGCTTTCTCTGCTTTTCTGAGCACAGAGCCGGGAACAGAGCTTCGGATAGCGGCGAGGTCACGCTTTCCTTTTTGTGCAATGGAGTATTTTTCTATACCTGAGTCATCTGAGAGGGCAACATGCTCGGTTTTAACCATACCGTTTAAATAATCTGCGAAATTGAAGTAGTTTATGGCATCGTCAACAAAAACCATCTGCATGAGCTCGTCAAACGAAACGGGCATATTGATATAATCGAGAACATGGAGTGTGAGTGTCTTTATCTCGAGCTCACTTCTGACAAAACCAAGACCGGGCATAGTTTACGCCTCCTTTATAAGTTAGTATTCGTTTCTTCTTGCAACATAGAAGATGCGGAAGCTTTCGTCCGTTGCGTCATTCTCTGAAAGCTCGTCGTATGTTGCTTCGAGAGAAAAACCGTTCTTTTCAAGAGCTTTTCTGATTTCTTCTTTTGAGAAAGCATATTCTTCATGCTCCTCAAAGGAGCGCGACCAGAGCTCGCCTTCAGCTTTGAAGACATCGACCATCATAAGACAGCGTTTTTCCTCTTCGTCGTATGCCGCGCGCCAGATGCACACATCCTCATCACCGTCGCGCATGAAGCACTCGCCGTCAATCGTTTTGAATTTATATTCCGTATTAACATCAAAGAGGAAAAGCCCTCCGGGGTTTATAAAGAACTTGAGCCGCGAAAGTGTCGCATCAAGAGCATCAAATCCGTCGAGATAGTTTATGCTGTCAAGGCTTGATACCGCGGCATCAACCGTGCCGTAAAGGTCAAGCTCCTCCATCTCCTGACAGAGAAAAAGCGGGGGAATTGCGCCGTCGTGGCAGGGCTTTGCCGCTGCCTGACTTAGCATATCGGGCGAAGCGTCAACGCCGATTACCTCGTACCCGCGCTCTGCAAAAATAAAAGAGAGGGTCCCTGTGCCGCAGGCGAGGTCGAGAATGCTTTTTACCTCTGTTTTGTGAGTGGTAAAAAGCTTCTCGAAAAAGTCTGCCCAGCGGGGATATGAAACATCCTCCGTAAACTGGTCATAGCACAGGGCAAGACTCTCGTAGCGACTCATTTGATAGACCCTCCCAAAAGTTTCTTACTTAAATATTCCGAGACCGAAGAATGTATCCATCTGGCCGAGGAAAACGAGGAACATAACAACGGGAACAACTATTCTCATACAAAAGGCATAGAAAGATGAGAAGAAGCATTTCTTGTTTCCGTTTACTTCCTCAAGAATTGTTTTCGGCTTGAGCACCCACGCAACTATAATGCTCATTATAAGCGCGCCAAGCGGCATGAGGATACCCTCTGCGATTGTGTCGATAAAGTCGAGCCAGCAGTCATTGAAGGAGCCGATGATTCCGAAAGTTTTCTGGAAGGGAACCCAGATGCCGTTTGAACCGAGACCGTCGATTGCAACAATCGCAGCTTCTGCAGCAACAGCAACGCAGACCCAGAGGATGGCCTTGTTTCTCTTCGGTTCGCGACCGCGCTCAAGGTTGCGGTCGATAAAGTATGCCGAAACAACCTCAAGAAGCGAAATGGTCGAAGTTATAGCCGCGATAACGACGAGGAGATAGAAAATTGCGCCAAACACCGGACCGATAGCGCCCATGGAGTTGAAAACATCCTGAAGCGTGATGTAGAGAAGCTTCGGGCCGCCGAGCTGAATCTCATTAAGCGGAACGCCCTGAGAAATACCTGTTGCAATTGCTGCCGGCAAAACTGCAAGACCTGCAAGAAGAGCAACAAGCGTATCACAACCTGAAATTATAAGTGAGTTCTTGACGAGGCTTTCTTCCTTTTTAAGATATGAGCCGTAGGTAATCATAATGCCCATTGCAAGAGAAAGTGAGAAGAAGACCTGACCGCCTGCTGTTGCGATGACGGTAATAAGGTTCGGAGCTTTCTCAACAAAGCCTGCGCTGACAGAGTAGCCCGGAACAAACATGTACTTGAGACCCTCTACAGCGCCCGGAAGCGTAACGGAACGGATAACGATGATAACGAGCATAACGAAAAGTGCGGGCATACCAATTTTGTTGAATTTTTCGATTCCGCCTGAAACGCCACCACGGTTGATGATGTAGCAGATAGCTACAAAAACGAGGGTGTAGATAAGTGAAGAAATCGGGTTTGTAAGCATTGCCGCAAAAGACTCTGCTCCTGCAACAGCCGTAGCACCCGTGAATATATTGGAGAGGTTCAAAACCATATACTCAAGGCAGTATGCGCCGAGAACGGTGTAGAAGCTTAAGATAAGGAACGGCGCAATAACAGCCATCCAGCCGAGGAAGGAAAATTTCTTTGAGAGAGTTCTGTAAGCACCTATTGGGTTCTTGCCCGTTTTTCTTCCTATCGCAAGCTCAGAAACCATCATGGTGATACCGACGGTTACGGAGATGAGAATATAAATCAAAAGAAAGGTAAAGCCCCCCGACTTTCCCATTTTATACGGAAAGCCCCAGATATTACCGAGACCTACTGCCGAGCCGACGGCAGACATAATAAAACCGAAATTTGAGGCCCATGAGCCGCGTTTGTTATTTTCCAAAATAATATCCCCCTTGTTGTATTGTGCATAAAATAAATTTACCTATTTAGAATACTATATTTTTCCTTTTGGGTCAAGATAAAAATATATACTTTATCGTTATTTTGTGATATACTGTATTTTGTGAAAAGAGGGATAAATTATGAAAATAGATTCGCTTATGACAAAAATTGCATTAGGTTCGGCTCCGTGCATCCTCGGGCTTGATATGGGATATTCGTCTCTTCCGCTTGAGTTTATGAGAGGATATACCGACAAGGGCGAAGCTGTGCGCGCGTTCAACCGCGTTCTCATAAGTACGGTTTGCGACATTATTCCCGCAGTCTCCGTAAATGTTCCGGCACTTCTTCCGTATGGAGTGGAGACTGTACTCGATGCGATTTCCTATGCAAACGAAAAGGGGCTTTTCACGATAGCCGACGCAAAGTGCAGCGGCGATCCTGTTGCCGCAAATGCTGAGGCTGAACTTTATTTTGATAAGATGAATGCGGATTGCGTAACCGTATCTCCGTATTTCGGAACTGACGGCCTTGCTCCGATATTTGAAAAAAGCAAAGCGATGGGGAAGTGTGTTTTCGTCGCTGTTCATTCAGAATACGGCTCTCCGCGCGAGGTGCGCGAGCTTATCGCAGGAACGAGGAGTGTTTACCGCGCGGTGTGCGAGAGAGTGAACAATCTCGCCGAAGAAAGAGTCGGAGATATGGGATATTCGGAAATCGGCATTATGTGTGGCGGAGTTCAGAACCCCGTACTTTCGGAGCTTCGCAGGGTTTATAAGAAGCTTCCGATGATTATAACCGGATATGACGGCAAGAAGGTATCAGCGCGCGACATAAACGGTGCGTTTGACCTTCGCGGGCTTGGCGGACTTGTATATGTGACAAGAGTTATAACCGAAGCCGGGGGTGAGGGTGCATATTCCGAGAGAGTGCGCCGTGCGGCGGAGGAAACCGTACGCGAGCTCAAGCTCTGCTTCTGAGAATCGGAAGGGAGAGAATATGACAGATATATATTTTATTCGCCATGCTGAGTCCTTCGGAAACCTTACCCGCCGTGTGTACGGTCACTTTGACGGGCTTGTTACGCCTAAAGGGTATTTGCAGATAGAAAAGCTACGAGAGCGTTTTCGTGATATAAAAATTGATAAGGTTTATTCAAGCGACCTTACCCGAACCTGTGAAACCGCAAAGGCGATATACGAGCCGAAGGGGCTTCCGCTTATACGCGAGCCTGCCTTTCGCGAGGTTGGGTTTGGTGTCTGGGAGGACAGACCCTGGGGCGAGCTTGTAATAGGATACGAAAAAGAGTATAACGCCTGGCAGCATAACCCTCTTGAGTTTTCGGTTTCCGGAAGCGAGACTTACAGCGCGGTTTATAAAAGAGCAAAGGCTTTGCTTGACAGAATAGTTGCGGAGAACATTGGTCAGGCAGTTGCGATAGTGAGCCACGGCGCGACTATACGCATGCTTATGCACGGACTTAAAAACGGCGATGACCTTACGGGTGTCGAATCTGCCGACTGGGGCGACAATACCTGCGTAAGCCACTTTCAATGTGAAAACGGCAAATACACCGAGATTTTCTCAAACTGCAACGAGCACCTTCGCTCACTTGCGGGGTTTGATGAGGGTATGTCGTGGGTCCGTGAGGGCGGCGGCAGGAATGTCAGGTTTGAAAATGCCAAAAACCCCGGGGACATCGGAAAGATAAAAAACTATCACATCATCGGCGAAGGCGAGGTTTTCGGCGGAGAGTGTAACCTTTCGCAGGTCGAGCGAAAAGCCAAAAAGCTTCTTAAAAAGGATGAAGAAAGCATAGTTTTCGGCTTCCTCGGAAACGAGGAGATAGGTATGATCGAGCTTTCTGTTTCTCAGAAGGTTTACCCGAATGCAGGGCATGTTTCTTTCCTTTATTTAAAGCCTGAATATCGCCGTATGCGCTATGGGATTCAGCTTATAGGGCACGCGATGAGCAGGTATAAGACACTTGGGAAAAAGCATATAAGCGTGCGCGTTGCCGAAAACAACACTGCGGCTCGAAGCTTCTACGAAAAATACGGCTTTTACGAAGCCTTCCGCGAATCAGACAGCGGAATAGTTCAACGGATAATGATACTTGACATATAAATCAGAGGTGAATATCTTGTCAGAGAAAAAAGGAGCGTCATTTGTAAAGGGCGCGTTGATTCTTGCGATAGCGAGTATTATGGTTAAGGTAATCGGTGCGGTTTTCCGCATCCCGCTTACAAACCTCGTCGGTGAATACACGATGGGGCTTTACAGCATAGCCTATCGCTACTATTCGATACTTCTCACGATTGCAACGGCAGGTCTTCCGATTGCGATATCGAAGATGATTTCCGCAAGCCGTGCGCTCGGGAAACCCCGTGAGACGAAAAAGATTTTCAAAACAGCGCTTATGCTTTGTATTACGCTCGGCGTTGTGGGTATGCTTGTGCTGATTGTTTTTGCAAAACCGCTAGCGCTTGCGACAAACGATATAAACGCCGAA
Source organism: Eubacteriales bacterium (assembly GCA_045595605.1). GTDB lineage: Bacteria > Bacillota > Clostridia > Oscillospirales > JAAYXM01 > SIG480. The sequence goes on from JAZOAS010000062.1 coordinate 9,733, forward strand.
ATCAGTATTATAGCTCTCGCGCCCGCGGTACTCTTTATGGCGGTGACGGCAGGTTTCCGCGGTTACTTTCAGGGTCACGAGAATATGATTCCCACTGCGCTCTCGCAGATAATCGAGGCGCTCTCCCGTCTCTTTATCGGGCTTGCGCTTGCGTGGGTTTTCCTCTCAATGGGCTTTGCGGATAAGTACATCTCGTCAGGTATAATCCTCGGAATCACGACGGGAACAGTCCTTACGGTGCTTCTCATGGTGGGATTTGCCGTACATATGAGAAAAAAGGAAGGTAAGGCAGACGGCGAGACGCTTGAAAGCAGAAAAAGCGGTGAGATTCTTGCTTCTCTCTTAAAAATTGCAGTTCCAGTAACAATCGGCTCGCTTGTAATGAATCTTACGAGCACGATAGATATGTTCCTCATAACGAACCGACTCGCGTCGCTCGGGTACAATGCTGAGCAGACGACAAGCCTTTTCGGAATTTACGAAAACTATGCGCTTCCGCTCTTTAATCTTGTTCCTTCGATTATAATTTCGTTAAATGTATCAGTAACGCCGACAATCTCCGCCGCGCACGCGGTAGGTGACACGAAGAAACTCCACGAGACGCTTCTCTCGGCACTTCGCATAGTAATAATCTTTACGCTACCCGCATCGGTAGGAATATCGGTTCTTTCAAAGCCGATTCTTTCGATTCTCTATCACTCTCAGGCAGATGTTGCGATAGCCGCTCCGGTGCTTTCGATTCTCGGTATTGCGTCGTTCTTCCTCTGCGCGTCGTCGCTCACCTCAACCTCAATGCAGGCGCTCGGACATGCAACGCTTCCGCTTATCACGATGCTCTGCGGTGCGGTTGTGAAAATTGTTGCAAACTATATCCTTATCGCAATCCCGGGCGTTGAGCTCTCGGGCGCGGCGGTAGGAACGGTTCTCTGTTATGTACTTATAACGGTAATGAATATGATTTTCCTCGCGCATCTTGTAAAGTTTAGGCCAAACTTCTTATCAACCTACCTCCGTCCGCTTATCTCGTCTGTTATAATGGGCGTTGCGGTTTTTGCGGTGTATAAGGTGGCAGAGCCGTTTGTCGGAAACTTTATCGGTGTTGTAGCGTCAATCGGCGTCGGCGTTGTAATTTACTTTGCCGCGATGCTTATCTCAAAGGGAATCACCGAGGACGATGTAAAGGGGCTTCCCAAAGGCGAAAAAATAGCAGGTCTTCTCTTTAAAAAGAAATAAAACGGACACCCGATGCAATATGCATCGGGTGTT
>JAZOAS010000063.1:0-5848 GCA_045595605.1 Eubacteriales bacterium
AGAACGACACATTTGTTGTACGGCGGAAGAGTATAGGGAGTCGGGCCGTCGATTGACTCTGCGCGGTATCCCGCAACCTTGTAGAACCAGCCACGCTTTTTAAAGATTTTACCTATCGCGCTAACAAACGCCGCGCAGAGGATGCGGAAAGTTCCGCATTCGCGAAGCGCCATTTCCATTGTTTCGGGGATTCCGAGTCCGATACCGTGAGGTGTTTTGAGAACAAACTTGCAAAGAAGCTTTGCAAGCGGACGCGGATTTATTTCATCAAGCGGAACCGCTCTCTGCTGTGAGCAGGCAACGCACTTCTCAGAAATAAAGAGAATATCGCCCTCCTGCATATGCTCCATTGCATACTTCTCCGCAACATCGGCAATTACATCGTTTGCGGTAACAACATGAGTCTTTATCGGAAGACGCATATAGTCGCGACCGGAAACGGTGATTATCGTATTCTTTCCTTCATTTGCACAAAGCTCTGACATTTTTATAACCCCTTTGTTTTGCATTTTCTATTATTATACAACAAAAACGATAATAATGAAACCTTTTTTTAAAGTTCCGTTATGTTCGCTTTTCCAGCAAGATATTCTGCCTCTCTCTTGTGGCAGGAGAAAATAATTATCTGCATTTTCTGCGCCTTTTCCGCAAGCAAATCAAGCGCGCGTTGCATTCTCGTATCATCAAAATTCACGAACGCATCGTCGAGAATAAGCGGCGGCACATCTTCGCTTGGTACAATCGTTTCAAAAAGCGCAAGTCGAAGCGCAAAATACAGCTCGTCAACCGTTCCCTGAGAAAGGTTCAGGTATTCTCTCGGCGCGGTTGCAACACCGCTTGCAACATCCATTTCAAACGCCGCATTTTTAACTCTTACAACCTCATAACTTCCGCCCGTGAGGTAACTGAAAATTTCTGATGTGCGCTTTTCTATTTCGGGTGAAAAACGGCTTTTGAGCTCAGCCTCTGCCTCGTCTATCGTGTCAATCGCAAGACTTAAGGCATCATATTCATCATTCAGGCGCGAAAGCCTTTCTGAAATTTCTCCTGCTTCCGTTTCCGCCCTCTCGCGCGAAAACGATGAGGCTTGCGCTTTAAGCGTTGCAAGAGAGATTTCAAATTTCTTTATCTGCTCTGCCGTTTCCGCCCTCTCGCACTCAAGCTCAGACGCGCTCTGCGACGGAATCTCGGACGGGTCGTATGTAACCTCAACCTCTCCGACATCTGCCGTTGCGGAAAGCGCCTCAACCTTCGCTCTCGCCTCTTTCTCTGCATTTTTTGCATCCTCGGAAGCTATAACAAGAGCTGTAAGCTTCTCTTCGGCAAGCGAAAGGTCGTCTGCCTCTTCCTGCAGGAACTGTTCTGCAAGCTTCTTCATATCTTCCTCAATAAGAGAGATGGTTATTTCCTTATTTCTATTGAGTTCATCGTTTTCCGAAAGCTTTTCTTTTGCTTTTCCGTTTGATTCAAGACTCTCCTCGTATTCGGAAAGAGCTTTTCTTATTCCTTCCTCATCAATTGCGCCGTATTTTTCCGAAAGCTCAGCTTTCGTTCGCCTGTTTTTATTTGAAAGAAGCACTCCGAGTGCAAAGGCAACACAAAACACAGCGGGAATGGAAAAGAATACAGAAAGCACTACCGCAAGAGCCGCAAACCCACATGCAAACACAAGCGCTATGGCAAAGAGAATGCCCTTCTTTTTGGACTTTGTCTCAGAAAGTCTTGCAATATCGTTTTCTGCCGCACTTTTTGCCGCTTCACCGTCAAGATTTGCAAACGGAGACACACTAAGCTTTGCCTCGCACTTTGACATCTCCTCACGAAGAAGAGCAGACATTTTCTCGCCCTGCTCCTTTTCGAGCAAGGTCTTTGTTCTCTCGTTCTTCTTCTGCAGGAACAAATCAAGCTCGCGCCTTGTCGGATAGTTCTCGGTTTCACGAAACTTCTCAGAAGCGGCGGCATATTCTGCCCTTGCCGTCACGATGTACTCGCGCTTACCCTTTGCCTCTTCTGCCTTTGCTATCAAAGCGTCTCTTGAAAGCTTTGCCTCTGTTTTTTTGCAGGCCTCCAGAGATTCGGAGATTCGGGCAATTTCAGCCTCCGTCTCTCTCGCCTTTGAGATTTTTTCAAGAAGATCCTCGCGCTCTGCCTCAAGCTTCGGTATCTCTCCGTTTTTAGCATTTCCCTGAAGAAGTCTGCGCCTCTTTTTGAGACGGTTTATGACCTCACCTGCGGAAATCGTTTCATCAGCGCTTGAGACTATCGAAAGAATCCTTCTCTCCGTCTCGTCATCCGCAGAAACGCCTATCCCCGACTGGCGAATGAACGCGGTTCGTTCATACACGCTTCCCGACACACCGACAAGCGCATCTCCGATTGGCGCGTCCAGTCCGCTGTCGTCAAACTTTGACGACACCTTTGACAGAACGCCTCCTCTCGCGCTCGTTCTCTCAACCGTAATATCTCCGTTTAAAGACGAGAGCTCCATTTTCCCGTACATCGCCTCGCCGTTCCACGGGAGAAACTTTTCTTTATCGGGAATAAACCCTTCCTTTTTCTTCTCGCGGGTGGATATTCCGTAAAACATGGCACGGATAAAGGAAGTCCAGGTAGATTTCCCCGACTCGTTATGACCGTATATAACATTCAGCCCCGAAGAAAGAGACATCGTCTCATTACTGAGCTTTCCGAATGTTGCATATAGCTTCTTTATCCACATACATTACACCTACTTGTCGCTTTTTCCTCCTGATGCAACTGCCATCTGCGTCAGATACTCGTTTATAAAGCCGTCGATATCGCCGTCCATAACCGCGCCGATATTTCCGTTTTCAAAGCCTGTTCTGTGGTCCTTTGCAAGGGTGTATGGCATAAAGACATACGAGCGGATCTGGCTTCCCCATTCGATAAGCTTCTGCTCGCCCTTGATGTCTTCAATGCGCTCAAGGTTTTCGCGCTCTTTAATCTCAACAAGCTTTGACTTGAGCATACGAAGCGCGACCTCTCGGTTCTGGTGCTGGCTTCGCTCGTTCTGACACGCGACGACTATACCTGTCGGGATATGCGTAATACGAATTGCAGATTCGGTCTTGTTGACATGCTGACCACCCGCACCCGATGAGCGGTAGGTATCTACCTTCAAATCTTCAGGGCGGATTTCAACCTCGACATCCTCCGTAATTTCAGGCATAACCTCTACCGCCGCAAAGGATGTATGACGGCGACCCGAGGAGTCAAACGGAGAAATTCTGACAAGGCGGTGAACGCCCATTTCACTTTTTAGATAACCGTAAGCGTTCTCACCCTCGATGAGGATGCTCGCACTTTTAAGCCCCGCTTCATCACCGTCGAGGAAGTCGAGAATCTTATACGAATAGCCGTGGCGCTCTGCCCAGTGAGTGTACATGCGATAGAGCATTTCCGCCCAGTCCTGCGCCTCAGTTCCGCCGGCACCCGCCTGAAAGCTCATAATGGCGTTGTTTTTATCATACTCGCCCGAAAGGTGCGTTTCGATTCTCGCATCCGCAAGAGTCTTTTCAAGTGCGCAAAGTAGCTCTCCTACTTCTGCCGCAGCATCGGCGTCGTCAGCTTCAACTGCAAGCTCAAAGAGCGCTTTTATGTCTTCATAGTCGCTTTCGTACTTATTGAAACGCTCAAGCTTTTCTTTTATTCTTGAAATTCTCTTCAATACGACCTGGGAGTTTTCAAGGTCGTTCCAGAAATCTTCCGATTCGCTCTGAGCTTCAAGCTCTTTGAGCTCAGCAGAAACGCCTTCTATATCCATAGCGGAGAAAAGTTCTTTTATGGGCGCTGCAAGCGCATTTATCCGAAGCTTATATTCGTCAAGTTCAAGCATTTTTCCCTCTCCTTAAAAAACATCATTATCTTATATATTTTACCATAAACAAACTGTATCGTCAATTTTTAAGTTACAAAAAAGAAAGGCGCAAAGCGCCTTTCTTTTTTATTTTATCTTCATTTTCTTACTTTGAATCATATACACCGCACGGGCGAGAAGCTTATCAGAAAGAATATGGCGGAGAAAGACAGCAAACCTCATAATCGCACCGGGGATTATGACCTCTTTTCCGCTAAACATTTTCTTTATCGCATACTCTGCGACATCACGGCTTTCAAGGACTACAAATTTCCCTATTTTTTCCTTTCCGGTGCCGAAATTCACCTTTGCAACATCGGCAAACCCCGTATGCGCAGGACCCGGACATAGAACGCTGATTTTAACCTTGCATTTCTCCTGACGGAGTTCTTCCGCAAGCGCCTGCGAAAGGCGGAGAACATACGCCTTTGTCGCATAATACGCCCCGAAAAGCGGCCCCGGGAAGAATGCGGCAAGGGATGCGACATTGAGAATGTGGCCGTATCCTCGCGCCTTGAACTTCTTTGCTACAAGCTTTGTGAGAATATGTACCGCGCGGACATTTGTTTCTATCATTGAAAGCTCGTCAGAAAGCTCGGTTTCGCAGAGAGAACCGAAAACACCAAAGCCCGCATTGTTTATAAACACATCCGCATCGTTTGCGCGCTCCGAAAGCGCAATACACGCCGCTTCGTCGGAAACATCGCAACAGACAATTTCGACATCTGTCAAAAGCTCGCTTTGAAGCTCTTTGAGTTTATCCTCGCGCCTTGCGACAGCTATGATGTCATAACCCATCTCTGATAAGATTTTTGCCATATCGCGACCAAAGCCCGAGCTTGCGCCGGTGATAAGTGCTTTCATATTAAAAACCTCCTGTTGTTAAAGTGATATTTTGCCAATGCATTCAGATTCTTTTCTTGAAACAGATAATGCGGTTTACTTCATCAAAACCCATAACTTTATGGAATTCCAAACTGCCAATATTATCTAATTCACAATCGCTTGCAAATTCTGTACACCCCATATTCTTTGCCCACATTTCACAAGAAAAAAGCATTTCTTTTGCATAACCATTATTGCGGTAATCTTCTTTAACGAAAATGCCTTCCAAATAACCTACGGGGGAACTTTCCGTGCCTTCAACATAATCAGTTCTCAACCCGCACTGTGCAAAGCCCACGGGTACATTATTTACATACTTTATGAAGAATGCAGATTGTTCGTCGTTAAGCGTTTCAATAATCTCTGTTTCTAATTCATCAATAGTATTACTATCCCACATTTGAATGGCCATTTCCGCTAAAACACGGCTCTCACTATTTGTTGCTTTTCTAACCATTGGAACACCTCGCCAAATTCTTATTTATCGGTATTTTGTTTAGCGGTTTTGCAGGAAGAAATGAGCATTATTCTCAAAGAGGTACATTTAGAAGATAGTTCTTTAAAAGTATGTTCATCAATATACTTCGTTCTGTACAACAGTTCAAGCCAATAACCTGTTTCGCTTGCTTCTTTCAAGGCGATTTCAAGTTTGGAAACAAAATCTTTCCTGCCTTGTGCATACTGTGCTTCAAAAATGTTTGCACCAATGGATGTCCCACTTCTGCCGATTTGGTTGGAAATAATAGCTTCGTGGTTAGATTTTAAGTGTTTTACGAGATTTACAATATCTACAGAAAACTCCATAGAAAGTTCTGTAAGCTTATTTTCTTTCACAAAACCGCCTCCTTTTATCAGGTTTTATCAAAAACTGCATGTTCAATGATGCATCGCCTGCGGCGATATGATGTATAGCTTTCGCATGATGATGTTGCGACCGTTGGTCGCAATGATGCGATGTTTGCCCTAATGCCGCAAGGCACACATCATTAGGCGAAGCCGTCATCATTGGACATTGTCCACATCATTTGCCAAAGGCAAACATCATTCAAAAAAGTCACTTTTGTCGATAGACAAAAGTGACTTTTT
>JAZOAS010000064.1:0-1564 GCA_045595605.1 Eubacteriales bacterium
CACCTGCAGCGAGGTTAAGAATTTCACTTTCTTCGAACTTTCTCATTGTGTTGCGGCACATGCTGATATAAGAGTTTTTCGGGCCTGTTGAAACCATCGGAGCAAATGCCTGAACATCGCTCTCAGCACCAAGGTGGAGAATCTCGCTCTGAAGAAGAGCCTGAACATCGCGTTCTGTCTGACCGAGCGCAATCTGCGGAACAACGCGTGTAAAAGCTTCGCTGATGATACCGCAGGCCTTGCGGATGCAAGCAATTTCAGCAGGTGACTTGATGATACGCTGAGCATAGTGCTGATCGTCAAAGTCAACAATCTCTGCGCTGTCAAAAACCTTTGTGAGCTTGTTGTAAATAACAGCCGGGAAGGTGAGCTTGCCGATGAGACCGATTTTCTTTACATTGTACTTGCCCTTGAGCTCTTTGAAGTAGCCTTCGAAATCGAGCTGACCTTCTGTGTCATACTCAAAGCCTGAAACCTCGCCGATTTCGGGGAAGATTTTGATGATAGCGTCATCAAGCTGGTTCTTTACTTCTGCATAGTCAAAGCCTGCCTGACCTGCGCAGAGAGTAACCTGACCGTCGAGCGGGATGATGATAGCAGCGCTTTCGTTTACAGCTGAAAAGTCTGAGAAGTAGCGTACTGCTGACGGGTCGAGAAGGTTTGAGAATGCGATGAGCATATCAATGCCTTCTTTTTCCATTACGAGACGAGTGTCCGCAATTCTCTTTTTAAATTCTGATTTTTCAATAACGGGGAAGTTGTTCATTGTAAAAACTCCTTTCGGTATTTTTCTTTAGAATATCATATTTGTTGCCTTCTAACAATTCAACTCCTTGCTGAAAATGTGCAAACTCTTGCTCTTTTTTTGCAGATCTTGTTCAACTTGACAAAAAAATAGCGGTTTGATATAATCAAACTGCTAAAAACATTGCAAATCTTGCTCTTTGGAGAGGGAAGAATATGGCAAATTTTGTTATGCTTAAGAGAATAGATTTTCTCGGCGGAGAAGTGTTCTCCGATATTGAAAAGGGGCAGTATGCTGTTTTTTGCCTTGAACACGGGAAAGGCGAGGTTGAGCTCAACGGTACTGTTTACAAGGTAAGTGGCGGAGCTGTCTGCATAATTGCAAGCGACGATGCGTTCACTTTTTTAGCACGCGAAATTTCTTCCGCCGTGTTTATTTCTTTTGATATATCCTGCGTTTCGACGGGTAAGCTTCTTCCTCTTCTTGAGGTTTTTCATCTCAAGGACCGTATTCGCTCGTATGACGAAGGAAAAGGGGATGAGATAAAAAATCTTATTTCCGTTATGGAGGATATCCCCGAGAACAGCCATTTTTACTCTCAGCTTCTGTTTTCAAAGCTCATAGAGCTTCTTTGTTATCTCAATACTGAAGAGTATAAGGACAAAGGTGACGACCGTCGCGGTGACAAAATTTCCGCGCGCGTAGTCGGGTATATAAACGAAAATTTGGGCAACAGCTTCACTCTTGAGGATATCGCGGGAAGTTTGTTTTTAAGTAAATACTATATGAGCCATATGTTCAAGAAAGAAACGGGGATTT
>JAZOAS010000065.1:0-2107 GCA_045595605.1 Eubacteriales bacterium
CCGTCACAGAGCGCATGCTTCGGGTCGTTATGGACCTCAATCATAATTCCGTCAGCTCCGCACGCCGCGGCGGCAAGAGCCATAGGCTTTACAAGGCGCGATATTCCGCTTGCATGGCTCGGGTCAACAACAACCGGAAGATGCGTAAGCTCACGAAGCATCGGTATAGCTGAAAGGTCGAGAGTGTTTCTCGTATAGGTTTCAAAGGTTCGGATACCGCGCTCGCAGAGAATGACATTCTCATTTCCGCCCGCCATGATATACTCTGCACTCATAAGAAGCTCTTTGAGTGTATTTGCAAGACCTCTTTTTAAGAGAATCGTCTTTTTAGTTCTGCCAAGCTCCTTTAAAAGCTCGAAGTTCTGCATATTTCGCGCGCCGACCTGAATTACATCTACATTTTCAAACAAGTGCAGATGGTTTGCATTCATAATCTCCGTAACTATCGGCATTCCCGTCGCTTCTTTTGCTTCGAGGAGGAAGTCAATTCCCTCAGCCTTAAGACCCTGGAAGTCATAAGGAGAGGTTCTCGGCTTGAACGCACCGCCTCTGAGAAGAGTTGCGCCCGAAGCCTTTACAGAATTTGCAATTCCGAGAATCTGCTCCTCCGACTCGACTGAACACGGACCTGCGATAAGCGCAAAGTTTCCGCCGCCGATCTTTACACCGTTGATATCAACAACGGTATTCTCAGGGTGGAATTTTCTGTTTGCGCTCTTGAAGGGTTCTGTAATTCTCGTAACGCTCTGGACAATATCAAGCCCCTCAATAAGCTCAACATCAATATTTGAAGTATCACCGATAAATCCGAGAACCGTCTGGAACTCACCCTCTGAAAGGTGAACCTTAATATTCTGCTCGTTAAGCCACGCTATAAGGTTATCTACCTGCGCCTTCGGAACATCCCTTTTAAGTACCGCTATCATTGTTTTTCCTCCTTGAGAACAATATAAAATAAATAAAGGCTTTACAGTGAATTCTACTGCAAAGCCTTAAAAAGTCTTATAAAGAACTTTCTCTTTTTGAGCAACAGAAATCACTTTTACTTTCGCTTTGCAAAAAAGTAAAAGTAAAAGTAATAAAATATTGCTGATGCCTTAAGAGAAAGTGTCATTACAATACTCGCCTTTCCTTTTTTTACTGATTATATCACTGTGAATTTTATTTGTCAATGAACTTTGCGAAAAAATCGTCACAAATTTACTGTTCTCTCTGTCTGAGATAAAAAAGATATTTTGCATACACCGTTCCGAAAACCGCGTTATAAACGAAACCAAGCGGCGGAATATACGACGATGCAACATCCCACAAAAGATAAGAAAAACGAAGCATTATGCACTCGCCGTTTCTTCCGTGCATAAGGGAGATGCACTCGCGGAGTGATGCGAACGCACCTAACTTACCTTCTGCAAAAATATAGCTTGCAAAGGTGTAGCGACTGTTCCATAAAAGAGCAAAAAGACTTGCTATCGGAACAAGGAAAGTTGCAAGATACAGCAAAAGCGCCGACTTGATATATGATGCTACTAACACGAGCGTTGCGGGAATAATGGAAAACAGCAATGTCCAGAAGGTTGAAAGGAAGATAGTAAGAAGAGTAAGCCAGACCGACGAAAAAACAGTCTTAAGGCTTGTATATGCCGAAAAAACATCCGAAAGCTTTCCCTTTTCTCCTCTTGCAACTTTTAAGAAGAAACGGCAGTTTCCGATTGAGAACGGCGACATTACAAGAAGGTAGATAATTACCGTAACTGCAATAGACGCAACAGTTTTTTCCGTAATCACATTCGGAAAAAATAGGCGCAGCATTGCTCTCGGGTCACCCGAGGCATTCATAATCTCCTGCATCTCCGGGATACGGATTGGAAGAAGTGAGAATATCACCATAGTAAAAATGCTCTGCAAAAGCATTATTACAAACGACTTGAACCAATTGCCGGAGAGATTCCCCCAGGCTTCTTCCTTTATTCTTTTTCTTGCATAGGTCTTTTCCATTTAAATTTTCTCCAAAACTAAATTACTGTGTTATCCAGTCGGGTACCTCTGTATTCTCACTCTCGCCCGACGGCTCCTGCTGATTTTCCGTAGTCTCTCCGCCTGCATCCGG
>JAZOAS010000066.1:0-15642 GCA_045595605.1 Eubacteriales bacterium
GGGCATCGAACAGGACGGCGCTCCTCAGAGCGCAAAAAGGCTTTCGGGGAAAGGCTTTTTAGTCCGCGGGCAGATCCCCACCGGGTCCACCACGTCACGGCAAGTCTTTTTGGCTTGCCGTGCTTTTTTGCACGGCGACGCTTTCCGACTGCCGCTCCTTCTTCCCACAAAGCAGGCTTTGCGGGAGCCCTTTTTTGTACCATCCGCAAGGTTGGTGTCTTTTTTTGTTTCGTGCTGCGCGACACGGTGCGGGCATCACTTGACAAAAAAGTCAGCTTTTTATATAATTGTCGATAGAGTTTATTCAAAGAGGTGGAGCATATGTTCAACATCCGCGTCGCTGATATCGTAATTGAGATTGACAATAAATATAAATATATCGAAAAAATGTGCCGTGATTACATTACGGACGAGCCCGCCGTCTTTTCCGTTTCGGTAACGGATGAAGAAATTGCATATGAGGATCTCGAGAATCATAACTTCCCACCGCAGTATCTCGAAACTCTTGCAATTTACCGCAAGATAACCGATAAGGCTTCCGCCTTCGGGGTTTTTCTCATTCACGGTGTTCTTATGGATGTTGACGGTCACGGTCTTCTCCTCTGCGCCGAAAGCGGAACGGGAAAAACAACACACTCAAACCTCTGGAGAGAGCTTCTCGGAGAGCGTCTTCGCATAATAAACGGCGACAAGCCGCTCATCAGACTTTGTGACGGTGTCCCCTACGGCTACGGTACTCCCTGGTGCGGAAAGGAGCAGATAAACGAAAATGACCGCACCCGACTTTATGATATCTGCTTTATAAAACGCGCTAAAGAAAACTCCGTGAGAGAGCTTCCGCGTTCGGAGGTCATCGCAAACCTCCTCCCCGCTGTCCACATTCCCGACGGAGCAGGGGCTGCAAGCGTTCTTGAAACTCTTGATGCAGTTTCAAAAAACATACGCTTCTTTGAAATTTCGTGCAATATGGACATATCTGCGGCAGAAACCGCTTATAAAACAATAATGGCTATCGGTTAAACCGATAGCCATTATTGTTTTGTCTCAGGGATAGGTAAAAGGCTTTGCTATATTTCTTCAACTTTGATTGTGTTTGTATTTCCCGATTTTCCGTTTATTACACCGCCTGTGAGAACGATGAGATCCCCCTTCTGCAAAGGAAGATTTTCCTTCGCGGCGCGGGTTGCATGATAGAAGAGAACGTCGGATGAATTGAACTGCTCGCTTAATACCGGAAGTACTCCCCACGAAAGCGCAAGCTTGTACCATACCGCCTTGTTCGTTGCCATACCGATGATATCTGTCGGTGCGCGGAAGCGCGATACCATTCGGACGGTCATTCCCGACATTGAGCTTACGACAATCGCCTTTGCGCCGATGTCAATCGCCATTCCGCAGGTCGCGTGGGAAATCGCGTCAACCTTGTTCTTTATTTTGAACTCGCTCGTTTTGAAGCGCTTTTCATAGTGGATATTTCGCTCAGTTTCCTCCACTATTTCGGACATTATCTTTACCGTCTCAACGGGGTACTTTCCCGCAGCAGACTCACCTGAGAGCATAACAGCGCTCGTACCGTCGTAAACCGCGTTCGCGACATCGGAAATTTCAGCTCTGGTCGGGCGAGGGTTGTGAATCATCGACTCGAGCATCTCGGTCGCCGTAATAACGCGCTTACCGAGAAGTCGGCATTTTGTGATAAGGTATTTCTGAATTGCGGGAAGCTCCGAATACGGAACCTCAACGCCGAGGTCTCCTCGCGCGACCATAACGCCCTCGCAAACCTTGCATATCTCCTCAATATTATCGACACCCGAACGGTTTTCGATTTTTGCGATGACTTCTATATCGTCACCGCCGTTTTCATCAAGGAATTTCTTTATGTCGAGAATGTCCTGTTTTGTGGATACAAACGATGCCGCAATGAAATTTACGCCGTTTTCTATTCCGAAAAGGATATCCTCTTTATCCTGCTCGCTGAGAAAGGTCTTCTTTAAAACCTTTCCCGGAAAGCTCATACTCTTACGGTTTGAAAGCTCCCCACCCGCTACAACATCGCAAATGACATTCTTTCCCGAGATTTCCTTTACGGTAAAGAGTACAAGCCCGTTGTTTACGGATATCGAATCACCTACCGCAAGGTCGTTTGCAAGACCGTCATAATTTACCGAAACGCGGGTTTTGTCGCCGACGATATCATCAGTCGTAAAGATGAAGGTGTCGCCGTCCGAAAGGGAGATTTTACCGTCCTTAAATGTTCCGATACGGTACTCAGGTCCCTTCGTATCAAGCATTATTGCAATCGGAAGGCCAAGTCTCTCGCGGACTTCCTTTATCATATCAATCTTCTTTTTGTGTTCCGCATGTGTTCCATGAGAAAAGTTGAGTCTTGCCACATTGATTCCCGCAAGGCACAGCTGTTCAAAAACGCGCGCATCCTCACTTGCAGGACCTATTGTAGCAACTATTTTCGTCTTTCTCATATGTAATCATCCTTCCAAAAATAAAAAACTTTTCGCTTTATATATCATATCACAAAACAGCGTAAAAATAAATAAAATATATATTAAATTTTAAAACGCCTGCTCGCATGGCAAGCAGGCGTTTTATGTTCTTTATTTTCCGAGCTCATGGCGGATAACCTGCCATGTGCTGTCGATGAGGTTTGCAAACTGCGGCTCGTACATCTTCTCAATACGGAAGCTCTGACGCGGGGAGTTTACATCCTCGCCGCTTATCTGGAGCATACCGAACTTATCGCAAAGTGCACGAAGTCGGGTAAGCTGCTCATTTGTGTTTCGGGTTGGCATATATGTAACTGCGCGGATGCCGAAATCGTAGAGACACTGCATAAGGTCATCGAGGTATGAATCCTCGAAGGTCTGAGCTGCCTTATCACCTGTAACGGAAGCTGTGACATCGCCGAGGTACGCATAAGCCGCGATACCGCCGACGCGCTTTGCAAGCGCTACAAACTCAGAAAGAGTCGGACATTCTTCATCAGCATCAATAAACACCTTCGGAATGCAATCCTTCTTAAGAGTTCCGACAAGGTCATATACAGCCATCATCTCGTCTGTATCAGAAAGCTTCTTCGCAAGAGCATACATGAGGTGGCGCTCGGTAACGCTACCGCCGTCATGAGCCTTTGAGAGAGGAAGAACATCGCGCTCAAAGTCAAGGGAAACGCCCTTGTCAGCGTAGAGCTTATTGATATTCTCTACCATCTTCTTGTTGCGCTCGTTTCTCTTCTCGCGGAGAGGCGCAAAAAACGCCTGAACCTCGTCAATCTTATCGTGCGGAACGCCGTGGATAACCATGTACGAAACGCCCTTCTGGTCGGGGTTGTTCGTGCGGACATCACCAAACGGAGTTTCCTTCATCGAAACGCGGGTTTCGATGCCGATAGTTGTCGGGATACCGACAATCTCGCCTGCACGGATAAACTCGCGCGCACCGCCGATAGAGTCGTGGTCAACTATTCCGCAGGTCGCAAGGCCCTCTGCGCGCGCCGCATAAACTGCCGCGGTCGGGCTGTACGGTGAGAAGGAATAGAAGGTATGTATGTGGTTATTTATCATACGCTCATCCTGCGGCGGGAAGTTAGTTTCCGCAAGGACCTCGGGAAGCGCTTTGAGGCGGTCTTCAGCCGAGCCCTCGTTGAGCTTATTCAAAATCGAAATATCAATCATTTCTTATTCTCCTTGGATTAGTGGAGCATTATCTGGCCACCTGTAACCGGGATAGCCTGTCCTGTTTCAAATGTCTGCTCAACAGCATACATAATAGCCTTCGCAACATCAGACGGAAGGCATCCGCGCTGGATGAGTGACTTTGACATATAGAACTTCTTGACATCTTCAATAGTCTTTGCACCCGGAACCTTACCTGCATTGAGGTACTGAACAAAGAGACCGCGCTCGGGGTCACTCCAGAGCGGACCGTCGTAGTAGTTACCCGGGCAGATTGCGTTAACCTTGACATTGATCGGAGCGAGCTCCATAGCAAAGCTCTGTACAAGACCGATTCCGCCAAACTTACCGCCGGCATAAGCAAAGTTTTTGTTGCTGCCTGAAAGGCCTGACTTGCTGTTGATCTGGATGATGTCGCCAGTCCAGCTGTTGTCAGCCTCGAACTGTGCTCTCATGATGCACTGAGCGTACTTTGTGCAGGTGAAGAACGGAGTGTAGTTGATCTTTGTGACAAAGTCAAAGTCCTTCATCTCCATCTCAGTAAGTGAGCCTGCCTTGAGAACGCCTGCGTTTGAAACGAGAAGGTCAAGACCGCCAAAGCGCTCAACTGTCTTCTGAATCATCTCAGCGACATTCTCCTCGCTTGAAACATCAACCTTGACGGAGAAAGCTCTCTCGCCAAGCTCTTTTGCAACAGTTTCTGCAAGAGCCTCGTTGAGGTCAGCAATAACAACGCTTGCACCCTCAGCGTAGAGAATCTCAGCGATGCCCTTACCAAAACCCTGAGCGCTACCTGTAACGATAGCGATCTTGCCTGAGAGACGGCCGGGGGCCATATCACGCTTGTTAACATTTTCTGCGGCAATTTTCTGCCATTTTGTCATATCTATCATTTTTATTCCCTCCATTTCATTATGTATATTTTATCACTCCCGCGCGCATATTGCAATTATTATTTTGATTTTATTCACATTCTTTTAATTTGACAATTCGGGCAGTTTATGTTTTAATTATTCATCATAATTCTTTTTTCAAAATACGAAAGGCGATGGTCTTAAAATGAAAAAACTGAAAGTTGCAATCGCGGGATACGGCAACCTCGGAAGAGGCGTTGAATGTGCCGTTTCTGCTGCTTCCGATATGGAGCTTTGCGCCCTCTTTACGCGCCGCAATCCCGAGGATATCAAAACCGAAAGCGGTGTGCCCGTTTATCATATGGACGAGGCTATCGGAATGAAGGACGAGATTGATGTCCTCATTCTCTGTGGCGGAAGCGCAAACGACCTTCCCGAGCAGACCCCTTATTTCGCGGAGCATTTTAATGTCATTGACAGTTTTGACACTCACGCGAGAATCCCCGAGCATTTTGAAAATGTCGATAAAAAAAGCCTCGCGGGAAACCGCGTTTCAATCATCTCAGTCGGTTGGGACCCGGGTATGTTCTCGCTCAACCGCCTTTACGGCGAAGCAATTCTCCCGAGTGGCGCGACCTACACCTTCTGGGGCAAGGGCGTAAGCCAGGGTCATTCGGACGCTATCCGCAGAATCGACGGTGTAGTTGATGCAAGGCAGTACACGATTCCCATAGAATCTGCTCTTGAAGCCGTCCGTCGCGGTGAAAATCCCGAGCTCTCCACTCGCGAAAAGCATACAAGAGAGTGTTTCGTTGTTGCAGAAGAAGGCGCAGACCTTGCCCGCATCGAAAACGAGATAAAGACAATGCCGAATTACTTTGCCGATTACGATACAACCGTCCACTTCATTTCAAAAGAGGAGCTTCTCCGCGACCACGCGGGAATCCCTCACGGCGGTAAAGTTTTCCGTTCAGGTACGACAAACGGTGGCAGAAATAACCATGTTATCGAGTATAGCCTTAATCTCGATTCAAATCCCGAGTTCACCGCAAGCGTTCTCGTAGCTTACGCGAGAGCCGCCGCAAGACTTTGCAGCGAGGGTTCATTCGGTGCAAAGACAGTGCTTGACATCCCGCCTGCATATCTCCACCCCGAATCATCCGCTGAGCTTCGCAAAAAACTTCTTTAAAACTTAAACCGCATCGGATTTTCCGATGCGGTTTTTTGTATATTATGGAAGCTTTCCGAAATACTAAAATAAACACAAGTTTTCGGAGGTAGTTTACTGTGGCGCGTGAAACCGTTGTTTTTCAGAACAAGCCTAAAATAATCGCGACGGCAAGCGTCGTCGGCAAAAAGGAAAGCGAAGGCCCGCTTTCAAGCTTTTTTGACATAACCGTTCCCGACGGTCACTTCGGCGAGAAGACCTGGGAGAAGGCCGAGAGCAAGTTCCAGAAGACCGCTTTTGAGGAAGCACTCAAAAAGGCTTCTCTTTCCCCTGAAAATATCGGCTGTATTCTCTCGGGCGACCTTCTGAATCAATGCATCGCTTCAAGCTTTGCCGCACGCGATTCCGACATCCCCTTTCTCGGGCTTTACGGCGCGTGCTCAACCTTTGCGGAAGGTCTCGCCCTTTCCGGAATACTCGCATCAAGCGGAAGCTTTCGTCATGTCGCAGTTTGCGTGTCCTCGCATTTCTGTACGGCAGAGCGCCAGTACCGCAACCCTATCGCCTACGGCGGTCAGCGCCCGCCAACTGCACAGCGCACCGTAACAGGTGCGGGGTGTGCAATCGTATCGCAGGACGGCGATGACGCATCTCCCCGTATCGCTCGTGCAACCTTCGGCACTGTCATCGACTCGGGAATATCAGACGCGAACAATATGGGCGCGGCTATGGCGCCCGCGGCATATACGAGCCTGAAAAAACACTTTAAAAACACAAACACCTCCCCCACGGATTACGACCTCATCGCAACGGGTGACCTCGGCGAAATCGGCAGAAAAACCGTCATCGACCTCTTTTCGCGCGACGGAGTAGAAATGGGCAAAAGCTACATCGACTGCGGATGTGAGATGTTTGACATAAAGGCTCAGGATATGCACTCGGGTGCATCCGGTTGCGGGTGTATCGCTACCGTCTTTTCAAGCTTTATTATGAACGGACTCAAAAGCAAAAAATGGAAACACATTCTCATAGCGGGGACAGGCTCTCTTCAATCGCCAACAAGCGTTCAGCAGAGCGAAACAATCCCCGGAATATGCCATGTTGTTGAAATTGAGGTGTAAAATATGGAGTATGTAAACGCGTTTTTAGTCGGCGGGCTGTTTTGCGGAATCGGGCAGATTCTCATTGACCGCACAAAGCTGACCCCAGCAAGAATTCTCACGGGATATGTCGTGCTCGGCGTTTTGCTCTCAGCAATCGGGCTATATGCCCCGCTTGCTGAATTTGCAGGCGCGGGAGCTTCAGTCCCGCTTGTTGGTTTCGGTCATCTTCTCGCAAAAGGTGTGCGCGAGAGCATTGCAGAAAACGGTGCAATCGGAATCTTAAAAGGTGGGCTCACCGCCGCCTCTGCGGGAATTTGCACATCCGTCGTTCTCGGTGTTATCTCGTCGCTGATTTTTAAAACTCACGAAAAATAATTTTTCTTTCAAAGCGCTAAAATCTGTTGCACTTGCAACAGATTTTAGCGTTATTTTTATATTATAATCAACTCACCAAGTCACAAGGAGTTGTTTTTATGATAAGAAAAATTATAAAAATTGATGAAGATAAATGTAACGGCTGTGGCGCGTGTGCCGCCGCCTGCCACGAAGGCGCAATCGAAATGGTAAACGGAAAGGCCCGACTTACGCGCGAGGATTACTGCGACGGACTTGGCGACTGTCTCCCTGCCTGCCCCGTAAACGCAATTACCTTTGAAGAGCGAGAAGCTCCGGCATACAACGAGGCGGCAGTTATCGCCGCAAAGCAAAAGTCCGTCGCTCCCCTTCCGTGCGGTTGCCCCGGAACTGCATCCAAGCAAATCAGGCGAGAGGCTTCCCCTGCCGTTCACGCCGCCCCTGCAGAGAGCAGACTTTCTCAATGGCCCGTACAGATAAAGCTTGTTCCCGTAAACGCGCCGTACTTTGAAGATGCAAATCTTCTCGTTGCCGCCGACTGCACGGCATACGCTTATGGCGACTTTCACAACAAGTTCATCCGAAACCGCGTAACGCTTATCGGATGCCCGAAGCTTGACGAGGGCGACTATGCCGAGAAGCTCACGGCGATAATCGCAAACAACAATATAAAGAGCGTTACGGTGGTACGAATGGAGGTTCCCTGCTGTGGCGGAATTGAAAACGCCGTAAAGCGCGCACTTCAATCAAGCGGAAAGTTTATTCCCTGGCAGGTCGTTACAATCTCCACCGACGGCAGAATACTTGATTAGCAAAAAGAACACTTGCGATGCAAGTGTTCTTTTAATATTAAAGTGAATTTACGATTTCGGTTGAAGCTTCAAGCACCTTTTCGGCACTTCCGCGAGCATAACTCGTCGTCAGAACCTCGTATCCACCCTCGGAGAAAGCCTGTTCTGTCGGGAAGTATCCCTCATAGCCGTTTGCACAGCATACGGGTATTGTAAGCGCAAACTTTGAGTTCTTCTTGACTGCCCGTCCGATATCTGTGAACGGCTCACCCGGGAAGCATGCAAACGCCATATCACCAACTGAAAGAGCCGTCATAACAAGCTCTTTTTCTTCAGGCATAGTTGTCATTCTTACAATTCGTGATGCCTCAGCTATGAGCTCAACGCGACGCATAACAGGCTCAACACCCTTGAGTGCCTCGTCCGTTCCGACCTTCTTCTGAAGCTCGACAAGTGCTTTTGCTCTTTCAAGCTCTTCTTCATTCTCGGCTTTGTTGTATTTTACCGTTATTACCTTTTCAACAAAGTTTACCTTATCGCCCGAAAGCTCTTGTGCGAGGTCATAGTTAGAGAGAACGGAATACGCAATCTTCTTTCCCATATATTCCGAACGAAGATAACCGTGGGACCATGTATCCTGAGGGCGTCTTACATCAACATGATTTGTATCGCCCTGCGTTCCGCAAAGATACATACAGCGCGAATTTTCAATATTCTTCTCGTAAGTTCTGCGAACAAAGCCGGGGTAGTCTGCAGATAAGTATTCGCCGCCGATGACATCGGTATGAACCTGGAAGTTAACGATGCCGATTTCAGGCTTTCCCTCGCGTTTTATGATAAGAAGCTGGCTCTCCTCATCAGGTGTGCCGAGTGGGTGGTCAATATCAGGACACTGCCAACCGGGATTGGTGCGAACTGAGCCGTCCTTCATTCTGAAGCGGCGGACAAACGCAACATCCTCGGCTCTTCCGCGAGTATAAAGCATTTTCGCAGGAGCAAGGTCATTAAATGCCAAAACTGCCGCATCGCAAAGGCGTTTTGTGAGCCACAAGAGATAATCAGATTCATAGAAATCGTCCTCGGGTCGGCGCTTTCCGAAGCCAGGGCCAAATCCCGTATGGATATGTGTACCATGCACAAAAACTGCTTTTTTCGGAATTCCGGTTGCCTCGGCAATCGCCTCTCGAATCGGACCAACCTTATGCTGACCAATACCAATTACATCAACCGAAAGTATGACAGCGCGCTTCTCACCGTCATCAAATGCAACCGCAGTTGCAAGAAGTGGGTCAAGAATTCCCTTTGCATATCTCGGGTCGTAATATCCGGACATATATGAACCAAGCGGAGGTGTAATATCTACTCTTCCAAATCCTGATTTTAACATAAATATTCTCCTTAAAGTGAATTTACGATTTCCGTTGAAGCTTCAAGAAGTTTTTCCGCCGTACCACACGCAAAACTTGCATCGAGAGTTTCGTATCCTCCCTCGGAGAATGCCTGCTCCGTCGGGTAGTATCCCTCATAACCGTTTACACAGCAAACGGGCATTGTGAGTGTAAATTTTGAATTTCCCCGAATCGCGCGGCCGACATCCGTAAACGGCTCACCGGGGAAACCTGCAAAAACAACATCTCCGACAGAGAGCGCTGAAACAGTGAGTTCTTTATAGTCGGGACGGTTCATAAGTCTCTCGATTCTGCAAGCCTCGGCTACCAGTTCAACCTTACGCATGAACGGTTCAACCTCTGGGAGTGCCGCAGCCTCTGAACCCGTTTCGTAATAGAGCGCCGCAAGACGCATTGCAGGTTCAACTTCTTCGGGCTTACCCTTGTTATACTTGACTGTAACCGTCTTTTCCGCAAAGTTTACTTTATCTCCCGAAAGTTCTTCTGCAAGGTCATAATTTGAAAGAACGGAGAAAGCAATCTTCTTTCCAATATATTTCGAACGACCATACCCGTGTGACTTTTCACACATGGGGTATCTTACGTCAACATGGTTTGTGTCGCCCTGTGTTCCGTTTATGTACACACAGAGCGAATTCGGAACATTTTCCTCATAAGTTCTGCGGACAAAACCCGGGAAGTCTGCCGAAACAAACTCGCCGCCTATAACATCAGGATGAACCTGGAAGTTTACAATGCCGATTTCGGGTTTTCCCTCGCGCTTTATGATAAGAAGGCGGCTCTCCTCATCGGGAGTTCCGAGCGCATGGTCAATATCGGGATTCTGACAACCGGGGTTTGTCATGACAGTTCCATCCTTCATTCTGAAGCGACGGACAAACGCAACATCCTCGACACGACCGCGAGTATAGCTCATTTTCGCTTCTGCGAGATCGTTAATTGCAAGTGTCGTTGCATCTGCAAGACGATGCACGAGCCATGTTCCATACTCACTCATCTCAAACGCTTCTGCAGGAACATCATTATCACATACAAAACCGCCCGTATGAGTGTGTGTTGCATGGAGGAAAATCGCGTCCTGCGGCAGAGAACACGCCTCTGCAATATATTTTTTTGCAACAGCTGTATAGTGATCATTCACGCCAATTGTATCGGCACTCACTATGACCGCTCTGTTTTTGCCGTCATCAAACACAACTGCCGTTGCAAGAAGCGGATCTAAAACGCCCGCTACGCTTCTTTTGTTGAAGTATCCGGGAACATCCACTCCCATTGACGGAGTAATATCAACTCTTCCGAAACCTGCTTTTAACATAGTTATATTTTCCCTTAAAGTGAATTTACGATTTCAGTTGAAGCTTCGATAAGCTTTTCTGCAGTTCCTTCTTTGTAAACTGCCGTGAGAACCTCGTATCCGCCCTCTGAGAATGCCTGTGCCGTTGGGTAATAACCCTCATAGCCGTTTGCACAGCAAAGAGGCATCGTAAGCGCAAACTTTGAGTTCTTCTTGACTGCCCGTCCGACATCAGTAAACGGCTCACCCGGGAAGCCTGCAAATACAACATCGCCGACAGAAAGAGCTGTAACAATAAGCTCCTTATCGTCAGGGCGTGACATCATTCTCTCGATTCTGCAAGCCTCAGCAACCATCTCAACTCTTCTCATAAGCGGCTCAACATCAGGAAGCGCCGCACTCTCCGAGCCCTTTTCGCGGTAGAGCGCCGCAAGCTTGAGAGCAGGCTCAATTTCCTCAGGTTTTCCCTTGTTGTATTTTACTGTAATAGTCTTTCTAGCGTAAGCAATCTTCTCACCGGAGACTTCCTTTGCGAGGTCATAGTTTGCAAGAACAGAGTAAGCTATCTTCTTGCCAGAATACGCGGCTCTTTCATAACCGTGAGCGCATTCCTTCTCGGGGTCCTGCCTGATATCTACATGGTTTGTGTCGCCCTGTGTTCCGTTTATGTACATACAGAGTGAATTCGGAATGTTTTTCTCATAAGTTCTGCGGACAAAGCCGGGGAAGTCTGCCGTGAAGTATTCCCCGCCTATCATATCCGGATGAACCTGGAAATTTACTATGCCGATTTCAGGCTTTCCCTCGCGCTTTATGATGAGAAGCTGGCTTTCTTCATCAGGTGTACCGAGCGAATGGTCTGCCTTTGTTGTCAACCAGCCGGGGTTTGTCATTACAGAGCCGTCCTTCATTCTGAATCGACGGACGAAAGCGACATCCTCAACACGGCCGCGTGTATAGCTCATCTTCGCAGGTGCAAGGTCATTAAGAGCAAGACGCGCCGCATCGCAAAGACGCTTAATAATGAAGTTTCCGTACTCATCAATTTCAAACTTGTCTGCAGGAACATCTGATCCGTTTACAAATCCGCCTGTATGGATATGTGTCGCGTGGAGGAAAATTGCACCCTCATCAATTTCGCAAGCGTCATGAATTGCCTTTCTTGCCGCCGCACAGTAGTGCTGGTTCACGCCGATTGTGTCAATACTGAACACAATCGCGCGTTTCTCGCCGTCGTCAAACGCGACCGCTGTCGCGAGAAGCGGATCAAGCACGCCCGCTCCGAGTCTTACATTGTAGTATCCGGGGATGCTGACTCCCATATTTGGGGTAATGTCAACCCTTCCAAACCCTGCCTTTAACATATTACTTCTCCCTTTCCTGATTAAAACTTGTTTATCATTTCAACAGAAGTTTCAACGAGCTTTTCTGCAGTGCCTTCGACAAGTTCTGCACCTGCAACCTCGTATCCACCCTCTGTAAATGCCTCTTTTGTCGGATAATATGCCTCGTATCCGTTTGCACCGCCAACCGGGATTGTGAGCTCAAACTTTGTCTTCGCCTTAATGGCGCGACCAACCTCGGTAAACGGCTCACCGGGGAAGCCTGCAAACGCGACTCCGCCGGCAGAAATCGCCGTAAGGATAAGCTCCTTATCCTTAGTTATGTTTGCAAGGCCTACTATTCTCTGAGCCTCGGCAACAAGCTCAACTCTCTTCATCTGCGGTTCAACGCCCGGAAGCGCCGCATCTACGCCAACCTTCTTCTGAAGCTCGACAAGGGCTTTTGCTTTTTCAAGCTCCTCTGCACTTCCCGCTTTTCTGTACTTTATGTCAACTCTCTTCTCAGCAAAGTTTACATCACCGTCAGGAAGTTTCTTTGCAAGCTCGTAGTTTGAAAGGACAGAGAAAGCAATCTTCTCGCCCATGTGCTTTGAGCGAGTGTAACCTCGTGCATACGGCTCCTCACCGCTCAAGCGGACATCGATATGGTTTGTATCTCCCCACGCACCGTTTATGTACATACAGCGCGAGTTGGGGATATTTCTCTCATAAGTTCTGCGGACAAAACCGGGGTAATCTGCGGAGATGTACTCACCGCCGATAACATCAGGGTGAACCTGGAAGTTCACAACGCCGATTTCAGGCTTTCCATCGCGCTTTATGATAAGAAGCTGGCTCTCCTCGTCGGGAGTGCCGAGCGCGTGGTCAATTTCAGGGCACTGCCAACCGGGGTTTGTCTGAACATCGCCGTTCTTCATTCTGAAACGGCGGATAAACGCAATATCCTCGACGCGACCGCGGGTATAGCTCATCTTCGCTTCTGCGAGGTCGTTAAGCGCAAGGACTGCCGCGTCGCCGAGGCGCTTCATAAGCCACTCAACATATTCTTCGTTATTGAAGCCGTGTCTGTATTTTGAAAGGCCCGGACCTGTGTGGATATGAGTGCAGCAGACAAAAGCCGCCTCACGCGGAAGACCCGCGATTTCCGCAACCGTCGGGCGAAGCGTCTCCATAACCTCCTGACTTATTCCTACAAGGTCACAGGCTATGATAACCGCGCGCTTCTTACCGTCGTCAAACGCAAGAGCATTCGCCTCGAGCGGGTCGAGAACTCCCTTTGCATATCTCGGGTCCTGATAACCCTGAAGATAGCTTCCGAGAGGTGGCGTGATGTCGATTCTTCCAAAACCAACTTTAAGCATATTTTTCACCTTTTCACATATAATATAAATGTGTTTTCTTCTTGCATAATACTACTCTTAAACGGCAAAGTCAAGCGCTTTTTATATTTTTTCGTGCAGTGGAAAAATTATTTTTTCAATGTACGATTTTTGCGAAAAAACGACGGTCCTGTCGTCCGAAATTTCAAAAAAGATATTGACAAATATTACAATGTGTGGTATTCTATTATGGCACTTAAGAGTGCGGTCGTCTGACACTTGCCGCTGTGGTGGAATCGGCAGACACAAAGGACTTAAAATCCTTCGATAGAAATATCGTACCGGTTCAAGTCCGGTCAGCGGCACCATATATATCGCGGAGTGGAGCAACCCGGTAGCTCGTCGGGCTCATAACCCGAAGGTTGTAGGTTCAAATCCTGCCTCCGCAACCATGAAAAATCCCACAACCAAGCGGTTTGTGGGATTTTCTTTATACTTGACAAAATACAAAATCGGTCTTTTGACCACAATTTTGACCACAACGGGAGTAAATATTGAATTGTATTTGCAAATGCATGTTTTGGGAAACCTTTCTATTGCAAGTGTGGACAGATACTATTTCAAATCTGACTATACATGGGTATCTTTTCTTACTGCACCCGATGATAAATTACCGGATTTTAAAACACCCGCTCCTGATCTGACCCCAAAAAGTTAGACACAAAATTAATTAGGCAACTAACGAGGATTGAATCCTGTATTGAACAGGACTCAGTCCTTTTAGTTTGCTTTTAATTCGTTTATTATTATAATACCATATATACTTTTCTAATTCTATCTTGAATTCTTCTAATGATGAAAATGTTCGCAAATACAGAAGTTCTGATTTTAATAAGCCAAAGAAGTTTTCCATAACAGAATTATCATAACAATTCCCTTTCCTTGACATAGACTGCCGTATACCTTTATCGGCTAATCTCTTTTGATACTTTTTGTGTTGATACTGCCAACCTTGGTCTGAATGGAATATTAAATTTGTGTTGTCCGGTATCTTCTCAAAAGCGATATCAAGCATATCTAAAACCTGTTGCAATACAGGTCTGTTGCTTATTGTATAACTGATGATTTCACCATTATACATATCAAGTATCGGTGATAAATATAGCTTTGTTCCAAACAATTTAAACTCTGTTATATCTGTTGTCCATTTCTGATTAGGAGCTGTTGCAGTAAAATCTCTGTTGATAATATTTTCTGCAATTTTACCTTTTTCACCTTTATATGAACGGTATCGTTTTATTCTAACCATACATTTCAACTGCAAAACTTTCATCAACCTTTGCACTGTCTTATGGTTTATTGCATAACCTCGGTTGTGCAATTCATCAGTAATTCGTCTATAACCGTATCTGCCTTGATTTTCGTGATAAATCACTTTTATCTGTTCTTTTATTTCAGCATATTTATCTGCCTTTTTCATTCTTTTTAGATAGTAGTAATATGTACTTCTCGGCATTTTGGCAATGCTAAGCAAAGCTGTCAATTTGTATTTATGCCTTAATTCTGTTATGACAGCTACTTTGTCGGTTTCTTTGATTTTTCCCGCTTTTGAACTAAGGCATTCAATTTTTTTAAGTATTCATTTTCCATACGAAGGCGTTGCAGTTCAGCAATCAAATCTTCGTTTTCCTTTTTATCAAATTTAGGCTTCCTGCCTTTAACGCTTCCGGTCATACTGTTCGCTCTGCCTCTACGCTCTAAAAGCAAGGCATCCCGTCCTTCCTCAAGATATATACGCTCCCATTGGCAAACAGTTCTAAATGATGGAATGTTAAAATATACAGCTGTTTGCCTTGCTGATGAGCCTGTACTATGCATATATTCTACCACATATATCTTGAATTGTCCATCGTAAGTGCCATGAGTTGTACATAAGCCTGCTTCACCATGTTCACTATACATAGCTACCCATTTTTTTATATCGCTTTCAGAAGCTACATTATATTTTTGACTTAACGCCTTATATCCCAATGGTCCTTCTAAATATTCTAAAACTATTTTCAATCGTAGTTCTGGAGGATACTTAATTTTACCCATGAAAAAAACCCCTTTATTAGACATCTTTTTGTCTAACAAATGGGGTTCACTTCACTCCTGCCGGATATTTCCGACAAAATCATTTTATCATATAATGTACGCTTTTTCAAGCGTTTTTTGTTGTCAAACACCGCGCGGGATTCCCGCGCGGTGCGTTGCTTTGTTGCTCTTTTTATTTTGCTGCGTCTACGGTGATTTCGCCGTCAACGTATCTGTCGTCT
>JAZOAS010000067.1:0-9667 GCA_045595605.1 Eubacteriales bacterium
TCGATTGCGACAAGGTTCTTACCAATCTGAGCTGATGTCGGCTTCCAGGAGAGCGTTGCAGTTTCTGCATCAAAGCTTGCACCACGCGGGAGAGTTCTTGCCTTGTAGGTTACCGTAAGGTCCTCATCTATCGGTGTTGCATTTACTGTAGCCTTGATTGAGCTTCCTGCTGATACCTGCTTGTCGGAAACTGCGTCGAATACCGGAGCTCCGTTATCTTCGTAGCTCATCGGAATCTCGAACTTTTGGTCGTTTTCAAGGATATATACATAGCCCTTTGACTCATTAAACATATCGACATAGCCATCGATGGTCGAAGTAGAGTTGAGATTGATTCGGGCAGTTCTGTCGCCTGTCTTCTCAATTCCCTCGATGAGGTAATTTGAAGTACCGTCTCCATCCTTTTCAGGAACGATCATGCGGTCAACAAGGTCTGCAATCTCTAAATCGCCCATATCGCGGCTAAACTCAACATCAATCCAGTTGTCAAGTGAGAAGTCCTTTTGGAAATCAACAATCTTACCTGTTATTGCAGCTTCTGCTGTTTCAAGTTTTCTCTCACCTTCGCCGAGAACAGTACCGTCGTGGAGGTACTTGTATGTGCACTCGCCTTCAGCATTAACTGTCCATACGCCAACAAAGCCTGAGAACTCGAAGCTGTAATCGCCGTCTGTGATTGTGTAGATAACATCGCGGTTTGTAGCGTAAACTACATAGTCCGTTCTGTCTTCACCGAGGACAACCTTTACAGCCTTAGCCTCGTCATCCTCGCTTTCCTCAGCACCGCCTGTGCGCTCAATTGTAAGCTGCTGGATGTCGGTTACATAACGGCTTCCGTCCTTATACGGCTCGTAAACCGTTGTGAAGAGTGAGTCGAGCTTGTTGCCCTTGCGACGGACAAAGACCTTTTCAAGGTGGTCGATTCCGTCATTTGCGCTGATTCTCTGCGGAACAGTGCTTACAAGAGATACTTCATCAACATTAAAGTCGTTGAGCATTGTCATACGGAGTCTGAGCTTGAGACCCGGATTCTTTGAATACTTTCTGAAGTCCTTGATTGCCCAGTCGAGCCAGAACTCGCCTGTTCCCGGGTTATCACAGCGCTCAACATCGTAGTGCCATGTGTAACCGTTCGGGTACATATAGTTACCGTAGCCGCCCGGATCTTCACCGAACTGGACGGTCGGTCCTGCATAAGAGGATGTCGGATAGTAGTTCTTATGGTCATATCTCCAGCTATCCTGCGGCTCGTCAACCTGCTTTATGAATGTGAGGTTTTCGGAGCGTTCAGGGCGTGTATCAGCTGCCGGTGAGAATGTGTAGAGGTGATCCTTACCACCGTCAACACGGAAGAAGTCAACACCATAGGAAACTTCGTCGTCGTAGTCGACCATGACGATTGTTCTGCGGTATTCGTCTGTCTGTGAATAAGCAACCGGTGTGCGAGCATCCATAACCTTGACGCTTGTATCCTTAGCGTCAAAGTGGAGCGGCTTCTGCGGAACACCAACATCGTTTATATTCTTAAATCCTGTCTGACCCTTCTCGTCAACAACAACCGTATTATGGCCGATTGTTGTAGCTGTGAGCTGGCTTGAGTGCGGGTCACCCGTTACCATGAATTCAGCATAACCGAAGTCGTAAGTGAACGGTACGCCGTAGGAAGTAAACTGGATATCAAGCATATCAGCGTGGTTATGGAGGTTATGGCCTGAGAAGTTGAGCATAAAGTCGCGCTGTGTGTCACGGAGGCCGGTTGCGCCGGTTGTCTCGTAGAGAGTACCTGCGCGGAGGAATGCATATCCGTAACCTGTCATAATTGTGCTCTTATCCCAGTTGTACTCGCCGTGCTCATCAATAACCGCCTTTACTTCTTCATAAACAGTATTGGGGTTCTTTGTCCAGACATTGTAGTGCTGATTCTTCAGATCCTTTCCTGCATAGAGCCAGAGCATCTGGGCAATCTTTACAACCTCTTCCTGAATTTCAGGATTATCTCTGTTCTTTGTAGCATTGAACGCCGTAACAAGAGAACCTGTACCTGGATACTTGAGGAAATCAAAGGGATTTCCTGCATCAGCAAGACTTGGAACACCCTTTCGAGTAGAAACGAGTGGCATAAATGAAGTAAACGACTTTAAGTACTTCGGATGCTCAAACAAGGATGTGCAGGTGAGCTGACCACCGTTTTCTACATATTTCTCAAGAGTTTCCGCAGGTCCGATAAGCTGTGAGAACGCCATCTCGTTATAATACGGAGATTCGTTAACCATACCGTCGCGGTAAACTGTAGCGAGGAGCTTGCGGTTTACATCGCCGCCTGAGTTGTAGGAGTGGCCATCTGAAGTTGAAGCCTTATAGAGCCATTCTATCATCTCAGAGGTATCTTCCTTATCGTCAAGAGCGACAGCCGCCGAGATAAGTGCTGCGTGGTGGAGACCGAAGTTGGCGTAAAGCTGTGAAGTCTTACATGCTTCAAAGATTTCACGAAGTATTCCGTCCTCGATGTTCTGGCGGATTCTTGTCGCGGAGCGCTTATCGTTCTCCATTCCATAGTATTCTGCCTTTTCGGAGAGGAACTTTATAACCTGCTCATCCTCGAACATCGGGTAGAGTCTGTCATAAGCCTCGGCATATATCTTCGCCGAGAATGTACCCCAGATTCGGCCGAGGTCCTTACCTGCAGGTGAACCACCTGTTGAGTTCGGATATCTTCTGCCATAAGCTGATGACCAGTACTTGATTGACATATCGGGGTATACATCTGCCATACGGTCGAGGATTATTGCACCAAGACGGCCGTACTTTTCTTCGCCCGTGTAGAGGTATGCAAGGCCAAGCTCGTTGAGAGCTGTGGACGCAAGAGCTGTTCCGTTGTCGTAATAAACGCCAAAGTGGTTAAAGTATGCGATATAGGTATGGAATTCCTTAACGCCGTTTGTGTAAACACGGCCTGTTACATAACCGTGACCGTCGTCAACGCCCCAACGCTCAACTGTTTCGGGGATGAGTGATTCAGGCTTGTAAGCAGATGCATCACCGTTCTGGAGACCTGCTTCTGTCATAAACTTAACGCCTGAAGACGGATTTGCGACATTTGTATAAAGTTCGTTATAGAGATAACCTCCCTTTACACCGTAGCCGTAGTACTTAAACCAGTCTGCGCTGTATTCAGAACCCGGACCTTCCATAGCGATTGCTTCCTCGGAGAGGAGACCCTTTGCGATAAGCATTGCTCTGTGGTTTTCAAGAGCTGTATCACGGTCGAAGAGACCGCCGTTTTCTTTCGTTCTGCCGAGTTCATAGAACTTTCCGAAGTCGTTTGACGGGAAGCGGCGTGAGCATTCAGGACACTTGATCTTCCACGGGTCGTTGATACCATCAACCTTCCACGGGTAGTTGCCGTAACCTTCATTGAGAAGGTCTGTGCCGCAGTAGCGACAGTACATTTCATACGGGTCACGGACCGGGTGGCTGATTTCGAGCGCTACATTGTATGCACGCGGGAGACCGTTACCGGAAATCATATTCCAGAGGTACTCTGCGCCAAGAGATACAAACTTATCTGCTTTTTCGATGCTCCTGTTTGCTGCTGTCTTTGCCCAGTCATATTTCTTGATATTTTCACGGGCATTAGCAATCATCTCATCGGTGTAGATTGTTCTGCCGCTCTTTGCGATATCCGCAACATAAAGCGAAATAACCGTTTCGACAGTTACGCCGTCATATGTTACCTTTGCGGTGATTTCAACTTCGCCTGCCTCTTCGTAGGTTGAGAAGAAGTACTTGCCGTCCTTCTTTTCGAGAGTTGCGATATCCTTGCCCTTTGTGATTTCAAGGCGATCCACCGTAACATCTCTCTGATAGTCGACATTTTCCTGTTCAACACCTGCAGCATCGCAGACCTTGAATGTAAAGTCGCGTGTTACATTGTACGGAATTTCAATATCCTCAGCATCTTCACCGCCGATATACATTCCGACTTTTGTGTACGGACCTGCAGGAGCGATGAGTGAGAAGCCCTTGAGGCAAAGCATGTTTCTGCCTTCAGAATCAACGTTTGCATTCTCTGAATGAGCCTTGAATATGACATAGTAGTCGCCCGGCTTTTCGATGTAGATGCGGCTAAGTCTCTGAACAGCTTCAACCGTTCCGTCAATCGTTCCGACGTAGTTATCAGCATTTGCCAAGGTAGCACTTACTGTATCTACTCCTGTTGCGGAAACGAGGTGAACATCAGCCTTGCTTCCGTATCCAAGCGCTGAAACAGAAGCATCAAAGTAATATTCGCTTCTTACAGGAACGCGAATCTTTATTGCGAAATACGGATTTCTTGCATAGTCCTCCGGCTTTGTAGCGAAGGAGAGATATCCCTGCTGGAGACACATCCATGAATAAGCTGCTGCATTTGAGTATGCCCACGGAGATGACTTTGTTTCGTCAATTTCCTTATACTCATCAACATAAGAAAGGTCACGGAGGTTTCCTGTGTTATCAAGGCGTCCGTTGTGCGGGTTGTAGGTCGTCTGGTCCGCCATTGACAAAGATGCTGTCTTATAGTTGAGGCTGATGCCGAGAATAGACTCGTTCGGGTCGTAAAGAGTAATCTTATAGGTTGTTTTAACTTCTGGGTAGGTATTCTTCTTTGTAGCTGTTATTGTAACCTCACCAGGATTTACACCTGTTACGAGACCGTTTTCGTCGATAGTTGCAATATTCTCATCCGAAGATTCAAAGATGATTGTTGAAAGATCTAAAACTTCCTTTTCACCGACAACATCCCATACTTCGTTTACCGTAAGCTGAAGGGTCTCGTTTGAATACATAAGGTCTGTGTATGCATCAATTTCGATACCTGTACATACATCCTCATAAAGCGGAACAAGCTTGATTCCGTAAAGAGCGATGTACTGTGAGCCTGCGTGGTCATGCTTTCCAAGGCCGTTCGGCGAAAGTGCCTTACTTGTCGTATCCATAACAAGAGCAACTACATAGTCGCCTGCTTCAGGAACATTTATTGTTGCGATGTACTCATAACCCTGTTTTGAGACATCGTTAGCCTTGAAATAGCCAAGCTTATCTGCAGTTTCAATGAATGAAGCATCATCATACCAATCCTGAGTATTCTTGAAGAAGTAAACTGCAGGAGCAGGTGAACCGCCATGGTGCTGGGCATTGAGCGTAAGCATATACTCGCCCTTCTGCGGAACGGTAATTCTGAACGCAGTAAAGTGAGTATCTGCACCATCGGTGTACTGATCGAGGTCATAGTACGGATGGAAGCCGTCTGAACCTTCGTCACCGCGAATCTGGAGAACTGTAGTTGTAGCGCTGTCGATAGCCTTACCGCCTACATACTTCCACGGGTCAGTCTGCTTCGGGTCGCCGTCTCTGTCGGTTGTATCCATAGCATAGAACGGAGCTACGGGAGTTCCGTCGCCATAGTAGTTCTGATCGATTATGAGTTCAGGGTCTGCAAGACGCTCGTTCATAATCATAACTGCGCCCGGAGACGGGGATGAACCCTGCTCAAGAACGAGGTCACGGTAGTAGTAATCATCCGTAGTCTGAGGATTGATACCTGCTACACCCTTCATATTATCGTAGTTGAATGCAGATGAAACCATTCTGTATTCATATGTTTCCTGCTCTGACATTGGAGCAACCTTGATGAGGATTTCTTTCTTTACAGCCGGTTCTGTACCCTTAAGAGTTACGATAATCTTAATCGGGTTTTCTGATTCCTTGACGCCTGTTACAACACCGTTTTCATCAACCGTCGCAATAGTTTCGTCCTCTGAAACAAACTCAAATTCAGAGTAGTCCTTTACCGGAACTTCACCTGAGATAGTGTAGAGTTTGCTTACATCAAGCTGAATTGTTTTACCAACCATGACAAGCTGTTTGACAGCAGAAACAACAAAGTTGTTTTTAAAAGTATCCTCACTTGCCGGGATGATTCTGATAGACTTAAGAGAAATGTTCTGCGTGCTATTTGATGCAATCGTCTTATTCATTTCCCATGAAGTGTTGTCACCGACAAATGCAACTATATATTCGCCTGCTTCCTCAATATTTACCATACCGAGAGTTGTTTCTGAACC
Source organism: Eubacteriales bacterium (assembly GCA_045595605.1). GTDB lineage: Bacteria > Bacillota > Clostridia > Oscillospirales > JAAYXM01 > SIG480. The sequence continues at coordinate 6,105 of JAZOAS010000067.1, forward strand.
ACCAGATGCAGGGATATTATAATACGATAACTTTGAAGTTTCAGGGTAAGTTGTCGGATTTCCGTTTACGATGCCTGTTGTTTTGTCTTTGAAGAAGTAAACTGCAGGAACAGGAGCATCCGCCTTTAAGTTTGCGGTTGCACGAAGGATGTATTCGCCTGCAACTTCAACCTTGAGGCGAAACGCAATCATTGAAGGAGCAGCCGAGCCATATGTGCTCGGAGAGAACTCAAAGTCAATCGAAGCAGGACGGAGAATCGGGCTTCCGACTGCAATCTTTACTGCTTCAAATGCCCATGGCGCTGTCAATGAAAGGTCCATAGCCTTAAAGGCCTTGCCGTCCTTTGCATAATCTGCCGGAACCTCATATTCCCAGTGCATTGCAGGACGGAAGTATAAAAGTCCCATACCCGGACGAAGAACCGGAGTAGTTGTAAATGCATCACCCTCAATCATCTTTGAAGAGTTGAATGCATCGAGACCAATTACGAACTCAGTAGTGGTCGGAACAGGCTCCGGAACCACATAAATCTCAACAGCTTTCGAGATAACAGGGTCTGAACCCTTTACCGTTGCAGTAATTGTAATCGGGTTTTCCGACGGTGCAACCGGAGTTACGACACCGTTTTCGTCAACTGTTGCAATCTCTTCATTTGAAGACTTAAACTCGATTGTTGCAGGGTCTGCAAGCTGAATTCCCGATGCCGAGAAAACATTCTTTACAGTAATGTTTGCAACAAAGCCCATCGGGAGCTCTGCTCTGTCTGACTCAATCTCAATATCGAGGAGGTCATCAGAGCTTCCCGGAATAAGCTTGATTCCTGAAAGGTCAAACCACTGCCAATCTTTTTCATACTGATTTTCAGTAGCGCCGTTCTTTGAAAGTGATTCCGGTGTAGCTACAAACGAAATGATGTAATTTCCGACTTCTTCAAATGTGAACGTGCCAATAGTTGTATATCCGCCGGCCTTTGCCATATTAAGATAGCCAAGCTTTGCAGATTCGGGATATGTAGAAACATTGTTGTTTGTAACACCGCTTGCTCCCTCCTTGAAGAGGTAAACAGCCGGAACTGCACCGTTAGCCTGTGCAGAAGTCTTTCCCTGAACGATATAGTCACCCGGTGCGTCAACTTCAATGCGGAGAGCTACATAGTTCGGAGAAGCCGTTGTATAAGTTTCGATGGTGAACTGCTGTGCAAGACGCTTCGACTCAAGAAGCGGAGATCCAAGGCTCGTCTTGCTTGCAACAAATGCCCACTTGTCGGTAAGCTTTGCATCGCCGTCATCTTCCGTTGTGTCAAGTGCCATAAATGCACTCTTCGGGTCTGTGTTTGAATACTCTGCCGGAACCTCATACTCCCAGTTGAGCATTGTCATAAAGTGGATACAGCTGGTTTCAGGTCTGAGAACAGGCTTTGTGCTGAAAGCACTGTCCTTAATCATCTTTTCTACATTTACAGCTGCCTGAGATGTGATAAACTCATATACGCGCGGTTCTGCCGGTTCACCGAGAACCTTGATTGTCACAGATGCGCTCTTTGTTTCATCAGACTTAAGTGTTGCGGTAATGGTAGCTTCGCCTTCGCCAACTCCCGTAACAACACCCTCCGCTGAAAGCTCAACTACTCCTGCAGGTGAAACCGCAAAATCAACATCGGAAAGCTCTGTTTCCTTTTCGCCTGAAACTGTCCACTTTTCAGTGACAGAAAGAGTAGCTTCGCCTTCGCCAACATAAAGAGTTTTCTTATCAGTAGAAAGTGAAATTGACTCAATCTCATCTACCCTCGGAAGCTCGAGCTTGAGCCCTGCAAGGTCAAACCACTGCCAGTTTATTTCGTCTGCAACTTCAACTTCCGAATTCTTTGTAAGTGACTCAGGTGTTGCAACAAATGATATGATATATTCGCCTGCTGACGGAATATTAACATTTGCAATCGTCGTATATTCGCTTGAGGTTGCCATGTTGAAATATCCGAGTTTTGCTGATACCGGATATGTAGAAACATTGTTGTTTATAATACCTGCAGTACCGTTCTTAAAGAAGTAAACCGCCGGAACTGCGCCGTTTATCTTTGTCAAAGACTTAGCAAGGAGAGTGTACTCGCCCGGTACATCTACATAAATCTTAAGAGCAACATAGTTTGGAGAATTCGTTGCATAAGTCTCTGTAGTAAACTGCTGTGCAAGGCGCTTTGACTCAAGAAGCGGTGAGCCGAGACTTGCCTTGCTTGCAACGAATGCCCACTTGTCTGTAAGCTTAGCATCGCCATCCTCTACCGTTGTGTCAAGTGCCATAAATGCACTCTTCGGGTCTGTGTTTGAATACTCTGCCGGAACCTCATACTTCCAGTCAAGCATTGTCATAAAGTAGATAGCGCTATTTTTTTCTCTGAAAACAGGCTTGCCACCGTAACTGCTGTCGTCAAGCTTCTGCATCTTTTCAACATTAAGACCAGCCTGAGAGATGATATACTCATGTTCGCGTTGTTCCCCGGAGGCGTCTATAACTGTGATGTTTACAGAATCGGTTTTGTCCTCGTAGGTTGCAGTAACAGTTGCCTCACCTGCGCTGACAGGCGTAACCACACCGTCAGCCGAAACTTCAATTACTCCTACTGCCGGTGAAACCGCAAAGTCAACATCTGCTGCATTTACCTGCTTTTCTCCCGAAGCTGACCATTTTGCCAGAATCGAAAGGTTTGCCACATCAGAACCGAGAACGAGCTCTGTCTTCGTCGTTGAAAGCTCGATTGACTCTACCTCGTCTGCTGAAATCGGAGTGAGCTTTATTCCTGAGAGACAGTGGTTGACAGCGCCACCGCCGCCCGGTACGGTATCAGCAGTTTTGGAATATCCCGAAAATACAACGAGATATGTTCCAGCCTTTTTAACCTCTACCGCCTTAAGTGGCTTATAGTCCGTAAGACCTGCTTTTTCGCTCCAGAAAGAAACATCGTCGCCTATTTTATCCGTAGCCTTTATAACTCCGGTTTCCGACGGGATTTCATATGTGATTGATCCGGGTACAAAATCATCAGGGCACTCTGCGAAATAAACATCGCACGCACCGCCCGACGGATACGCATAGGGCTTGATTTCAAACTTATATAAGCTCGGAGTCGGAACATATATAGCGAAAGCGAGGTTAGCTACAGAAGAGAGGTCATTTTCAGCTATCTGGTTAAGTACTGACGAATTTGTGTCCATATGGTATGCCATAAGGCCCTTCATATTCGCAAACTTCCACGGAGCTGTCTTTGTGAGATCAACATGCTCATAGCTTGTGATCTTATGTGTCTGGTTGTTTGTTGCTCCGTTCGGAACATAACCCTTGCCAAATAGATATTCAATCGAACCGTCTGCCTTTACAGGACCGTTTGAAGACGGAACTTCGTTTCCAAAAGTTGAAGAAGGAGAAGCTTCAGATACTGTGATAGTTGCAGTATCACTCAATGCACCGTAAGTAGCGGTAACTGTAACAGTACCTGCTTTGAGCGCTGTTACAACGCCCTTTGCCGAAATCTCTACCGCATCTGACGGAGAAGCTGTGAAGGTTACAT
>JAZOAS010000068.1:0-7174 GCA_045595605.1 Eubacteriales bacterium
AACGCTGCCTGCTGCTGGCGCGCGCCTAACAGACGATGAAAGACTCGACGAACAAATTTCGTTATTCAAAAAAGAAATCCACTTGCTTTAGCAATTTCATTTTTCTTTATACCAATTCGTCAACAAATAAGAATTCAAAACCGTTTCGGTTAACAATTTCACAAGCCTTGAGAATGCTCGGTCCGTAGTGGGGCTGATATGCGAGATAGTCTGAGTAGAAGTACTGCTCATGTGTTCCAAAACCGAAGAACTCCTCGTCCATATGTGGCGCAAAGTCGTTTTCAATCTCGTCGTATGGGATGAGGTTGAGAGCAAAGAGTGCGAACTCTTTAAAGTGCATACCGGTTTCTTTGTCATAAATTGTTTTGAGTCCCTTTGATTCTTCAACCTGCTCAGTTGTGAGGTGATTATACGCACAAATCGAGTTTGCTATTGCGGTATCACGGCTGTTGCGCGTGAATACCTTTGCTTCCGGCTGACGGTTGTTGAGAAGGCGCATCGCATGACCGTAGGGGAGAGAGCTTGGGTCGCCGTTGTATTCGGAAACCTCTCCGACCGTAACATTGGTAATTTTTGCACCGCAGTCGTGAAGAGCCAGTATGCCTTCGCGACTTATGGGCATCCAGTGCGGGCAGATTCCGTAGGCAAAGGAGTTTTCACCCGCAAAGCGGAATACTTCGCGCTGGGTATCTTTAAAGAGCTTAGATATATCCTCGTATCTCGCGTTGAGGTGCGGATAGTCGGGGAATTCTTCCTTTGCGTGGAAGGAAAGCTTCAGCCAGTCGGAAGCCGCTTCCCACTCTGCTTTGTAAGCATCAGTTACATCAGCGAGGGTGAATTCGTCCATCCCGTAGAAATAGCTCGTTCTCCAGAAAAGGTTGAGCTGAACTTTCATTCCGTATTTGTCGTGAGACTCTTTGAGCATCTTGAGAAACGGATTGTCAAAAAGTGATTTCGGCTTTTCACGGGTAAGATCGCGAAGAGTCCATATTACATCATCAATATAGAAGTAAGTCTTTTTATTCATAAAATTATCCCCTTTGTTTTTATACTTCGACAATAATCGGCAAAATCATCGGACTGCGCTTTATCTTCTGGTAAAGGTAGTCGGACATCTTTCCTTTGAGGGTGTTTTTCATAGTCGCCCAGTCGGGGTGTTTTGACTTAAGAGCAGTTGTTACAACTTCTGCAGAGAGTGCGCGAAGCTCCTCCATAATATCCTCCGCTTCCTTGACATATATAAAGCCTCGGGAAACAATATCAGGCGGGGAGATGAGCCTTCCTGTTTCTGAATCAATCGAGACGACGACGGTGATAATTCCGTCAGTTCCGAGCTGCTTCCTGTCACGGAGAACAACAGAGCCTACATCGCCGATTCCCGAACCGTCGATAAGAATCTTGCCGGAGGGAACAGCAGCGCCGAGCTTTGCACCCTTTTCGGTGAATTCGATGACCTTTCCGAGCTCTGTCACAAAGACATTCTTCGGTTTTACGCCCATTTTTACAGCAAGAGCTTCGTGCGCCTTGAGGTGACGGTGCTCGCCGTGAATCGGAACGACATATTTGGGTTTGGTGAGAGCAAGCATAAGCTTAAGCTCTTCCTGACATGCGTGACCAGAAACATGGACCTCAGCAAGCTTTTCGTATATTACCTCAGCGCCCTTGCGATAAAGCTCGTTTATGACATTACTTACAGCCTTTTCGTTGCCGGGGATCGGGCTTGCTGAAATGATAACGCGGTCGTTTGGCATAATCTCAATCTTTTTGTGAGCTGAGAAGGCAATGCGGTAAAGACCTGACATAGCCTCGCCCTGTGAACCGGTTGTAATAATACATATTTTGTTTTTCGGATGCTTGCTTATGGTATTGAGATCAACAAGCACATCGCTCGGAATATCAAGGTAACCGAGATTCTGTGCAACCTCCATAATGTTTTCCATGCTTCGTCCGTTTATCGCGACCTTTCTGCCGTATTTGACAGCGGCGCGGATAATCTGCTGAACGCGGTGGACATTTGAAGCAAAGGTCGTGACGATGATTCGCTGCTTACAGTCCTTGAAAAGAGCTTCAAAGGTATCGCCGACGGTCGATTCTGAAAGCGTATATCCCGGGCGCTCGATATTTGTGGATTCGCCCATAAGAGCAAGGACTCCGCGCTTTCCGAGCTGACCGAGGCGGGCAATATCCATCATCGGACCCTGAATCGGTGTGATGTCAAGCTTATAGTCGCCGGTATGGATAACCGTACCAAGCGGAGTTTTTATCGCAAGTGCAACGGAATCTGCGATGGAGTGGTTGACGTGAATCATCTCAACCTCAAAGCTTCCGATTTTGATTTTGTCACCCGGCGAGGCAATCTTCACCTTTGTTTTTGAGAGAAGATTGTGCTCTGAAAGCTTCTGCCTGATGATTCCGGCAGTAAGCTTTGTAGCATAAATCGGGGCATTAACCTCGCGAAGAACATACGGAAGAGCGCCGATGTGGTCTTCGTGACCGTGAGTGATGATGATAGCGCGGATTCTGTTTTTGTGCTTTTTGAGGTACGATATGTCAGGGATGACAAGGTCAATACCGAGCATATCGTCATCCGGGAAAGCAAGTCCGCAGTCAACGATGATTATTTCGCCGGCGTACTCGTAAACATACATATTCTTGCCAATTTCGTTAAGACCGCCGAGTGCGAAAAATTTGAGTTTTTGTGCCATTGTTTTAATTAATCTCCAATCTTTAAAAAATTCAATATACAACGAAATCGCTATGTATAACGGGCACATGAGCATAGCAAAAGAAGCGTCCTTGGAAATTGGACGCGAAGTCAAAGTGACGGCATCGACCACAAATCGGCATACCCCACTATACCGATGAGAAAGTGCCACCACCTCGTGCAAGCTATGTGCACGGTTCTATATGATATATAGTAATTCCGAAGAATAAAGACAAAAATTATTGCCTATATTATAACACCATCTGGAATAATTGTCCAGTTTTATTTGTCGAGCTCTTTGTCCATAAAATCTACCTTTTCGATAAAGAGATTACAAAGCTCGGATGCAATTTCCTCATTCATCCCTTCTCCTGTTACAGAAAGAGAACTGCCAAAGCGGGATGGGCGGATGTTGACCCAACCGCCGTCTGCACAGATTCGGAGAGTGCCAATATGCTCGCTGTACATATCTTTGCAGGAATTCTCAAGTCTGCTGATTAGTTTTCTTCTGTCGTTTTTGAGCCCGAGCTCGCGCGAAAAAAGAATGAAGTCGGGAAGGGTGGAGAGGAGGCTTTCGGCTGAAAGGTCGTTTTCTGAAAGATAGGAAAGCAGAAAAACAGCGTCGCCGATTGCGTTTAAGAGGACTTTTTGTGAAAGGAAAGTTTCTCTTGCGGCGGAGTCTCTGCCAATTCTGAAAATCCTTCCTGAGTGTTCGAGCGCAATCTGTTCAAAAACGCTTGGTGAATCAGGTGGGACGGCAAGTGTTTTTCCGCCAAGCATAAAGTGAATCAGGACACAAGCTGCCCGCACATGTGCATCGTCGTGCAGGTGCTCGCTTTCGTCGCGAAGGAAAACCTGGGTTCCGTCACTTGAAACTGAAAGGTCACAGATTCCTCGTTTTTGAACGGAAATCTCACAGCCACATGCGGCGAGAACTTCTCTCAGAGTGTTGCTTGCCAAAGAATTTCCGGAGACCGAAGCTGTAAAGCCTGAAAGCTTTCCGCGCTTTACGACCGAAGAGGTGAAGGCGTCTATTGTACCGGAGATTGATTTTGGCATGATTACATCAGAAATTCCGACATAGCTGAACTCGTTTTTTTGCACTTTTCTTTCTATTTGCTTTTGCAGCTCTTTTTCAATTGGCAGCCCGAATTTATCGCATATCCTGACAGAAAGACAGTTTTTGTCATTCTCAAAAAAGACCAGAAGATTAAAGAGATACGACCTTGAAAGGCTGTTTGCTGCAGCAAAGAAAGTAGCGCCAAACTCAGTAACCTGAGCACCCGTTGCCGCAGCACCGGAAACAAACGCGCCGGCTAAAATTCTGCATAAGGAACAGTCTGAATATCCAACGGCAATTCTCGCTGCAAACTCCGAGCAAATTTTTCCGAGTGAGAGGGCAAGGTCTATTGTAATTTTGTTGGCACCTCCGCTGATTTCGCCTGTCTCGTCGAAAAGCTCTGTTAACGAAGCAAAATCGGGAAGGGTATGCGGTGTTGCGTGAAAAATGTCACTTCTCATATTTTGAAACCTCCGCTTCTTTTTTACAATTATTGCCTGAAACGGAGAGATATAAACACCCCGGTAAATTTTACCGGGGTGTTTGGTTATGGGCGAGGAACGCTTGTCGTGTTATAAATTGTGATAAACTTCAAGGCGTAGAGGTCGCAAACGATGTACCTCTCAAGATCGGGTTGGTAAAGCGTCAGAAAATTTGTTCCGACCTTTGCAAGTATTCCGTCGCGCGTTTCAAGAATCTGCGTGCCGATGAGAAAGTCGCAGGAAACATAATAACCGATTGCGGACTGGAGCTCTTCGGCGAGCATCTCCACCTGAGAAACAACACGACCCTGCTCATAGAAATCGCGATTTGGTGTAGGGGTTGAAAAGTTAAATCTGTTACCGGTACGGTCCAAAGAAATCTTTCCTTTCTATGTGTCTGAATACTCTTCTGTTGGGTTATAGAAGCAATGCTCGCCGACCCTCACGGCAAAGGTTCCGACAGAGCTCGGAAAATTCTCGCGACATTCGGGAGAAAAAGGGTTAAAAAACCAGAGCGCCTCGCCAAGAGGATAGAGGCGGTTTCCCGCAATCGCCCAATCGGCTATGTCGTAATGTATCTGTTCGGGGTTCATGTTGTATATGTTTTGCGGGTTGTAGCGGTTGTTGAAATAATCTGTTGCGCAGTCAAACTGACCGGGTTGAAAAATGATGTTCCGTATATTCTGCTTGCCAACTCTTGCATATTCACCGTCGGGTGCATATACACGGTTCATTATAACGCTTGCAACAGCCTGCATACCCGTATCGCCCTCGCCACCCGCTTCACATTGTATGAGCCGTGCGAGAAGCTCTCTGTCAGAAAACGGCATAGACATCGCTCCTTTTCAAAACCAGTTTATGCAAAGGGGTGGGTGAGTTTTACACACAGCAGGTACAAAAAATAAGTGCCGTGAAAATTCACGGCACTTATGTAGATTTAAATTACTTGCGAACCTTTTCTGCAGCGTTCTTGATACCAAGGATGATGTTATCAAGGTCTGTCTTTGTAAGGCGCGGATGATGCGGAGTGTTGAGCTCACGACGGTAGAAGAATTCTTCTGCATTCGGGCAGATATCCTGAGCATATCCGAGTTCCTTAAGAGATGAGAAGTGGTATGTCGGCTGATAGTGGAGAATACCCTGGACACCCTCTTCTTTGTAAAGGACGCGCATGAAGTCGTCACGGCTTGCGCCGAGTTCCTTCTCGTTTACACAAACTGTGTAGAGATGGTAGATGTGCTTGCAGTTCGGATCCTCGTAAACCGGCTCGATACCCTTGATGCCCTTGAGGCCTTCGTTGAGGTAGCGACCGTGCTGGATACGGAGATCGTTGAGCATGTCAAGCTTGTCAAGCTGGCAGTTACCGACAGCGCCCTGGCACTCTGTCATACGGTAGTTGTTACTCCACTTACCGTTGATGATCTTGTTGTCGAAGTGTGACGGAATCCAGTAATCTGTCTGGTTTTCCCAGTCAACATTACCCATGCAGCGGAGCTTGTCGATACGGTATGCAAACTCGTCGTTGTTACATGTAATCATACCGCCTTCGCCGAGGGTTGTGATGTTCTTGAGGGAGTGGAAGCTGAAGCAACCGAAATCACCGATTGAACCTGCTTTTCTGCCCTTGTATTCAGCACCCGGAGCATGAGCACAGTCTTCGAGAACGAGGAGGTTGTGCTTCTTTGCGATTTCCATGATCGGGTCCATGTCGCACATCTGACCGCCGTAGTGAACAACGGAGATAGCCTTTGTCTTGTTTGTGATCTTCTTCTCGATTTCCTTCGGGTCGATGTTGAAGGTCTTCGGGTCGATATCAGCGTAAACCGGAACGCCGCCTTCCTTGAGGATAGCGAGTGATGTAGCTACGAATGTGTTCGGAGTAGTGATAACTTCATCTCCGGGGCCGATGCCCATAGCACACATAGCAACATGCATAGCTGTTGTACAGTTGCTTACAGCGTAAGCGTACTTTGTTCCGCACATCTCGGCAAAGCGCCTCTGGAAACGCTGTACCTCAGGTCCCATTGTGAGAGAATCCTGATGCATAGCCTTGAGAAGAGCCTGCTCTTCAGCTTCATCATAGATACTTCCGAAGAAGGAATAGGGGACTTTGAGCACTACACCGTCGTCAACTTTGTAGCTGCTGGTGATGCCGCCGTCAGAATCTTTACCGACTGAAATTTTGTTAGCCATAATTTTTACCTCCCATAATTATTTTAAGGTCTAAAATAATTATAATCGATATGCAGTTACTTGTCAATAATTTTTTAAGCTATAAAATAATACTTTAAAAGAAAAAATTTTTGATAATTTGCTATTGAGTATTGAGATAAAGATGTGGTAAAATATAGCATAGGAAATTGTATGTACCAAAAAACCAATCGGAGGTAGTTTTATAAAATGGATGTAAACACAAACCCGACAAATTTTATCTATGAAGCAATAGATTCAGATATTGCAGAAAAGGGGATAAAAAAGATACACACGCGCTTTCCGCCGGAGCCTAATGGATATCTCCATATCGGCAGCGCAAAGGCTATATGGATTTCTGCGGGAACAGCGCAGAAGTACAACGGTCTTTTCAATCTCCGTTATGACGATACAAACCCCGTCCGCGAGGATGACGAGTTCGTCCGTTCTATCGAGGAGGACCTTCGCTGGCTCGGCGCTGAGCCCAACGGCGGTATCTTCTACGGTTCGGATTATTTCGACAAATGCTATGAATATGCAATCGAGCTTATAAAGCGTGGCAAGGCATATGTCTGTGACTTGTCTGCTGAGGAGATGCGCGAGTACCGCGGAACTCTTACAGAGCCGGGAAAGAACAGCCCGTATCGCGACCGCTCGGTTGAGGAGAATCTCGACCTTTTCGAGCGTATGAAGAACGGTGAATTCCCCGACGGCAGCCATACTCTCCGTGCGAAGATT
>JAZOAS010000069.1:0-4976 GCA_045595605.1 Eubacteriales bacterium
ACAAGCTCAAATTCCTTTGGAGAAAGGCCGAAGCGGGGAAGGTCAATAGCCTGAAATTTTATTCGTCTTTCCTTGAAATAGCGCTCTGCCTTTTTTGTGTCAAAGCAGTTTTTTGCGCCGTAAATCTGAATGTTCATCAGTCGATACCTATGCTCAAGGCGCCGTTTTCGACCGAAACGCGGATGAGAGTGATTTTCTTCTCATAGTTTTCGATTATAAGGTTTGCAATAGCATCCTCAAGCTCTTTCTGTATGAGTCGGCGCAAGTTTCTCGCACCGTATTTTTCTGAAAAGGATTTTTCTGCGAGGTAGTCAACGAGGTCATCTTCGAAAGAAAGTGTGATATTCTTTTCGGAAAGCGAAGATACAAGGTCTGAAAGCATAATCTTTGCAATGGCCTTGAAGTTCTCTCGCGAGAGGGAATTGAAGACTACAATTTCGTCAATTCGGTTTATGAATTCAGGACGGAGGAAGTCTGAAAGTGCTTTCATAACGCGCTCGCGGTTCTGCTCAGTTTCGGTGTGGGCAAAGCCGACCGTACCTGATTTGAACTGGCTTCCTGCATTCGAGGTCATAACGATGACAACATTTTCAAAGTTGACTTCACGGCCCTGCGAATCGGTAATCCTGCCGTCGTCAAGAATCTGGAGAAGGATGTTTAAAACATCGGGGTGAGCCTTTTCAATCTCGTCAAAGAGGACAACTGAATACGGCTTTCTGCGGATTTTCTCCGTAAGCTGACCCGCCTCGTCGTAGCCGACATATCCGGGAGGCGCGCCGATAAGCTTTGATACGGCGTGCTTCTCCATAAATTCAGACATATCAAGACGGATAAGAGACTCGGGAGAGTTAAAGAGGTCTGCTGCAAGGCATTTTACAAGCTCGGTTTTGCCGACGCCGGTTGAGCCCGTGAAGAGGAAGGAAACGGGCTTTCTCTTCGGAGAAATGCCTACACGGTTACGCTTTATCGCCGCGGCAACGGCAGAGACAGCTTCATCCTGACCGACGATGCGCGCTTTAAGGCGCGTTGCAAGCTCTGAAAGGCGCTTGAACTCAGTTTCGCGAATAGCTGATGCGGGAATCTTGGTCCAGAGTTCGATTACCTTTGCAAGATGCTCGTCAGTAAGCTCGGGAATCGGTTCGCCGTCAAGCGCGCTCTTACGCTCAAGAAGCTTGCACTCATCACTTTTAAGAAGAGCAAGGCGCTCAAAAGCTTTTTCGGAATTATCGCCCGTAAGAGCATCGCGCTCATCTTCGATTTTTTGGAGCTTCTTTTCAATTTCAGCGCGCTCTGAAATGCTCTTGCTTGTAAGGTTTAGGTCTGAACACGCCTCATCAATAAGGTCGATTGCCTTATCGGGTAGGAAGCGGTCGGTAATATATCTTTCGGAAAGAACGACAGCAAGGCGCGCGATGTCGTCGGTAATGCGGACACCGTGGTATTCCTCGTAGTAGTGAGCGATTCCGCGGATGATATCAACGGTCTCGTCTATTGAAGGCTCGTTAACTATAACGGTCTGGAATCTGCGCTCAAGTGCGCTGTCCTTCTCAATGTGCTTTCTGTATTCAGCAAAGGTGGTAGCGCCGATAACCTGAATCTCACCGCGTGAGAGTGCGGGCTTTAAGATGTTTGCGGCGTTCATCGAACCTTCGGCATCACCTGCACCTACAAGGTTATGAACCTCGTCGATAACGAGGATTACATTGCCCTTTTTCTTTATGTCGTCAATAAGACCTTTCATTCGGCTCTCAAACTGACCGCGGAACTGAGTTCCCGCAACGAGAGAGGTAAGGTCGAGAAGGAAGATTTCCTTATCGCGAAGCTTCGACGGAACTGAGCCTTCGAAGGTCCTTATAGCAAGCCCTTCGGCTATTGCGGTTTTGCCGACACCGGGTTCACCTATAAGGCAGGGGTTATTCTTCTGGCGACGGTTTAAAATCTGTATTACGCGCTCAATTTCGGAATCACGGCCTACAATTCGGTCGAGCTTTCCTTCCTTTGCACGCTCTGTGAGAGAAATGCAGAAGTTATCGAGATGCTTGTATTTAGGCGCTTTTTTGCCGTCGGCCTTTTTGCCCTGATTTGGAGTATCAGCATCAGGGGAAGCGGGCTGGGGCATATTGCCGAAGATTTTATTGAGGAAGGGAAATGTTGCGGTTTTACCGTCAGCATCTTCTTCTCCGTCATCTGTGAGAGTAGGGAGATTTTCACCGTCCTCGCCGATAAGCCCCATCATCTCGTTTGTCATAGCGTCGAGCTCCTCGTCGGAGATTCCGAGCTTTGACATAAGGTCGTCAACGGGCTTTATTCCGAGCTCTTTTGCACATTTAAGGCAAAGCCCTTCGCTTACGGAGTTTTCACCTTCCATTTTTGTAACAAATATGACAGCAAGGTTTTTCTTGCATCTGCTGCATAAAGTAGGTTGCATGTTAGAGTACCAATCCTTTTTTATAAATTAAAGTGAAGTAGTTTCGTTATATGTTTTCTTGAATTTCAGATACTGATACAAGTAGCTGAAAAATGCCATGAATGAGAGAAGTATGGCAATAAGAGAGAAGGTATTCTTTATTATGGGCGTGATAAAGTTTTCAAAGAGAAGAATTGCACATCCGCCTATAACAAGGAAGACCGTTGCAAGCTTTCCGAGAATGTTTGACTGGAAAACAGCAGACATATCGCGGTACAGCTTGACGCCGCCAAGAACGAGAAGCGCATCCTTTGCAAAAATGAGCGCAATCGTCCACCACGGAATGAGCCCGACGGTAGTGATACAAACGAATACGGTAATCGTCATCATTTTATCAGCGAGAGGGTCGAGAACTTTGCCGAGGCGTGTTATTAAGTTAAATTTTCGCGCTATTATGCCGTCTAAGACATCGGTGATTCCCGCAATTGCATACACACAAGCGGCAAGCGTGTGTGCATTCGGAAGGTCTGAGAAGAAGACTGCGATGAATACGGGAACAAGACACATTCGTACGATTGAAAGAAAATTAGGTAAATTCATAAGCTTTAACTTCCTTGACATAGTTGTTTTCTTATTTTATGAATGATGAAAACGGAGAAAGGTCTGAAAGAAACTTGAGAACGACGGTTTCTCCGATTGCTTCCTGAGTGAGATAAAGCCCTGCTTTAGTGAGCGTGTATGACAGCGCGATAACTATAAGATAACCAAAAACAAGACCTAAAATAAGCCCGAGAGTTTTGTTTATAAAATTGACACCCGGAAGACGCGCTGCAAGATTTACGAGCTTGAAAATGAACTTGAGCGCAAGAAGCAGAATAATGAAGAAGACAATAAACAGCACGCTGTGGGTAATTTTATAAGCAACGGTATTTGTCATTGCCGTCAGCGGTTCAACGATGCTTTGGGTAAGTGCTTTCGAAATGTCTCCCATTGCGTCGGAGATTATATTTTCCGGAATACCAAGCTTTGTGAAAATTTCGGAAAACTCGCTTGGGTTCTGAGGCTCGCTTTCGGGCGTTTCCTTGACGGTCTCGCTTATCTCGCTTGAGAGATATGGCGCGACATATTTCTCTGAGACAACCGGAGTTGCGATGTTTGCAAGCGTGCCTGCAAGAGAAAAAGCAAGTAGAAGTGCAACGATACCGGAGATTGTTTTGATAAGTCCGCGCCGTCTCCCGAGAAGAGCAGAGATAAGAATGATTGCAACTGTGATTATGTCAATTATGATTGCATTGGGTAAACTCATAAACGCCTCCTATTTAACATAAAGAGTAGCAAAGTTGTCGCTTATACAGATTACCGAGCCGTCGGAGTTCGCAATACAGCGGGAGATATCCGCCGTAGTGAGGAATTCGCAGTGGAGCGACATATCCTTTTTATATACTGCACATTTGTCAGAAAACTGAAGTGCAGTATAGTCTCCTGCGCACGATATTGAGTAAATATCCTCTTCAAAGTCAAGAGAACCGATGAGAGAACCGTCATTGTTCAAAAACAAAACGCGGGTGTTGCCACCGTTTTCGTAATTGTCGAGAAGAATGGCGGTGTGGTTTCCAAGAGCTTCGTCGAAGGCTTTTACGGAAAGACCGTCATATGAAACCTCTGAAATCACTGCAGCATCGTTACTGAAAAGAATCGCGCGGTCGTCGCAGATTACGGATATCTTCCGGTCGGAATGGTAGGAGAGCGCGAGCGGCATTGAGCTTCCGAGAGCCGATGTTGCGTAGAAGCCTTCTGAGTTTGTTTTGCAAAGAGAAAGAGAACTCTCAAATTCGCCGTTGTTTGTTCCGTATGTCAGAATAGCGGCTGATTTTGAGTTGGGTGAAATTGCGGCATCGAAAACATATTTATCTGAAGAATGAAACTTGTAAACGGGTTTGAAGGATGAGTTGTAAAGCGTAACAAGAGATTTCGAATCTTCACTGTCTGTGACGATTGCAAAATCGCCTGACGTGTTCATATTCGCATTTATGATTTTTGATTCTGTGGTTTCGGAATAAAGGATTCCGTTTTTGTTTGCAACATAGAAATTGAGCCCGCCGAGGTCATAGGCGATAAAACGGGAGCTTGAAGCTGAGATTGCAGGATTTCTGAGAATTACGGGAGAAGAGAACAGCTCGTTTCCCGAAAGCTTTGAAACTGAAATCTCGTCAGGGGATACAACACAGAGATTTCCGGAGAGAAGGTTAAATCGGTTGAAGTTGTTAGCGTCAAAATTTACCGAAACCTCGGTCGCATCAGCACGGACACCGTTAAAAATCCAATAGGCGACGCGCTTGAGGCTTCCTGCGCTGAACTGATTGTTAAGAAGAACAACCGTACATACAAGAAGCAGAACGGTAATAAATACTGCAAAACGGCCCGAGAGACGCTTTTTATCCTTGTTTCTTTTTGCCATTTAAACTTCCTCCTTCTTTTGGGAGAATCAAAGAGTAATTCCAAAATGCTCGGGGTAGGTTACATTTGTCATATAGAGACCGTGAGCAGGAGCGGTTGCGCCTGCGCGGGA
>JAZOAS010000070.1:0-5668 GCA_045595605.1 Eubacteriales bacterium
AGTCTCTCCTCTTTCACGCATCTCACCTCCTATGGCACTTTTACCCTTTTACATAAACGGCTCTTTTGTTTCGCGGTGAAGCGCAATTTCATCCGCAACAGCCGAGGTTTTTCTCATTTTTATAAGATACAGAACAGTTTCCGCAATATCCTCCGGAAGAAGCATCCCGTCACTCGTAAGATCAGGTCGGGATATTTTTATCATATCGGTAAACACAGCTCCCGGACTTATAACATGAACCCTTACTCCGCGCTCATAGTATTCCTTACTGAGCGACTTACTGAAGCCGAGAAGCGCGTGCTTCGATGCGGAATACACACTCTGCAAGGGATATCCGTTATGCGCCGTTACCGAGGCGATATTGATAATCGTTCCCGAAGAAGATTTTTCAAGATACGGAAGCGCAGTTTTGCAGAGAAGAAACGGCGCTCTCGCGTTGGTGTTCATTATCCAGTCGTATTCTTCCATTGAAATCTCTTCAAACGGCTTTGACTGCGCAACGCCCGCGTTATTTATAAGAACATCAACCCCGCCGTAGGCTGAAACGGTTTTTTCAACAGTTTCTCTTATATAGTTATCGTCACAAATGTCGCCCGGGATGATGAGACATTCCCTGCCGTTTGCGAC
Organism: Eubacteriales bacterium; assembly: GCA_045595605.1. Classification (GTDB taxonomy): domain Bacteria; phylum Bacillota; class Clostridia; order Oscillospirales; family JAAYXM01; genus SIG480. Next base: position 628 of record JAZOAS010000070.1, read on the forward strand.
CTTTTCAAGCTTTTTTACATCTCTTCCCATAAGAACGAGCTTTGCGCCACAACTAAAAAGCGCCTCTGCTATCGCAGAACCGATGCCGCCACCGGCACCCGTCAAAATACAAACTTTATCTTTCATAATTTCTCCTTCAATCAGCCGACAATCTCTTTAAGCTTTGAAAGGTTATCAACCTCATATGTAACCGAAATATCAAGTGTGTTTTTCTTTCCAGACGGATTAAACCAGCAGGTGTCTATCCCCGCGAGGTGTCCGCCAAGCATATCGCTCGTAAGCGAATCGCCGATTATAAGAACCTCTTTCTTGTCGGTCACACCAAGCTCCTTGAAAACAAAATCGAAGTATTCCTTTTTAGGCTTTTCAAAGCCGACATTTTCAGAAATAAAAATCGCATCAAACACCTTATCAAGTCCCGAAAGGCGAAGCTTCTTATCCTGCGCGACCTTTGTTCCGTTTGTAACTGCGGCGAGGGTGTATTTTCCTTTTTGTGAAAGGAGCATTTCCTCCGCATTTTCTACAAACTCAATATGGTCGCCGAGCGTCACCTGATATTCCTTGTTGAAGGTTTCGGCAAGGGCTATATCTGCCCCTATTATCTCAAAAAACTCACGGAAGCGCATAACGAGAATTTCGGGCTTTGTAAGCTCACCTCGTTCAAGCTTCTGCCAGTATTTTACATTTATGTCGGAATACATTTTGAGCTTTTCGTCGGTGCACTCGCCGAGATTATATTTCTCAAACAAAAACCGTATTGCATACGCCTCTGATGCAAGAAAATCAAGCACCGTTCCGTCTATATCCCACAGTAAGTATTTGTACATATTCTTCTCCTTTGGACATTCTTATTATAAAGACTGTATAATCCGGATACCACTTGTCTTCAAAAATGGTAGTGTTAAAACAAAAAACATATTATGTATCAAACTCAAAGTAATACATCTTATTGGTATCGCTATCGTAAATTGCTATTGAAAAATTAAAAGAACCTCGATCAAACAACTCGGTATCATCTGAACTATCTGTACTCTCTGATGACCTATCTTCAAATTTATAATATCCATTTTCGATTTTGGGAATATGTGCTTCTTCAGCTAATTCATATCCATATGTAACACCATCTTTGTTCCCGCCGTTCATAATAAGATTAAGATTTTCGGATAAAGGCAGTTTGTTCCAGTTTTCTACTTTTTTTAATGCTTTCTCTTCATTGTTGGAACAATCTAAAATCAGATAATATGAACCGTCGCCATGAAAGCCTCCATGGGTGTCGAGTTCTTCAACAACAGAAAAATCTTTTTTTGCAAACCCAAAGTACTCAGTTGTTTCGCCAATATAATTAAATGTTGGTTTTAATGACAATAAATAGAGTAAAGCCAACAAGCAGTGTGCAATCGGGAGAAACGATTTCACTGAAAATCTTTTTCCTTCCCATGTTTTATTCAATGCAAATATATAACTTATAATATATGTTACACATATTAATACTCCAATTAAAGCACAAATAATTTCCACAAAAGAAGTTAGCTTTATTAACGAAGCCAAAAACCATATCGATGTCAGCAACCATCCAAGCATAGCTACCGGTATTGGTAATGCAAAAACAACGAATAAGGATATAATTAAAACTTTCTTCTTCATTATAGTTAACTCCTTTCGTCAAAAATTCAGTGTTCCTTATTATAAAGACTGTATAATTTATATGCTATGTTTTTTTAGTGACAGTTCACACCCAGACTGAAGTAGAAATATACAAATGGGATTTAATTATGGCAAAAACGCCTTTTCCCCAAACTGTTTAAAAAATCTATCCCCTTTTCTTTATCGGCTTTGCAGGCACACCTACTGCAACACTGTATGGTGGTATGGGTTTCACCACTAAAGCACCTGAGCCAATGACACTCCCTTCTCCGATATCTCCTGAATACATAATACAAACGCCCATACCTACATAGCAATCCTTACCTATTGTTACTTTTTTTGAATGACCGCCCTGATTCCAGATAATGTCGTTGGGATCGTCAAAAATATGCGAATAAGGTGTGAGAGTAATGTTCTGAGCAAAAAGACAGTTGTCACCTATTTCAAGACCTTTATGTCCAAAAAGCGTAGTTCCTGTGCCTATGTACACTCTTTTTCCTATTTTTATGTAGCCTTCAACAGATGTTTCAGTATCTAAATAGACGCGTTCACAAATATAACAATTATTTCCAATCTCCACGCCACCATAACCGCGTGCAATAACAGTTACATCATCCATAATAATAACATCATCGCCAATACTGATATATTCCGGATTAACAAACTTTACATTTTTCCCAATTTTAACATTCTTACCTAAATGTTTTAATTTAGATGCATAATATTCGATTCGTGCTTGTTCACAACATTCAGAATCTGTTTGCATAAACAATGTTTTAAGCAATGCTTCCTTTTCCTCGCTATTCATACTTTCATATTTTTCTGTGAAAAACATTAAGATCTCTCCTAGTTTAAATTTATACAACAAATACTAATAACAGTACTCCTTAACATTCAAAATATTTCCTTTATATAAAGACTGTATAATCTACATGATAGTTCGATAAAGATAAAAATTAATCTTTATCGATTGTTTCATATAATCTTTTTTCACAAAAGGACAAAAATTCATACCAAATATCACTGTCTATAAATTGATTTTCACCCGTTTTTTTCAATAGAATACCTTTTCTTTCTGTGTCATTATTCCATACATGATTTCCAATAAACACATCTACTTTTCTTTTTCTTAATTTATTAAGAGAATCCAGATAATCGCTTCTGCAATTATCATAATCAAATCTGCCTTTAGTAAGGGTATTTGCTCCTGCTCCACCAAAGGTTCCAACCTGATATTTTATGCCTTCTTCTTCAGTTTCATAAAATAAAGATATGGTGCCTTCGGTATGCCCGGGAGTTTCTACTACTTCTATTTTGGTATTTCCCAGAGAAATAACGTCACCTTCTGACAATAAAATGTCAGGCTCGAAATATTTTCTGACTTTTTGTGCGTCTTTTTTTCCTATACAGGTTTTAGCACCGGTTAAGTGAACAAGAGCTGCCGTTGCTTCGGTATGATCACCATGCCAGTGTGTATGTATAATATACTTAATATCATATGGCGAAAAACCTGATTTGTATATTGAGTTTATCAGTAAAAACAAAGTGTCGCTGTATCCTGTATCAATTAAAATCAACCCATCTCCTGTATCTATCAAATGTGAAGATGCAGAAAACGTTCCCACAAAATATGTGTTCCCTATAATTTTAAAGGGTTCAATTGCTCCCTCGTAATGATTATTAAAACTCTTTCTTTCAAACATTTTATATCTCCACTTATTTTAGATAATATTCGACATTCTTACTAGACTCAAATCAACTCAGAAACAAAAATCCATTTTCATTATACCACAAAATTTTACGGCAGACAATCATAAAGACTGTCTGCCGCACTTTTATTACTTTTTCTTTTTCTCTACCTTTTTCTTGTTGCCCTTTTCGTCAACAATATACACATTGCTGAGCGCGTTTTCCATTCCCTGGCGAAACTTCGCGATATATTCGCGACGCAAGCGATCGCGCTCTTCAAGCTCAGCCTCCGAAAGCCCCTCTTCGCGGGACTTTTTCGCAAGCTCGTTTATTCTGGAAATCAACTTTTCCATTATACATTAACCCTCTTTATCTTTTGAGAAGGACATCCTTCTCATATTCCTTTATAGCGGTGATGTAGTCACTCTCTACGCCTTCGCGAGCAAGATACTCTTCCCATACATCGCCGAACGGAGCAGTCTTCATCTCCTCCTGAAGCACCATAAGCTCTGTCATTCTCTCCTCGTTCTGAAGCTTCTTCATAAGCTCGGACGGTGAAAGGAGCGCAAACAAGAGAGCCTTCTGAACGCTTCTCATACCTGTAACCCATGCGGAAATACGGTTGATTGAAGCATCGAAATAGTCGGTTGCGATAAACACGCGGTCAAGCGCATTATGGAACACGATTTCCTTCGCAATTTCCTTTGTTTCGTCATCGAAAAGAACGACATGGTCGCTGTCCCAACGGACGCCGCGGGTAACATGAAGCGCGATTTTCTCGTGGAACGGGAGCATCGCTGCGAGCTTATCGGAAACCACCTCTGTCGGGTGGTAGTGACCGTTATCCATAAGCGGGGTGATTCCCTTTGCATTTACATAGTTCAAGCAGAACTCGGAAGAACCTACTGTATAAGACTCCATTCCGATACCGAATACCTTGGATTCAAGGCAGACATAAACCTTTGACTTATCGTAGTTAATAGATAAAATCTCGTCGAGCGACTTCTTAAAGCGCTCTCTCGGACCGAGACGGTCTGCCGGGATGTCCTTATAGCCGTCTGGAATCCAGATGTTCATAACACACGGAACGCCGGTCTCAGTTGCAAAATGCTCTGAAATTTCGATACAACGCTTGCCGTGCTCTACCCAGAAACGGCGGACATTCTCATCAGGAGATGAGAGCGTAAGACCGTCTTTAACCATTTTATGAGAGAAGAAGGTGGGGTTGAAGTCGATACCCATACCGCGTTCTTTTGCAAACTTAAGCCAAGCGGCAAAATGCGAAGGCTTGAGAGCATCACGGTCAGCGCGGTCGCCGTCAAAAATCGCATAGCAAGCGTGAAGATTAAGCTTCTTCTTGCCCGGGATAAAGGAAATCGCACGGTCTATATCCTGCATAAGCTCCTCGGGGTTTCTCGCACGGCCGGGATAGTTACCGGTAGTCTGAATACCGCCCGAAAGCCCTTCGTCACTGTCAAAGCCCATAACATCATCACCCTGCCAGCAATGCATAGCAATCGGAACATTTTTTAACGCATCTATCGCCGCCTCAACATCAACGCCGAGGCTCTTATATATTGATTTTGCTTCTTCAAATCTGCTCATTTTTCTCCTCCTGCAAAAGAATTATTTTAACTTCTAAATTATATCATAGTCATATAGAAAATCAATACTTTTTCGTACAATAAGCAAAAAGCATTGATTTTTG
>JAZOAS010000071.1:0-3989 GCA_045595605.1 Eubacteriales bacterium
CGCAAGAGGACCTTGACATCATAAAGCGTATAGCAAAGGATACAAACATAAATGTTTCAACAGAAATCATCCGCAAGGAAGGCTACTATGCAGAGCTTGCTCCTGATGAGGCTGAGTTTGGCTCATTGAAGTTCAAAGCAGGCGACAAGGCACAGGTCGTCACTACAATAAAAGAGGCAGACATCAAGCGAGTAGAAAAGGCAATCTATGAGGCACAGTTCCAGGCTGACTACATTATGATTTCCGTTCACTCTCACGAGCTCAGCGGAGATGCAAAGGAAAACCCCTCACAGTTCCTTATCGACTTCGCTCACCGTTGTATTGATGCAGGTGCCGATGCTATCGTCGGTCACGGACCGCACCTTCTCCGTCCGGTCGAAATCTACAAGGGTTGCCCGATTTTCTATTCACTCGGCGACTTTATTCTCCAGCTTTACAGCGTAGAAAGCGCTCCCGATGACTTCTTTACAAAGCACGGGCTTACATCGCAGTCAACCGTTCACGAGCTTTTAAAGAACCGCTCAAAGAACTTTACCGTCGGTCTTATGGAAGATCCGCGTATGTTCCGCGCAGTCATCCCCTACTGGGAAACTGACGAGCACAACAAGCTCACAAAACTTCTCTTCATGCCGGTCGAAATGTCAATGAAAGGCAACAAGTCCGAGCAGGGTCTCCCGAGAAGATCTTACACATCTGAAATCTTTGAGTATTACAAGAACATGTCCGAGCCGTTTGGCACAAAGCTCACTCTCCGCGACGACGGACTTATTGAGTGCCAGTTGTAAAAACTACAAAAAATCACTAAGTCGAATGAATCGACTTAGTGATTTTTTATTATGTATTTTAGTATTCAACTTCTGCTCCAAACTCTGCTGCAAGGCTTTCAAGTGCTGCATTGTATTCGTCAAGCAGAGCAACGCCTGCGCTGAGACTTTCACTTCCCGCGTTGACGGTTGCTTCATCCTGTGTCTGGCAACCCTCAAGGAGAGTTTCAAAGCCTAACTTATAAGCATCCATTACCTTGCCGTATTTTGCCTTGAGATCCTTAACTTCTTCAGTTTCAAGAGTTATAGCCTCAAGACGCGCAATTGAGTCGTTTACAATCGGAAGAAGATTGTCGCTGATGCTTTTTGCAATAGCCGTGTCATCCGCGAGAGATTCCCATGTTCCTACTTCCGCTTTAATCTTTTCATAATTTTCATTGATTTCCTTCATCTCAACATTGAGGAAGTTTTCAAACTCGTCATAAACCGGGTCAGAGCATCCTGTAAAAAGTGTAAGTGCCATAACAGCCATAAGTACAAGCGCAATAATTTTTTTCATAATTAAAATCCCCTTTTCTTGTTAATATATTTTACTCATCGAGAAGTCCGCGTCTACTTGCTTCAGACCACAAATCAATCTCGCGAGAATAAGGACCGTCGCTCATATAGATATCGCGTGCTTTGAAGTCAGCAATTACCTTCTGGATATTTTCATACTCTGCCAAAAGGCGAGCGTCGCTCATTTTTTCAGGTGGGGTAAGTGACATATACCAATCCGGATGTTTTCTGTAATCTTCAGGCGGATTCGGGTCAAGCTTCATGCTTGTTTCTGTCTGTACCAGTGCCTTTGTGAGATCAGAAATAAGCTTTGAGTTATCAAGTGACTTTACAAAGTAACGGTGCAGGAAAGTTACAATCTGTGCACGGGTGCATGTTGTATTCGGTGAAAATGCAGTTCCTCCTGTACCGTTTGTGATTCCCTTTCTTACTGCCCAGGAAACAGCCTTTTCAAGTGCGCTTGCCTCTGTAACATCAGAGAACGGAACGCGTGTTAAAGACGGTGCGCCTGCATAACGCCAGAAATACTCAACTGTAGAAGCGCGTGTACATGGAGCATTCGGTTCAAACTTATAGCCATTGGGGCTGTAAATACCCTTTTCTTTTGCCCACAAAGCTGCATCGCAGAAATAATCACTCATCTTTACATCTGTGTACGGATTCATGATTGTAGGCTTGGGTGAACCTGCTGCACGCCAAAGGAATGTAAGAATCTGTGCACGAGTGCATGTTGCATTCGGTGAGAATGTTGTCCGGCTTGTTCCGTTGGTAATGCCCTTTTGAACAGCCCAGTTTACAGGCTCAAAGAAGTAGTCTGCCTTCTTTACATCCTTGAATTCAGGAGTTGTTGCAACTCCACCCTTGAGAACAGTAAACTTTCCGTAGCTGTTTCGACCGGTAGCCGGAGCAAACCGGAATGCGCCGTTCTCTACCTGGAGAACCATAAAGAGGTTATCGGGGTAATAGTGACCGCCGTAGTATGTCCAGAGATAGAGATAGTAGGTTCCATCAACATTGAGAGGAATATCTCCCTCTTCAAAGTATATAGAAAGTGTGTTTGTTGTGTTGCTTTCCATCTTGTGCTCATCAGTATAAAGAATAATACCGAATTTACTGCTATTTGCAAGAACTTCATCCCATGAGCCAAAAGCTCTGCCGTAATAACCGAGGTCGGTGAAGTCACCGTAAGAGCCGCTTGTTCCGGCCTCTCCTGCGGAACGCAAACGCTTTGTCATAACCGTAAGACGGCTACTTGCGGAAGCTGTGTCCCAACCAAAGTTTATATTGAGGCTCTTTACATCACCGCTGTTATAGTACGCAGCTGATGTAATATCAATATCTGTAGCTGCTGCAAACACTGTTGCCGGAAGCAATGTTACTGCCATGCAAAGACATAACACTAAACATAAAATTCGCTTTTTTATTTTAAGTTCCCCCTTTAATAATTTTTAAGAACTGGGACAGATGTGTTTTAACTGTGCCTTCATTCACCTTCTTTTTGTTGAAAATTCAAATTTTCTATGCTATAATCATTCTACACCGTACCCCAAGGTACGATGCAAGGCTTTTTTGAATTTCTTACTTTTCTGAGATGGGATGCTTTTTATGGATAAGAAAAACTTATTTTCCATAGGTGCGGTTGCAAAGGCTGTTGGTATTACAAGAAAAACAATACTCAATTATGAGGCAAAGGGACTCATAGCTCCCGACAAAAAAGACAGCGCTACCGCAAACCGCTACTACACCATTGATACATTTACCAAAGTCCGTACAATACGCACTTTGCAAAATCTGGGACTTACCCTTGATGAAATTCACCAATACTACAATGACACTACCGATTTGCATCCAATGATAACCCGACTTAAAAAAATGAGGGATGAGCTTAATCTTACCATCGAAAGGCTCGAAGAGCGAACCGCTGAACAAGGTGAGACTATCAAAGAAATCACAATTGAACATCAAATTGTTTACCATCGGAATTATAACTGCACATCGGTCGCAGAAAAAACAATTCTTTTGAGAAATACGGCTCTTGAAGCCATGAGAGAATACGGAACAGATACAACAAAACGTATGTATTTCACCGAACATTCTCTAAATGCACCCGAAGCGGTTTCGTTTTGCATTGCCGTACCGAACACAAGCAAAGGCGAACATATAAAGCAAATTCCAACACTTCGCGCAATTTCGCTCTTTCACCACGGAGCTTATGAGGACATTCCGACTGTAACAAAAAAACTTCTCACGTACGCCGAAGAAAATGGCATAAAATTGTCAGGTACATTCCGTAGTCTCTTCCTTGAAGGGCCACCCCAACACAATGACGAAACCAAGTTTATCACACAGGTAATCGCTATAATTGAAGACGATACATAAAAACCGAGGCAGAAATAAATTCTGCCTCGGTTTAATTATCTTTAAAACAAAAAACCTTTTTTCTTTTCGCAGGAGAATTCGGATATTTCATATCCCGTTTCTGCTACCGCCTTTTTAACCTCGTCTTCGGAAAACGGAAGTTTTGAAAGTATCTCCGTCCTCTTTTCAGTATGGCTTGAAGTTACCTTCTTCACATCGAGATTCTTCTTAATCGCATCGTTCATATGCTTTTCGCACATCGGGCACATCATACCCTCAACGTGCATCGTTATCTTATACATTGAGAAC
>JAZOAS010000072.1:0-5991 GCA_045595605.1 Eubacteriales bacterium
CTATCCTGACTATGCAGATGTAGCAGACTATGCAAAGGAAGCAGTCAAGGCACTTGTCGAAGCAGGACTTGTCAACGGTAAGTCCGGTTACCTCGCAGGAAACGAGACAACAACCCGCGCAGAAGTTGCAGTTCTCTTAAAGAGAGTTCTCGACTACATCGCAAAATAAAGACAACTTTTTCTCTCTTCATTTTAGCCGGCGGGGAAGTTTAGCTTCCTCGTCGGCTATCATTATACAAAAAAGGCAGGTAATACCGTAGTATTACCTGCCTTGATGAATTTTTAATTGTTTATGCCTTTTTCTTTGAAACTGCCTTGATAACAAGGAGTGTTGCGAGCATAAGAACTATCGCAATCGGAAGTGAAATCCAAGCGCTCTTTACAAAGCCCGCGATAACATATGCTACGAATGAAACTGCAGCAACTGTAAGTGCATAGGGGAGCTGGGTTGAAACATGGTTAATGTGGTTGCACTGCGCACCTGCAGATGACATGATTGTCGTATCTGAAATCGGAGAGCAGTGGTCGCCGCAAACAGCACCTGCCATGCAAGCTGAAATTGCGATGATGCAGATTTTGTTGCTGATAGAGCCACCGAAGATTGCAAGAACAATCGGGATGAGAATGCCGAATGTACCCCAGGATGTACCTGTTGCAAATGAGAGGCCAACAGCAATAAGGAATACGATAGCCGGGAGCATCGGAAGAACTGCACTTGCGCTTGTGCGGACAAATTCAGCAATGAATATCTTTGCGCCGAGGCTGTCTGTCATTGTCTTGAGTGTCCATGCACAGCAGAGAATCATGATAGCCGGGACCATAGCCTTGAAGCCTTCGGGGATTGACTCCATGCAAGACTTGAAGGTGAGAACTCGGCGGCAGAGGAAGTAGATTATCGAGAAGATAAGACCTGCGAATGAACCCATAACAAGGCCTACTGAAGCATCAGCATTGGAGAATGATTCTGCGAAAGAAGCATCTCCACTGAAGAATCCGCCGGAGTAGATGAGACCGAGAACACAGCCTGCAACGAGAACAACAACAGGTGCGATGAGGTCCCATACACTACCGTTCTTGTTTTCGTCTTTTTCTTCAAGCTGTTCAATCATTTCTTTTTCTGTTGAAGAGAAGATATCGCCGTTTTCAGCGTTAATCTCGTGCTTCTTCATCGGGCCGTAATCGAACTTCATAAGAACGATTGCAACCATCATAACGATTGTAAGAAGAGCGTAGAAGTTGTACGGAATAGCTCTGATGAAGAGCTCAAGACCGCCAATCTGGTCTTCTGAAACAAAGCCCGCAACAGCTGCAGCCCATGAAGAAATCGGAGCGATAATGCAAACCGGAGCTGCTGTTGAGTCGATTATGTAAGCAAGCTTTGAACGGGAAATTTTGAATTTGTCAGATGCCGGACGCATAACGGAACCAACTGTGAGACAGTTGAAGTAGTCATCAACAAAGATGAGAACACCAAGAAGAATTGTAGCGAGCTGTGCGCCAGCCTTTGACTTGATGTGTGTTGATGCCCAGCGACCGAAAGCAGCTGAACCGCCTGACTTGTTCATGAGCGAAACAATCGCGCCGAGAACAACGAGGAAGATAAGAATACCGATGTTGTACGGGTCAGCGATTGAGGTGATGAAACCGTCAAAGAAGAGGTGGTCGATTGTGCCTGCGAAGTTGAAGTTTGCATACATAAGTGCGCCTGCTGCAATACCGATAAAGAGGGAAGAATAAACCTCTTTTGTGATAAGAGCAAGTACGATAGCTATTACCGGCGGAATCAAAGAGAAGACTGTACTGAAAGGAGCAACCTCGTTTCTCTTTGCAGTAACTGCTTTTTCAAGATCTGCTGTAAAAGCCTCGCTCTCGATAGCGCCGACATTGTCGGAATAGTTATCGATAAATGTTGAAGCAGCAGTCGTGTAATCTGCAATTTCTTCTTCCGTCATAGCGTCGGGATTGAACTCGCCGGCGTTGCCGATGAAAACGACTGCGTTTTCGTTCTCGGAAAGGTCAACATCCGCGGCAAAAGCCATGGGGAAGACGGATACGAGAAGCATGATGACAAGTGCGCAAGTTGCAAATATGCGCGATTTTCTTAAGTGAATCATATTTCACCCTCCTTAAAAAATTAGAGGCTATGATATGCGAAAAGCAATTCATAACCTCAGAATATCAAAGATATAAAGAAATCATAAAAAGATAGCTCTCCACGATATCAGTGACAGTCCGGAGCATATTCTGCACCGGCCCAACAAAACATCTCATCAGGAAGAAATGTTTCATTTCGGCGTTGGTTCCTTTTGCTGTCTCAAAAATCCTGAATAAAGGGACAGGTACTCATAATCAACGCGCCTCTATCAAATTATTAACTTTATGTTAACATACAATGTCGTTTTTTGTCAAGTATTATAAATATGTAAAGAAAAACACATCGCGAGAGCGATGTGTTTTTTATAGAAAATCTTTGAGATGTGATAGTGCAGAACGCTCGATTCGTGAAACCTGAACCTGAGAGATATCCAGAACCTTTGCAACCTGGGTTTGTGTAAGACATTTGAAAAAACGAAGCCTTATAACTTTGATTTCGCGTTCAGGGAGCTTGTTTATAGCCTCAGAAAGCGAAATCTTATCAAGCGCAAGCTCTTCTATTTCTGAGCCTCCGATTATTTCGCCAAGGGTCTGTCCGTCATCGTTGATTTCACGATTAAGCGAATCTGTCTTTGCGGTTGCAAGTTCTGTTTCGGCAATTTCTTCGACAGAAAACCCGCTCGCCTCAGATATTTCGGACAAAGTCGGTTCACGGTTAAATTCGAACTGAAGCCTATCGGCAATATGCCTGATTTTTATTGCCTTCTCTTTAATTGTTCTGCTGACCTTTATTGCGCCGTCATCTCTCAGAAAACGGCGGATTTCACCTGTGATTTTCGGAACAGCATAAGTTGAAAACTGATTGCCGAGACTTTCGTCAAAACCGCGTATAGCCTTAAGTAACCCAAGACATCCGAGTTGGTATAAGTCCTCGGCCTCTGCACCTCGTCCGAGAAAACGATTGACTATACTCCAGATAAGCGGTGAGTTGTCGGTGACAAGTTTTTCGAAAGCGAACTCATCGCCATTCTTTGCGCATTGAATGAGCTTTTCTGTGTCTGTCACAGACTTCTACCTCCGCTGCGCATTGAAATTCGCTTGCGCATTGTTACGGTGGTTCCTTTGCCGGGGGTTGAGCGTACCTTGAGATTGTCTGTAAAGCTTTCCATAATTGTAAAACCCATACCGGAGCGATCTGAACCGCCTGTTGTAAACATTGGCGTTTTTGCGGCTGCTATGTCGGGAATTCCGAGTCCTCTGTCGCGGATTACAATCTCAAGCAGATTTCCTTCAAAAATTCGAAGCCGTATGTAAATCTTTCCGACACAGTCAGGGTAGGCATGAACAATACAGTTTGTAACACCCTCGCTTACCGCGGTTTTTATATCGCCTATTTCTTCAAGTGTAGGGTCAAGCTGTGCGGCAAAGGCGGAAACTGCGGCTCTTGCGTAGCCCTCGTTTGTGGATTTGCTTGGAAAAGTGATTGAAACTTCGTTTATAATATTCATATGTACCTCCTATATCTTTGTAAGAGAATCTTCAGTTGTTCTTATGTTTATAAGTTTGCAAATTCCTGCTGCAGAAAAGACTTTATAAGCCTGTTTCGGAACATTAATTACGGAGAATTCGCCACCGATTCCGGTGGTCTTTTTGTATCCGCCGATTACAACTGCGATTCCTGAGCTGTCCATAAAGCTTATCCCTGAAAAGTCAAAGACAAGCTTTAAAGGAAGCTCAGAATCTATTATTCTTGAAATTTGGGGTATTGTGCATCTTGCGGCGTGGTGATCGAGCTCACCGGATAAATTAATCAAAAGCTCGCCGCCTTGGCGCGTAGAAGTAATGTTCATTGTTTTTGTCCTTTCTTTTGTTATATATAAATAATACACGGGGAGTTGCGCGAGAAATGTAAAAAAAGGAAGACGAAAAAGAAATATATTGACGATGTCTCAGGTTCATGTTTTACTTGAAAAAAGGAGGAAAACATTATAAAATATAAGAGTAATAACTTCAAAAGGAGAAAACGATGGAAAACTTTTTCAAGTATATATATAACCCGTTTCTTTTGACAGGTATATTGTCGTGGTTGATAGCGCAAATTGCAAAGCTTATCATTCACACAATTATCAATAAGAAATTCGAAATTGAAAGACTTTTTGGCGACGGAGGAATGCCAAGTGGGCACTCGGCGACGGTTGTTTCTCTTGCTACCGTTTCTGCGCTTGTATGCGGAGTTTCGAGCTTCGAGTTTGCTGTGACTGCAATTCTCGCAATAATCGTTTGTCACGATGCTATGGGGGTAAGGCGAGAAACCGGAAAGCAGGCCGAAATCATTAACGATATCATTGAAGCTTTCAATGTTTTTGCAACTGAAAAACTCCCTGAAACGAAGCTCAAGGAGTTTGTCGGTCACACTCCGATACAGGTCATTTCGGGTGCGCTTATAGGAGTGGCAAATGCAGTTATTATGTATTTTATTCTGTTTTAAGTAAGGGAGAATTTGTTCATGTCATATGCTGAGATAATTGCAAAAGAATTTGATGTAAAAGAGGAATATGTTTCAAACATAATCGTTCTTCTTGACGAGGGTAACACAATACCGTTTATTGCGCGTTACAGAAAAGAACAGCACGGTACTATGGATGATCAGCTTATAAGAAACATAGCTGAAAAGCTTGAGTATCTCAGAAATCTCGATGCGAGAAGAGAAGAGGTCAGAACTCTTATTGACGGTCAGGGAAACCTGACCGAGGAAATTTCAAAAGCTCTTGACAACGCTGTGACGCTTGCGGAAATTGACGATATTTACCGTCCTTTTCGCCCGAAGAGAAAAACCCGCGCATCCGTTGCTCGTGAAAAGGGTCTTCAGCCGCTTGCAGAAGCGATTTTGGGAAATCAGGGAAATGATGTTTTACCTGAGGAGCTTGCGGCAGAGTATGTAGATGCAGAAAAGGGTGTTGAGGATGTTGCTTCTGCGATTCAGGGCGCGTCTGATATAATCGCAGAAGATGTTTCTGACAATGCTGAAGTGAGAAAGAGAGTTCGTAATCTTATGAGGATTCACGGACTCATAAGCTCTGAAAAGACAAAGGAAGAGGACGAGGGAAAGGTTTATGAAACCTACTATGAGTTTTCTCAGCCTGTAAGTAAGATAGTTGGTCACCGTATTCTTGCTCTCAACCGCGGCGAAAAGGAAGGCATCCTTAAAGTTGATATTTCAATGGATGAGGAGCGTCCGCTTCGTTCTATCGCATCTCTTTATGTAACCGGAGTATCGCCGTGTGCAACTCTTGTAAAGGAGGCTTGTGACGATGCCTATTCAAGACTTATCTTTCCGTCGGTTGAGAGAGAAATCAGGGCAGAGCTCACGGAGGTTGCAAGTGAAGATGCAATCAAACTGTTCGGTGTAAATCTTCGTCAGCTTCTTTTAGCGCCGCCTGTTAAGGGTAAAATCGCGCTAGGTCTTGACCCGGGATACCGTACAGGTTGCAAGCTTGCGGTAGTTGATGCAACCGGAAAGGTTCTTGATACATCGGTAATTTACCCGACTCACGGCGAAGCCCGCGAGAGACAGTCTGCAGAAATTCTTAAGGATAAAATCACGCGCTGGGGTGTAGAGATTATAGCAATCGGAAACGGAACAGCTTCAAAAGAGACAGAGCTCTTCTGTGCAAAAACGCTTAAGCAGATTGAAAGAAAGGTTTCTTATATGGTGGTTTCTGAGGCGGGAGCATCTGTGTATTCTGCGTCAAAGCTTGCGGCAGAGGAGATGCCAGATTTTGACCTGACGCTTCGTTCTGCGGTTTCAATCGCAAGGCGCCTTCAGGACCCGCTTGCGGAGCTTGTAAAGATTGAACCGAAGGCGATAGGTGTAGGGCAGTATCAGCACGATATGCC
>JAZOAS010000073.1:0-2093 GCA_045595605.1 Eubacteriales bacterium
GCGAGAGCGAAAACATCGATAAGCTCGTTTTCGGTTTTCTCGGCAATCGTAACCTTCGTTATGCTTGCGTCTCTCCTTTTCTCATATGTAGGGCTCACGGAAGCTTCGGACATGAACCGCAGAAGCTATGACGAGCTTGCAGATCTCCGAGAAGAAATTCAGATGCTTGAGATTGCGCGTAATCAGCGTATGGGCGCTTTACAGGTGCGCGATTGGGCAGTAACAAAGCTCGGTATGAGCAAGATTGACAAGTCGCAGATTACATATGTCACGACCTCCGGCGGCGACAGATTTGAATACGGAGCAGAGGAGAAGAGAGAAGCACCGAAGCTTGTTACAGGGCTTATAAAGGGCTTTTCCACGATTGTTGAATTCATAAATTAAAGGGAATATTGTGTCGGTCTGAACAATATAAATTACAGACGGAAATTCAAGCGGAGTTTGTTATCACATTCTCCGCATTGTTAATATACTTGGGGTGATACGAAAATGGCAAGAAAGGGTCCTTCGAATAAAATACTTCGTAGAATAATATTTTGTATGGTGATTTGCATCGTCGTGGGTTTCCTTCCTCTTGCGGGTGCACTCGTAAAAACACAGCTTATTGAATATAAGAAATACCAGGCTCGCGCGATTGAACAGCAGACCCGTGATACAGTAATCACACCGAAACGCGGGGTCATCTATGACCGCAATATGAAAGAAATTGCGGTAAGCGCAACAGCGGAGACTGTGTTTATCTCTCCTGCTGAAATGGAGGACGACGCGGCAAGGGAGCTTGCGTCAAAGGTCCTTGCCGAAACGCTTGAGCTTGAGTATGACGACATATTCAAGAAGACGGAAAACAAAAAGAGCTATTACCAGGTAATAAAAAAGAAAATAGGCATAGAAGAGGCGACCCGCCTTCGTGAAGCAATAAAGGAGAATAAGGTAAAGGGTATCCACCTTGCAGAGGATACAAAGCGCTATTATCCTTACGGAAGCTTCGCGTCGCAGGTTATCGGCTTCTGCGGTGACGATAATTCAGGCCTTTTCGGAATCGAGATGAAATATGAAAATACCCTCAAGGGGATGCCGGGAAGAGTTATCGCGGCGAAAAATGCGCGCGGAACGGCGATGTCATTCCAGTATGAGGAGTATTATGATGCGCAGAACGGTCAGAATGTAGTTCTGACTATTGACGAGACGATCCAGCAGGTGCTCGAGAATCACCTTCAGACAGCGGTTATTGACGGGAAAATCGAAAACCGCGGTGCAGGCATTGTTTATAACATAAAAACGGGCGAGATTCTCGCTATGGCTACGATGGGTGACTTTGACCTCAACGAACCGTTTGTGATTACGGACGAGGGTGCGCTCAAGAGGATTGAGGAAGCTCCCGAAGAGGATAAGAAAACGGTTCGCTCAAACGAACTTCAGGCATCGTGGAGAAACAAGTTTATATCCGATGCTTACGAGCCGGGTTCTGTTTTCAAGATACTCACGGTTGCGATGGGCTATGAGGAAGGCGTTGTAAACGAGAATTCAACTTTTGAATGTCCTGGTGCTACGCGTGTTGCTGACCGCCTTATCCACTGCTGGAAACGCGAGGGCCACGGCAAGAACATAACTCTTTCGCAGGCGCTTGAGAAGTCGTGCAACTGCTCTCTTATGAGCATAGTGGCAAAGGTCGGAAACGAGAAGTTCTACGACTACTGCGACGCGTTTGGACTTCTTGACAAGACGGGTGTTGACCTTGTCGGTGAAGCAAGTGGATACTTCTTCAACGAAAAGGACTTCAAAAACCCGAAGAACAAGGTAAGTCTCGCGGTTGCATCATTCGGTCAGACCTTCAAGGTAACCCCGATGCAGATGGTTTGCGCTGTCGGCGCCGTTGTCAACGACGGAAAGCTCATGAAGCCGCATATCGTAAAGGAAATAGTTGACGATAACAAGATTGTTATATCGAAAAATGAGCCTGAAGTAGTCCGTCAGATTATCTCTGAAAAGACATCAGACTTTATAAATAAGTCAATTGAAGAGACTGTTGCAACGGGAACAGGTAAAAATGCAAGAGTTTCGGGATACAGAATCGGCGGAAAAACAGGTACATC
>JAZOAS010000074.1:0-2244 GCA_045595605.1 Eubacteriales bacterium
TATAAAGCACTTTGCTCCGAACATGCCGATTATCGCTCCGTGGCGTGAGTGGGATATCAAGTCCCGTGAAGAAGAAATCGTCTATGCGGAAGCTCACAATGTTCCGCTTAAGATTAACCGCGAAACAAACTACTCAAAGGACAAGAACCTCTGGCACCTTTCTCACGAAGGCCTTGACCTTGAGGATACCGGCAATGAGCCGCAGTACGAAAAAGAAGGTTTCCTTGAAATGGGCATCTCTCCCCTCAAGGCTCCTGACAAACCCACATATGTTGAAATCGACTTTGAGCAGGGTGCTCCGGTTGCGCTTAACGGCGAAAAGATGAGCGCAAAGAACATCATCCTCGCACTCAACAAGCTCGGTGGCGAAAACGGTATCGGTATCCTCGACATCGTCGAAAACCGTCTTGTGGGCATGAAGTGCCGTGGCGTTTATGAGACTCCGGGCGGTACTATCCTCTACAAGGCTCACAGCGTTCTTGAGTCTATCTGCCTTGACAAGTACACTCTCCACGAGAAGCAGAAGCTCTCTATCACCTTTGCAGAGCTTGTTTACAACGGCCAGTGGTTCACTCCGCTCCGCGAAGCTCTCTCTGCTTTCGTTGACAAGACTCAGGAGAAGGTTACAGGTAAGGTTCGCCTCAAGCTCTACAAGGGTAATATGATCAATGCAGGCGTATGGAGCGATTACTCACTTTACAGCGAAGAAATTGCTACATTCGGCGAAAGCGATTACGACCAGACTGATGCAAACGGCTTTATCAACCTCTTCGGTCTCCCGATAAAGACTCAGGCTATCGTTGACGGTAAGTAATATGAGTAAAATGTGGGCCGGAAGAACTTCCGGAATTACAGACAGCATCGCAGACGACTTTAACTCTTCCATTCATTTTGACTGCAAGATGTACCGTCAGGACATCAAGGGCAGTATGGCTCACGCTTTAATGCTCGGTGCAAAAGGGATAATTACGAAGGACGAGGCTGACACTCTTATTACCGGACTTTCCGGTATTCTCGCTGACCTTGATTCAGGAGCTCTTACATTCGATATGTCCTGCGAAGATATACATATGTTTGTTGAGCAGGTTCTTACTGAACGCCTCGGCGATGTCGGAAAAAAACTTCACACCGCAAGAAGCCGCAACGACCAGGTAGCACTTGACCTTCGTATGTATCTCCGCGACGAGACAGCAGAAATCGAGTCTCTTTGCAAGGAAGTCATTTCCGCTCTCTGCGAAAAGGCAGAAGCTCACAAATCAGCTATCATGCCCGGATACACACATCTCCAGAGAGCTCAACCGATTACCTTCGGACATCACCTTATGGCGTATGCAATGATGCTCCTTCGCGATCTCGACCGTCTTTCGGACTGCAAAAAGCGCATGAACATTTCCCCTATCGGAAGCTGTGCTCTTGCAGGTACAACATATGACACAGACCGCCGTCTGGAAGCAAAGGAACTCGGTTTCTCAGACATTACCCTCAACAGCCTTGACGGTGTTTCTGACCGCGACTTCGCACTTGAGCTTGCATCAACACTCTCAATCCTTATGATGCATCTCTCCCGTATGAGCGAAGAGCTCATTCTCTGGGCAAGCTGGGAGTTTAAATTCATTGAGCTTTCAGATGCTTATACAACAGGTTCGTCAATTATGCCACAGAAGAAAAATCCCGATATGGCAGAGCTCATCCGTGGAAAAACCGGCAGAGTTTACGGCGACCTTATGGCTCTCCTCACCGTCCTCAAAGGACTTCCCCTTGCTTATAATAAGGATATGCAGGAGGATAAGGAAAGCATCTTTGATGCTGTTGAAACAGTTATCATGTGCCTTAAGGTCCTCGCTCCTATGCTCGCCACAATGCGACCGCTTGAAGAGAATATGAAGCGCGCCGCACAGAAGGGATTTATAAATGCAACAGACCTTGCAGATTATCTCGTAAAGAAAGGTCTCCCCTTCCGCAGTGCTTATAAAATCTCTGGTCAGATTGTTGCTAAGTGCATAGCAGACGGTAAAGTTTTAGAAGAGCTTACACTTTCAGAATACAAAGAATTCTCCGATTTGTTTGACGATGACCTCTATGACGAAATAAGTCTTGAAACCTGCGTTTCAAAGCGCATTTCAGAAGGTGGAACAAGCGTCGGCTCAGTTGAGAAACAGATTGAATTCGTAAAATCAAAGCTTAATTAACAAAAAATCGTGCATCATTGGCCACAGCCGCATAAGGAAGTATTGGTTTTGAATG
>JAZOAS010000075.1:0-13304 GCA_045595605.1 Eubacteriales bacterium
GGTGCTTCGGACATTCCCGAACTTGAAAGGAACACGGGAAGTTATCAAACAGAAGATGCAGAGATAGCGAAAGAGAGGTTAAAATGATGTTAGATATCAAGAGTAATCAGAAATAACCCTCGGATGTGATGTAAGGTGAAAGATTACATCAGCCGGGGGTTATTTCTATTATACTCTTATTCCGCAGGCAACGCCGACACTTTCCCCTGCGCTTACCTTTTCGACAAATGCTCTCCGGAGCGAGGTGTTCTGAGGCAAGTTTTCAATCGGGGTATCTTCATCATCCGGAAAAAGCCAGAATTTTACTTCAACGAGGTTATCAAGGACCTCGATTTTTTTGTACTTTTTTGAGAATTTTATAATTCCTGAATCTTCGGAAAGGACTTCCTCAAGCCACGGGTGCAAAAGCCACGAATGGCAGAGAAATATTATCTTCTCCATTCCGAAATACTTTTTGAAAAATTCGCGGGCAAGGCAGTATGCTTCTTCACACTTCTCCTCCGAAAGCTTTTCGTCTCTGGGGATGTGGACGGAGATATGGGTGTCGCCTTTTTCGAGGCGCACACCGGAAACTTCGCCCTCAAACTCGCTGTTAAGCCGAAGCTCGAAATTCAGCGCGCCGAGCGCAAAGAGGTGCCCGTCAAGAGAATAGCGCATCCACGCGCGATATTTATTCTGCAAAATTCCGTATATTCCCTTTTCTTTCACACAAAGCCCTGTCATCGTTTCTACCTCGCGGCGGACGGTATCGAAAAAGATGCTGTCGGGAATCTGCTTTTCGAGATAGAGGTTATATGTTCTGCAGTAGATGCAGATATAGATATAGAGATTGAGCTCTTCTGGCGAAATGTTTTCAAGCTTTGCGACAGTATCGAGTTCTTCCCCAAAGGCTTCATCTCCTTTGTCGTAGGCATTAAGCAAACGAGAAGCATTTTCTTCTTTTATATTTATTTTAACAAGAGTTTCAGAAAGCCCGCACTCTCTTATAATTCTGTCAATATCCACATTCCTCACCTCAAATCGAAAACGGTACAAAAAAAGCAAGTCTTCTGACTTGCTTTTTCGTGGTGGACGATAACGGACTCGAACCGCTGACCCTCTGCACGTCAAGCAGATGCTCTACCAGCTGAGCTAATCGTCCAAACCGAACATTGATTATTATAGACTAAAGAGAAAGTTTTGTCAAGACTTTTATTTGTAAAATCCGTCTTTCCATATTCCCTGTCTGTGTGACGACGGTGTTACGCCAAAGCGTTTTTTATACTCCGAAATAAAGAAGGAGGTCGTGTTATATCCCAAGCTGCTTGCAATATCGCAAATTTTCATATCCGTCGATACGACCAGGTCGGATGCGCGCTCGAGCCTCATCTCTCTGAGCATTTTAAAAGGAGTTTTTCCGCTTTCTTTCTTGAAAAACCTTATGAAATAGCTTTTTTCAAAATTTGCAACTTCTGCAAGCTCATCGAGTGTGATGCGGTTTGAGAGGTTTTTTCCCATATAATTTATAACTTTTTCCATAACATCGTTGCCGTTTTTTTCGTGCATATACTTTTTATGCGCGACCTCAGCGTTCAGGATGAAGATTATTTCATCAACGAGGGAATGCGCCGCGCTTGATGAGAGCGAAGGAGTGCGAATAAGCTTTTCGTACAACTCAAACAGCATATACGGATTTCTCGGGTGCATCACATCGGGAAGCTCACATATGAGCTCATTATCCGTAAGCGGTGCAATTTCACCCGGGACATTTCTGCTGTACATCACATCATTCTGGGAAGAAGAAAAATCCAGCGTCAGAAGATGAGACTTCTGCAGACCAAAGGCCGCAACCTCTCCGCCCGGTGTTCTCACGAGAACATCCCCGCGTTTGAGCTTGTACGTCTTATCGTTATATGTATATATTCTGTCATCCCCACATTCAATATCTATTTCGTAATTCTTCACAATTCGCTTTTGCGCAACTACGCCTTGCGAAGCAAATGACCTTGCTTCAAGTATGGTTTTTTTCATTTTTCTCTCCCGCTTCCTTTTTGTTTAATTATGCCTCACTTCGCAAAATAAGTCAATATACTTATATTAAAAAACGATATATTTAATTTACCATACACCAATAAACATATATAATTGTATCGAAGAGGTGAAGAAAATGAAAAACGAGCTTGAGTTAATTTATGCTGCCTCTCTTGAAGCAGGCGAGAATCCGCTTTGGGATTCAAGAAACGATACATTTCACTTTCTCGACATACTCGGACAAGCTATATACAAAATGCGCGGGGATTCCGTCAGAAAAACTGAACTGCCCCAGCAGATAGGCTGCATCGCGCTTTGCGAAAACGGCGATTTGCTTTTAGGGCTCCAAGACGGTATTTACCGCCTCGACAATGACGGGAATATGACACTCGCTCATCAGAAGATGAACATCAAGGGAAGGCGCTTTAACGACGGCAAGGTCGGCCCCGACGGTGCTCTCTATGTCGGAACGACAGACTATAACGGAAAAGGCGCATTCTACAGACTTTGCAACGGTATTCTCACGGAGCTTTTCGATGAATGTGCGTGTTCTAACGGTCTTGATTGGCCTCGCGATAGTAAGAAAATGTATTATATAGATTCGCCAAAACAAATGATAGAGATTTTTGACTTTGATGCGTCCACGGGGACACTTTCAGGACGAAGAAAGTTTGTTGACATTCCCGCAGAATTCGGGCTTCCCGACGGGATGACGCTCGATGAAAACGACAATCTGTGGGTAGCTCTTTGGAACGGACACAGAGTTATTCATATAGATAAGGAAACAGGGGCGATAACCGACGAAATAAGAGTCCCTTGTCCTAAAGCTTCTTCGTGCGCGTTTGGCGATAAGGATTTATCGAAACTCTATATCACGACAGCCGCAAAGGATGACCTTTCTACCTTCACCGAAGCAGGAAGGATTTATAAGGTCGATGTTGGTGTGCGCGGAAAAGAAGTAAATTATTATAAATGGTAATTAAATCAAAGGAGTTTTTTTATGAAAAGTGTTCTTATAACGGGAGCCGTCAGAAATTCAGGCCTCGGAATCGCACGAAAGTTTTTAAAAGAGGGTTGGCAGACCGTAATTACCAGCCGAAACGAGAGCGACGCGAAGGCTGTTGCCGCAGAGCTTGAAAAGGAATTTGGCGTTCCCTGCTTCGGATTTGGATATTCTCCGCTTGATGCCATAACCGATACCGAAAATCTCTTTAAAAAAATCGAGGATGCGGGCATAGAGCTTGATTCTGTTATCTGCAACGCCGCAAACCTCGGACGATGGATGAACCCGCTTACGGTAGATCCCGTAGAATGGCAGAACGTTCTTACAACAAATGTCGTCGGCTACTTTATGCCTGCTCGCGCGGCGGTCAAGCAGATGATAAGAACGGGAAAAGCAAAGGGCGCGACAATAGTTTTTGTCGGTTCGATAAACTACAAAGATGCTCTTCCCGAGCGTAGCGGATACGTTGCAAGTAAGGGTGCGATTGCATCTATGGCAAAGGCTCTTGCGCTTGATTTTGCGCCGTACGGTGTGCGCGTAAACTGCCTCGCACCCGGCGCAATATGGACAACGCGATATGAGGATGAATATGACGCGGCAGAGGTTGAGAGCAGAAAGAAGAAGATTCTGCTCGGAGAATTCTCAACAAAAGAAACAATGGGCAACAACGCATACTTCCTCGCGACAGAAGCTTCTCACCCAATGACAGGCTCTGTCATGATTGTTGACGGCGGCTCTGACGCCATTATGAGCGGTTGTTTTTAAGGAGATTCCGATATGAAGATAATTTTAGGAGCAATAAAAGAGTTTAATGACGACGCGCTTCTTATGGCTCGTCAGCTCGGAAGCGAAGGCTTCCACTTTAATACTCCGCCTATCGCAACAAGCGATGAGGACTTCTGGACGGTACGCGCTCTGAAGTGGCTTCGTGAGTACACCGAAAAGTTTGAATTAAAGCTTGAGATGATAGAAAATGTTCCGATCCGTTTTTTTGAAGCGATTATGCTCGGAACACGCGACAGGGACGAAAAAATTGAGAATTACATCAAGACCATAAGAAACATGGGCGATGTCGGCATCCCAATCCTCGGTCATCACTTCTGCCCGACATGGGCTTGGCGCACAAGCATCACCAACCCCGCGCGTGGCGGAGCGAAGGTTTCGGCGTTTAATAACGAACTTGCGAAAGAAGGCAAAAATGCCTACGCGGTAAGCGCGGAGCATATGGCGAGATTCGGCAAGGAGATTACCCCTCCCACAAAAGAAGATTTGTGGAGAAACTATGAGTATTTCATAAAAGCCGTTCTCCCCGAAGCAGAAAAGGCAGGCGTCAAGCTCATAATTCACCCCTCTGACCCGCCAATCGAAAATGTTGCAGGCGTTGACAGAATCTTCATCTCCCCCGAAGACCTCCTCCGCGCCGACAAGATGACGTCAAGCGATGCATGGGGAATCAATTTCTGTATGGGTACGTTCTCTCAGCTCGGCGGTGAAGAAACCGTTATGAGCATTATAGATGAATTCGTTCCGCGCAGCAAAATCCATATGGTTCACTTCAGAGATGTTCAGGGAACGGTTGACAATTTCTGGGAGTGCTTCCCCGGTGACGGCAGATATAACCCTGCAAAGGTTATGAGAGCGTTGGTGAAGAGCGGATACAATGGTCTTGTTCTTGATGACCATGTTCCGTTTATAAACAACGATACGCGCTGGGGACACACTGCACGAGCAAATGTTTTCGGATACCTCCGCGGCATGCAGAAGATGCTTGAACTTTACGAATAAAACAGAGGTGCTGTATGGAAACTTTTAAAATAACGAAACATCAGTTTGCACATACCTTTGGCGGTGCAGGCTTCCATAATAACGATGCAACTATGTATCACATTATCGACAAAGAGCATTTTAACCAATACGTCTGTAAGTGTTACCGCGAAGCCTCTCCCGGATTCATGCGCACCTTTGCAGGTTTCCACAACTGGACAAAAGAAGCGATGGACGAATTTGCAGACTATTATGAAAAGATGCAGAAAAAGACAGATACGCCAATGTATCTTACTCCCGGAATGGGTGCTCTTCATTTTTCAGATGAGGAAATTAAAAAATACTGCGATGATGTCGCCGAGCGCCTTGCTTATCTTTACTACGAAAAAGATGTAAAGCACATCCGTTACTATTGCTTCTCAAACGAGCTTTCCCGCGTTATGTACGGCGTTCTCGCCGATAATCTTCCGCTTTTCAAAAAATATCACGAAGGGCTTTATGCGGCTTTCCAGAAAAAAGACCTCCCTATAGGGCTTCTTGCAACCGATGCAAGCGGATACGCCGATTGGGACAGGACGATTGATTGGGCGATTGAGAATATGCCTGATATCTCCGAAGATTTCTGCGTACATATCTATGAGCGCGGATATGACATATACAGCCTCGATTTCTATGACTTCTTCGCAGAAAAATGCAAGGAGATAGTTGATAAATCCATCGAATGCTTCGGAAAGCGCGTTATCCTCGGCGAAATGGGAACGCAGAAAAACGAAGGTCAGCTTACTTTCAACAAGGGCACGGTTGTTGACACCTGCCGTTATTTCAGCGACCCTTACGAGCAGGCATATTGCGGACTTATGCTGACAGAAATGGCTTTCGCCGCTATAAATTCAGGTGTTTTTGCCGTTGCTTACTGGTCGTATATTGACCATCCCGATCCTTACAGCTGTGCGCATTCAACCTCGGGTGAAGAATATGCACGGAAATGGAGCGAGGGAGAGCGATTCTTCTCCACCACCGCAGACAGCAAATACAACAAGTGGGGCTTTTTGAAGTGGGACGACGAAAACCTCGACTACGGAGCACGGGCACATTATTGGTGCATCTCGCTTTTTACCAAGTTATTTAAGAGAAACTCCAAGGTTCTTGACATTGAATCTCCCGATAAGAACATAAGGGCATGCGGCATCTTTAACAGAGACAAAAGTGTAACCGTTGGCATGGTAAACCGCAACAAGACGGCGGTTGAGATTAAGCTCGATGGAGACTTTTTCAAAAAAGATATCAGAGTTTATGAATTTGACCCCGCAAATGTCCCGTATAACGAGTTTGCAGATTTGCAGGACTATTCCGCGGTGATATCAAAGGGCAATCCCACATACACTCTCAAGCCGGAGAGCGTTACGTATTTCACAACTGACTATGTTGAGAAGTCCTCTCCTGTCGAGGCTGAAATTCTTGAGATTTCAGACGGCACACTCCGCTGGAGCGAGGTTGAGGATAAAAACCACTGCTATTACAGAGTATTTTCTTCTGATAGCGCTGATTTTGTTCCAGCTAGAGAAAATCAGATAGCCTCAACCGTTGCAACAGAGCTTTCTTCAAACAAAATAAAGCGCTATGTGAAAGTTCTTTCGGTCGATACAAGCGGAAATATTTAAAAAAGCAGCTTTCTGCACACAAAAAAGCCAAGTCTTTCGACTTGGCTTTTTTTATTATGTTTTCTTAAATTACTTAAGGTTGAACCATGCCTTGCGGCCGAGGTAGATTGCGCTGTCGCCAAGCTCTTCCTCGATGCGGAGAAGCTGGTTGTACTTTGCAACACGGTCTGTACGGCTCGGAGCACCTGTCTTGATCTGACCTGCGTTGAGAGCAACTGCGATGTCAGCAATTGTTGTGTCCTCAGTCTCGCCTGAACGGTGAGAAACAACAGCAGTGTAACCTGCGCGGTTAGCCATCTGGATAGCATCAAGTGTCTCTGTGAGAGAACCGATCTGGTTAACCTTGATGAGGATAGAGTTACCAACGCCAAGGTCGATACCCTTTGAAAGACGCTCTACATTTGTAACGAAGAGGTCGTCACCAACGAGCTGAACCTTATCGCCGATAGCCTTTGTGAGCATGCCCCATGCTTCCCAGTCTTCTTCAGCAACACCGTCTTCAAGAGAGATGATCGGGTATGTTGAAGTGAGCTTCTTCCAGTAGTTGACAAGCTGCTGCTTTGTCATTGTCTTCTTTGCCTTCGGGAGGAAGTATGTGCCGTCTTCCTGATACCACTCAGAAGATGCAGCGTCGATAGCGATCATAAAGTCTTCGCCCGGCTTAAAGCCTGCCTTCTCAACAGCCTCGAGGATAACCTTGATAGCGTCCTCGTCCTTCTTGAGGTTCGGAGCAAAACCGCCTTCGTCACCAACTGCAGTTGTCATGCCCATACCGTTGAGAACTGACTTGAGGTTGTGGAAGACTTCTGTGCACCAACGGAGAGCTTCACTGAAGCTCGGTGCGCCAACCGGCATAATCATAAATTCCTGGATGTCAACATTGTTTGATGCGTGAGCACCACCGTTGAGAATGTTCATCATCGGAACCGGGAGAGTCTTTGCATTTACGCCGCCGATGTATGTGTAGAGCGGCATCTGGAGAGCTTCAGCAGCTGCCTTAGCAACAGCAAGGGAAGTACCAAGGATAGCGTTTGCGCCAAACTTTGTCTTGTTCGGTGTGCCGTCGAGCTCGATCATTGTGCGGTCGATTTCAACCTGGTCGAGAGCGTTCATACCGATGATTGCTTCAGCAATGTCGTTGTTTACAGCGTCAACAGCCTTGTAAACGCTCTTGCCCATGTACTTTGACTTGTCGCCGTCGCGAAGCTCGCAAGCTTCGAAGATACCGGTGGATGCACCTGACGGAACTGCTGCGCGACCGATGTATGTGTTGATACCGTCATCAACATAAACATCAACCTCAACTGTCGGGTTGCCGCGTGAGTCGATAACCTGACGGCCGACTACATCTACGATTTCTGCAAATTTTTTCATTTTTCTTTTCTCCTTTTCTTTTATAGTTTTATGTGGAAAATTATTCGACTATGAGTGATTTGCCTGTCATCTCGGCGGGCTGGTTTACGCCCATGAGGTCAAGCATTGTCGGAGCGATGTCGCAAAGCTTACCGTCGGAGAGCTTGACATCTGCGCCTACGATAACAAACGGAACTGTGTTTGTGGTATGAGCGGTGAACGGAGATACGCCGTCCTCCTCGAGCATCTTGTCAGCGTTGCCGTGGTCTGCGGTGATTACGCTGACGCCGCCGACTGAGGAAACTGCCTCAACAACGCGACCGACACATTCATCAACCGTCTCAACAGCCTTTACAGCCGCTTCAAATACGCCCGTGTGGCCTACCATGTCACAGTTTGCGTAGTTTAAGATGATAACATCATAAATCTGCTTTTCAATAGCTTCGATTACCTTGTCGGTAACTTCATATGCGCTCATCTCAGGCTGAAGGTCGTAAGTTGCAACCTTCGGAGAATTTACGAGGATTCGATCCTCGCCCTCGTACATTCTCTCAACGCCACCGTTGAAGAAGAAGGTTACATGAGCATACTTTTCGGTTTCAGCAATTCTGAGCTGACGGACACCGAGAGACGAAATGTACTCACCAAAAGTATTTTCAAGAGTCTCGGGAGCGTAAGCAACATGGACATTCGGCATCTTCGCGTCATACTGTGTCATGCAGACATAGTGGACTCTCTTGAATCCCTCGCCGCGGTCAAAACCGTCAAACGCGGTATCAACGAAGGTTCTTGTGATTTCGCGCGCACGGTCAGGACGGTAGTTGAAGAAGATTATTGAATCGTCCTCTGACAAGCCCTTATAGCCCTGCATAACAGCCGGCTCGACAAACTCGTCTGTCTTTCCGTCTTCGTATGACTTCTTTACTTTTTCGGGGGCGCTTTCCATAGCCTCACCTTCAGCAAAGACTATCGCGCGGTATGCACGCTCTACTCTTTCCCAACGGTTGTCGCGGTCCATAGCGTAGTATCTTCCCATTACGGTAGCAATTGCACCGACGCCGATTTCCTCGCACTTCTCAGCACATTCCTGAACGAAAGCAGCGCCCGAAGTCGGGGAAACATCTCGACCGTCGAGGAAGCAATGGATAAAGACCTTTTCAACGCCTGCCTTCTTCGCAAGGCGGAGAAGACCCCAGACATGTGTATTATGGCTGTGGACACCGCCGTCTGACATAAGACCCATGAGGTGAAGCGCTGTTCCGTTCTTCTTGCAGTTTTCGCAAGCGGCAAGAAGCTCACGGTTTTCAAAGAAGCTGCCGTCTTCAATCGCGCGGGAGATTCGCGGAAGGTCCTGGAAAACAACACGGCCTGCGCCGATGTTTGTGTGGCCTACTTCGGAATTTCCCATCTGGCCGTCGGGAAGACCGACATCAAGACCTGATGCGCGGAGAGAAGAGCGAGCGTTCTCAGCAAAAATCTTATCGAGATTCGGAGTGTTTGCCGCGGAAATCGCATTTGCCTTACCGCTTTCAGCGTTTCCGAATCCGTCCATTATGATAAGTGTAATAGGTGTTTTTGTACTCATATTATTACTGGTTTGCCGCGTTGATTATTGCAGCAAAATCCTCCGTTTTAAGTGATGCGCCACCGATGAGACCGCCGTCAACATCGCCCTGAGCAAGAAGCTCTGCAGCGTTCTTCGGGTTCATCGAGCCGCCATACTGGATTGTAACTGCGCGAGCAATTCTTGCGCCGTACTTTGCACGGATAACTGAACGGATGAGACCGCAGACCTCTGCAGCCTGCTCAGCAGTTGCAGTCTTGCCTGTACCGATAGCCCAGATCGGCTCGTATGCAAACACAAGCTTTCTGACCTTCTCAGCCGGAATGTCAGCAAGTGCAATCTTAACCTGCATTGCGATATGCTCTGCAGTAACATCAAACTCTCTCTGCTCAAGTGTTTCGCCAACGCAGATAATCGGGCGGAGACCAACTTCAAGAGCCTTCTTTACCTTGAGGTTAACAGTCTTATCTGTTTCGCCGTAGTATTCGCGGCGCTCGCTGTGACCGATAACAACAAACTTGACTCCAAGCTCCTTGAGCATCTCAGCGCTTACTTCACCTGTGAATGCACCGCTCTTTTCATAGTGCATATTCTGAGCAGCAACGGCAATCTTCGCATCGCGGCTTGCACGGCAAGCTGCCGGAAGGTCAACAAACGGAACGCAGAGAACAACATCACACCACTTCTGCTTTCCTACAACGCCCTTGAGCTCTTCAAACATCTTCTTTGTTTCAGAAGGTGTCTTGTTCATTTTCCAGTTTCCTGCAATAATTGTCTTTCTGTACTTTCTGTTCATTGTGTCAAATTCTCCTTACTTGTCTTCGAGGCATGCAATTCCCGGAAGTGCAAGACCCTCGAGGAACTCAAGAGAAGCACCGCCGCCTGTTGAAATGTGAGTCATCTTCTTGTCATAGCCGAGCTTCTTTACAGCGGAAGCAGAGTCACCACCGCCGATGATTGTTGTAGCATCGGTATTTGCAAGAGCTTCTGCAACTGCAATTGTACCTGCAGCGAGAATCGGATTTTCAAAAACGCCCATCGGACCGTTCCATACGACAGTCTTTGCAGAAGCAACAGTCTCAGCAAAGAGAGCGCGTGTCTTCTCGCCGATGTCAAGACCCATCTTGTCTGCCGGAATTGCATCGGAAGCAACTGTTTCGATTGCGATTTCAGCATCGATCGGGCTCGGGAAAGCGCTTGTGATTACTGTGTCAATCGGGAGAAGCATCTTCTTTCCGAGCTTCTCTGCCTTTTCCATCATTTCCTTGCAGTAGGAAACCTTTTCATCGTCAACAAGGCTTGTTCCGACCTCATAGCCCTTTGCCTTGAGGAAGGTGTAAGCCATACCGCCGCCGATGATGAGAGTGTCAACCTTCTCGAGGAGGTTGTTGATAACGCCGAGCTTATCAGAAACCTTTGCGCCGCCAAGGATTGCAACAAACGGACGCTTCGGGTTTGAAAGAGCTTCACCCATGATTCCGATTTCCTTGCCGATGAGGTAACCGCAAACAGCCGGAAGGTAATCAGCAACGCCTGCAGTTGATGCGTGAGCGCGGTGAGCTGTACCGAAAGCATCGTTTACATAAAGCTCTGCAAGACTTGCAAGCTCTTTTGCGAAAGCTGCATCGTTCTTCTCTTCTTCCTTGTGGTAGCGAACATTCTCAAGGAGCATAACTTCGCCGTCAGCAAGGGATGCTGAAAGAGCCTTTGCACTCTCACCGATAACATCAGCTGCCATTTTTACTTCCTTGCCGAGAAGCTCTGAAAGGCGCTTTGCAACCGGAGCGAGAGAGAACTTCGGGTTAACCTCACCCTTCGGACGACCGAGGTGAGAGCAGAGGATAACTCTTGCACCCTGCTCAACGAGATATTTAACCGTCGGGAGAGCCGCAACGATTCTCTTGTCGGAAGTGATGTTGCCGTTATCGTCCTGCGGGACATTGAAGTCGCAACGTACAAGAACGCGCTTACCCTTCGGGGAGATGTCTTCGATAGTCTTTTTGTTGTAATTCATAATCTATACCTCCATTTAAATTTTCATATATTACCAATGTTACTATTATACCATATTAACATTGTATATTACATTGTTATTTTAACAATTTTTTCACTTTTTAATAATATTTTTTCGCCAAAATGTACTATTTAGCCGTATCCCAGTTAAAATTATGAAGCTCGCCCGTGAGCTGCATATTCTCAAAGCCTATTTGGCGGAGCGCTTCATACACCACAATTGCGACGGAATTTGAAAGGTTTAAGCTCCGAAGCGTCGGAAGCATGGGGATTCTGATGCACTCGTCAGGATGCTCTATGAGAAGCTCCTCGGGAAGACCTTTTGTTTCTTTTCCGAAAATAAAAAAGTCGTTTTCGCGGTACTCTACATCCGTGTAGATGTTTTTAGCCTTTGTCGTGCAGAAAAAGAACCTGCCGCCGCGGTTTTTCTCAAAAAACTCTTCTATTCCGCCATACTCGTGTATGTCGAGATAGTGCCAGTAGTCAAGGCCTGCCCTTTTGACCTGCTTATCCGAAATGTCAAACCCGAGCGGGTGGACAAGGTGAAGAGAGGCGCCCGTAACGGCGCAGGTGCGCGAGATATTTCCTGTGTTTGCGGGGATTTCAGGCTCGACTAAAACTATATTGAACACACCCTCTCACCCCCATTGGCAACTCTTTCCACTTTAACAAATATTTTATGATATTTCGAGCGATTTTGCAAGACTTTTTTGAGCTTTTTTATACTTATTTAAAGATTTTCTTTTATTTTCGATTATTTTTCTTTTTTTAGTTGTCTTATTCGGTCAACCGTAGTATAATAAATAGCATAATATGTTAATAAATACAAGGAAGTGACAAAAATGGGAAACCTTCACATTATTGACCATCCCCTTATTCAACACAAGCTCACTATCATGAGAGATAAAAGCACAGGAAGCAAGGACTTCCGCGAGCTTCTCAACGAAATTGCGCTTCTTATGGGCTACGAAATTACCCGCGACCTCCCCCTCTGCGATGTCGAAATTGAGACTCCTATGGGAAAGATGACCGCAAAGAACATCTCCGGCAAGAAGCTTGCTATCGTTCCGATTCTCCGCGCAGGTATCGGTATGGTTGACGGCCTTCTCACCCTTCTCCCCGTTGCAAAGGTCGGCCACATCGGCCTCTACCGCAACGAAGAGACCCACACCCCCGTTGTTTACTACTGCAAACTCCCGAAGGATATCGAAATCCGCAGAGTTATCGTTACCGACCCGATGCTCGCAACAGGCGGTTCTGCATCTGACGCTATCTCGATGCTCAAGGAGCGCGGTGTTTCTGACATCCGCCTTATGTGCCTCGTTGCAGCTCCCGAGGGCGTTAAGAAGATTCAGGAAGACCACCCCGATGTTGACATCTATGTTGCGGCGCTTGATAAGTGCCTCAACGATGACGCTTATATCGTTCCGGGTCTCGGCGATGCAGGAGACCGAATCTTCGGCACAAAGTAAAATTTATAAACCACGAGAGCCACACACCGTGTGGCTCTTTTTTATTGCATTTGTATAACAAAACACCCTGCGGAAAAATTTTTCCGTAGGGTGTTTTTTCAAAGGGAGAAAACGCAAATTTTATTTTGCGATGTAGTCGAGAACTCTCTTTAAGAGAACTGCAACTTCTGCGCGGGTTGTTGTCTCGTTACCTGCGAGGTAACCGGACTTACCGTTGACAAGTCCTGCTTCAACAAGTGCTTTTACTGCCGCTGAAGCATAGTCTGCTACATCTGCATAGTCAGGATAGCTCTCAACTGAGATTCCTTCTACCGGTACAAGCGCGATTCCAAGCTCTGTGAGTGCGCGGTAGAGAATTGCCATCATATCCTGGCGTGTGATTGTATTTCTCGGTGCATACTTGTTATCACCGATTCCGTTGACTATTCCTGTATTTCTTGCTACTGCAAGCTCTTCTGCGAAGT